>DATHMC010000190.1:0-4895 GCA_035487495.1 Undibacterium sp.
GGCGGAGTTGCACGCGTAACGAGTGACGCACGATCAAAAAAAAGCGCGAGACTTTGCAGTCTCGCGCTTTTTTTATGCCGGGAGTTTTTTCGCGGCAGGGTAGCTTGGATCTAATGCTTCAGCAGCCAGCCAGGGCACAATACGCTGACGCGATTGCCGCCCCGCATTTTTGGATTGTCGAACATTTCACCCTTCCGGATCGAGCAGCCTCGGCCCCGTGCCTTGCCTGGATAATTCATCTTGCGGATTGCGCAGCTTGCAGGCATTAATCGACAGGCAGCCGCAACCTATGCAGTCGTTCAGCTGGTCGCGCAATTGCGTCAGCTTGTTGATCCTGTCATCCAGCTCGCCTTTCCAGCGGCGCGACAGTTTGGCCCAGTCGGCGGCGGTCGGCGTGCGTCCTTCCGGCAGCGTCGCCAGCGCATCGTGGATGGATGCCAGCGAAATGCCGATGCGCTGCGCCACCTTGATGACCGCCACCCGCCGCAGCACGTCGCGCGCGTAGCGGCGCTGGTTGCCCTCATTGCGCAAGCTCTTGATCAGGCCCTTGGCTTCATAGAAATGGATCGCGGAGACCGCCACGCCGCTGCGCGCCGCCACCTCGCCCACGGACAGGCGTCGGTGCACGTCGCCGGGTTCCAGCTTTGCCATCATTTTCTCCTTGACCTAAAGTTAAGTTGAGGTTTTATACTCATTTTACTCCAACTTATTTGAAAGAGAGGCTGGCATGCTCCTAAAGCAAACCCAGGACAAAAACAAGATGCTGGTGCGCAGGCTGTATGAAGATTGCTTCAACACCGGCAATCTGGAGGTGCTGGCCGAGCTGCTGGCCAGGGACTTCACCGGCGGCCAGGGCGAGAAGGGATCGACGGGGTTCGGCGCGATCATCGCCGGCTTGCGCAGGGGCTTTCCGGATGCGCATTTTACGCTGGAAGACATGTTCGCCGAGGACGACCGCGTGGCCGTCCGCTGGTCGCTTACGGCCACGCACAAGGGGCCGTTTGCAGGCGTTGCCGCCAGCCATAAAGCGGTGGCGCAGACCGCGATTGCGATCTACCGTATCGTGGACGGGAAGATACACCAGGCCTGGCTGCAGGCCGATCGCCTGGGCTTGCGGCAGCAGATCGGCGGCGCGCCGGCATAGATCGACGGCCACATCGAATTTATGTAGAACGCATTTCATCCATAGCCTCTCACCGGCATTCCGCTGATTC
Source organism: Undibacterium sp. (assembly GCA_035487495.1). Lineage (GTDB taxonomy): Bacteria > Pseudomonadota > Gammaproteobacteria > Burkholderiales > Burkholderiaceae_D > Undibacterium. The sequence continues at coordinate 1,215 of DATHMC010000190.1, forward strand.
GCATCGCAAAAATGCTGCCTCCGGCACAACAAAAAATCACCCATGCGAGCAGCAAAAAAGCCGCTAGGCAGTCATGAATTCGAATGGTCAAGCCGAAAAATGGGAGTTGACCTCGGAATAAGGGGCAGCGCCATCGAAGAGAGGCTCGGACCGGCCATCGGCAAGGAAGTTTGTCACCAGCGTTGAGGTGCGCGCCCAAAGGCTCTGGGGAATCCACGACCCGACACTGACCCGCCGCACGCCGAGCGCGGCGAGTTCTGCCGCCGGAGGCAATCCGGGCCAGGCGATAACGTTCAACAGCAGGTCGGTGCCGCCGGCAATGTCGAGAATGTCGTTTGGATCGACGACACCCAGAACAAACAAACCGTCCGCTCCAGCGTCCCGATACCGTTTCGCGCGAGCGAGGGTTTCCTCAACGCGGGCACCTGCAGGCGCCAAACCCCGGGCGTACACGTCGGTGCGCGCGTTGATATAAAGCTTGACGCCACGCCGCTCTGCCGCGTTTCGGACCCGCGCGATTTTTTCACAGAGCAGATCCGGTGGCGCCGCTCCGTCCTGGATATTGATGCCGACAGCCCCGGCGTCGATAAAACGGGCAATCGTGACCTCAAGTTCGTCAGCTTCGCCGGTATAGCCACCTTCAATGTCGACGCTAAGCGGCACCCTGATGACACGGGCGATCGCGGCGACGCTCGCGAGATGCTGTGCCAGCGGCAGTACGTCGCCGTCACGGTAGCCGAGTGACCAAGCCACGCCGGCACTCGTCGTGGCGATCGCGGCGGCGCCAAGGCTCTCTATCAAAAGGGCGCTGCCCGCGTCCCAGGCATTGGGAAGCCGCAGTGGCTTCGGCTGGTGATGAAGAGCGCCGAAAATGGCGGCATTGTTGCTGGTGTCCATTGTTACCTCCGTTCAAAAGCTTATTCTAACAATGGAGATAATGGATGATAATAGCTTAAAATTTCATATATTCATTCCTTGGGGGAAGCAATGGAAGAGCCATCCTTGCATCTGGTGCAGGCATTTGTCGCGGTGGTCGAGCACCACAGCTTTGCCAGGGCGGCGCAAGATCTCAACATGACGCCGTCTTCTGTCAGCCGGCTTGTGAAATCGCTGGAACAACAGCTTGGTGTGCTGTTGATCAATCGTACGACGCGGGCAATGTCCCTGACCGAAGCCGGGCAGCGCTATTTTTCCGACTGTGGGGCCGCGTTCGAACAATTGCGCGGCGCCTATGAAAGGATACGCGACGAGCAAGACCTGCCGCACGGCACGCTCAAGCTCAGCGCTTCGGTATCCTTCGGCCGCAGCCATGTGGTGCCGCACCTGTCGGCCTTCATGGAGGCCTACCCCCAACTCCAGCTCGACCTGCTCATGACCGATCGCTATGTCGACATCGTCGCTGAAGGTGTAGCGGTAGCAATCAGGATCGGCCGCCTGCAAGACTCCACATTGATCGCCCGAAAACTGCTGGACAACCGCAGGATACTGGTCGCAGCGCCCCGCTATCTGGAGCGGCATGGGGTCCCGGCACAGGTCGAGGACCTTAAGCAGCACGAGTGCCTGGTCTCGACGGCAAGCCACGATGGCGAACTTTGGCGCTTGTTTGGCCCGACCGGCGAGCGATCGTTTCGTCCGCGCGGAAGGATGCGCGCTGACAACGGAGATGCGGTCAAACAATTTTCCATTGACGGACGCGGCATCGCGTTTCATTCCGCAGTGACGATGGCCGAATCGATACGGCTGGGTGAGCTGGTGCAAATACTGCCGCAGTGGACCGGAAGAGAGACTGGCGTCTACTGCATCTGCCCACCCCGGCCCATCGGACCCGCAGCCCGGGCATTCATCGAATTCCTGAGTAGCCGCTGGAAAGAAGCGGCAGTGCCCGCCTTAGCCAGCCAATAGGACAGTCGCTGAAGCCGCGATGTGCACGCATGTTATTTCGCCTTTGCCTCCAGACCGAGCGAGCTTCGCACTTGTGCCGACACCTCCTCAAAGCGGCGCTCGAATTTCTGCGTCGGGTCCATTTTTGAGGACAGCAGCTTTTTCACCGGATCGTAGATCATGCCGGTATGGACGATGATGTTCCTGCTTTCCGTCATCTCCACACTGAGCGTATTGGTGTCCTTGTTGTAGGCGGTCACCACCAGCTTGACGCCCAGTACTTCGCTGCCGTTGCCGACGACGCTGGCGCCGATGCCGTCGGTATCGAGATACAGGGCCTGCCCCTTCACCAGCGCCTGGCCGTTGAACTCGGAATCCTTGGTGGTCCAGATGCCTGCAATGTCGCTGGGGACAGGAGTGGCAGCCTGCGCGCAGGCAATAGAAGAAGCCGCGGAAAAAACGGCCGCCGCTGCGCAGAAAATGGGTTTCATGATGAATATCTCCACTTTATTGTTAACTTCGCAATAACAATATGGCACGATACGATATCGCTACGCAGGCAGGGGCCGCTTTCTAAAATATGAGACAAACATAGCGCGTTTTTGGGCTTCCAACTAGCAAAATCCGATGTTTCTCTGCATATTGGAGTATATTTCTTAGAGGAAATAAAGCAAAAATACCTGATCAGGAGACAAACGATGCAACAGCATGGGAAGTTCCGTTTTATTTTTCTGGCGGCCGCATTTGGGGCCAGCGCCATTGCCTCCGCGCAGCAGCAGCCGACCATCAAGATCGGCGTGATCGGCCCGGTCACCGGCAAATCCTCGGAAGACATGGGGCAGAGCATCATGGGCGGCGCACAGGTCTTTCTGGCCGACATCAACCAGATCGGCGGCATCATGGGCCGGCAGATAGAACTGGTGGAGCGCGACGACCAGGCCAAGCCCGATGTCGGCGTGGCCATCGCCAAGGAGATGGTGGAAAAAGACCACGTGATTGCCGTGGTCGGCTTTGGCAATACCGGCGTCGCGCTGCCGGCGGCCAAGGTGTTCCAGGAAGCGAAGATACCGCTGATCGTCTCGGGCGCCACCGGCGCCACCATCACCAAGACCTTCATGCCGCCCGCCTATCCGGCCAGCTATGTCTTCCGCACCTCCGCCAGCGATGCGCTGCAGCCCATCGTCATCCTCAACGACGTGATCGACCGCCGCAAGATAGACAAGATTGCGCTGCTGCATGACGAAAGCCCGTACGGCCAGTTCGGCAAGCAAAGCATGCTGGCCGAGCTGGAGCGGCGGCATCTGAAACCGGTGGTGGTGGAGAGCTTCAAGGTCGGCGACCAGGACATGACTACCCAGCTGCAGCACGCCAGGGAAAGCGGCGCGCAAGCGATCGTGATGTATTGCCTGGGCCCGGATGCCGCCAGCGTCATCAAGAGCGCGGAAAAACTGAAGCTGAAACTGCCGCTGGTGGGTCCGTGGACCATGTCGCAGCAGACCTTCATCGATAAATCCGGTGCCGGCGCGGAAGGCGCGCGCACCGCGGTCACCTTCATCGAGAACGAGCTCAGCTCCGTCAGCAACCAGTTCTCGCTAGCCTACCGCAAGATCAACAAGGTCCATGGCATCCCGTCCGCGGTCGCCGCCGCCCAGACCTACGACGCGCTGCGCCTGCTGGCGCTGGCGATCTTCCAGGCCAACTCCACCGAAGGCCCCAAAATCCAGCAAGCGCTGGAAAACCTGAAGCTGCGCACAGCCTCCACCGTGGTCTCCCGCTATGACAGGCCCTTCAGCCCGACCG
>DATHMC010000191.1:0-2036 GCA_035487495.1 Undibacterium sp.
GCTAATCGAGCACTTACCGGCGACGCGTTTTGCCCAGCAACCGCAAGATTTCAAGATATAGCCAGACCAGCGTAACCATCAACCCGAACGCGCCATACCATTCCATATACTTTGGTGCGTTCATCCGCGCTCCCGTCTCGATCATGTCGAAATCGAGTACCAGGTTGAGTGCGGCAATGATCACCACAAATACGCTGATCCCAATGCTCAGCGGACTGCTGCTATACAGAAATGACATCTGCCTGTGGAAGAACAGGCTCATAAACATATTTACGACATATACCAGCGCAATTCCTCCCGTCGCCGCAATTACGCCTAGTTTGAAACCGCGAGTCGCCTTTACGATTCCAGTTTTGTAGGCCAACAGCAGCACAAACAACACCGCGAACGTCAAACTCACCGCGCGCACCGCAATTCCTGGATAGGACTTCTCAAACACCGCAGAGATGCCGCCCAGAAAAAGCCCTTCCAGTAGCGCATAGATCGGAGACGTCACGGCCGCCCACTGTTGCTTGAAGATCGTTACCAGCGCCATCACAAACCCGCCTACCGCTCCACCTATCATCCATGGATAGGCCGCCTCTGGCGTAGGCGAGTGCGCCAATCCCCATGTCCACGCCGATGTGGCCACCACACACAACAGCAACAACCCGGTCTTGTTCACCGTGCCTTGCACTGTCATCGTTTCGCCGGACGCAATCTGTCCAGCAAACGCCTTTTCCTGCAAAACGGGATTATTCGAGCGAAGAAAATCAGCCATAAACGACCTCCTGCCCGCAACTGGGCTTGAAATACAAGCATAACACCGCGCAGCAAGCCGCGATATTCGCAGGGATTTTATGTAATTTCAGATATTTGGAAATTATCAACGAGTTTTTGGTACCGCTAACGGGAATCGAACCCGTATTTCGGCCTTGAAAGGGCCGCGTGCTAACCGTTGCACCATAGCGGCACAGCAGAGAAATCTACAACCTTACAAGTATAAGGGAAACTCTCTTTTTGCGCTATTCACGCAGACAATGCGAACTTTCGCTCGCCCGACACAGGCTTTCTTTGAGTTCTAAACCGACGGCTTGGAACTCAGCTTTTGCGATCTTCCCATTCTTCGTGCCACGCCTGCTGAATCGCTTCAAGCTTGCTCTCATTTGATTTCATTGGATCGCCCGCAAATCCCGGCAGCTCGGTGATCCACTTATGCATATCCGTAAAGCGGACCGTGAATGGGTCCACGTCTGGAAACTTATCCGCCAAGCCGATTGCAATGTCGTCCAAGCTGTCCCAATCAAACGTCGGCGGCATCCGCGACTCCTTAGTGATCCAGTTCCTTCGCGTAGTTTTTGTTCCAATCAGGTATTTCCACCACTATATCGATCGTGCCGTCGGGCACTGTCTGGCAACCGAGCCGCGACTTCGGCGTGATGCCTGGCGCCTCGTCAAGTTCGTCTAACTCTGCATCCGTCGCTTCGTTGCAAGACTCCAGGCCTTCCTTCACCATTACATGGCACGTCGAGCAAGCGCACACTCCGCCGCACGCGTGATCCAAACCCATCTTGAAGCCCTCGGAAATGTCCAGAATGCTGCCGGGAATCCCGTTGTGACCGTACGGAAACTTTTCCGGGTCCACTTCCACGGTCTTACCGCTCGGCAGAAACGTCACCTTATATTTCTTCGTGGCCTTTTTGTATTTTACTTCTTCAATGTATGGATTGCTGCCGCCCATATACGCTCTCCTAAACCTCAGCCAATTTCTTACCTTGCAGAGCCGTCTGCACCGCCGAATTCATTACCAAGTCCGCCAGATGCTCTGTGGCATGATTGAGTTCAGCAATCTTCTTGCGAATCAATTTGTAGTCGTTACCCTGCGCCGCTTGCTGCAGCTCCGCGACACTCGCATCGACCTTTGCGCGCTCTTCGCGAGTCAGCTTCCCTGCCTGTGAATTGTTCAATGCCTTCGCCGTTGCCGTCAAAATCGCTTCAGCCTCGGTGCGCGCTTCGATTACCTGGCGTTCCGCGAAATCCTGTTCGGCATACTCGAT
>DATHMC010000192.1:0-4133 GCA_035487495.1 Undibacterium sp.
GGATGAGATGGGGCCGCAGGCCGCGCGCCTGAAGCGCATCGTCGAACCCGAGGCGGATGACGCGCTGTGGCGCCACCTGATCCAGGAACTGTGCGCCCGCGGCAAGCTGATACAGCAAGGCCCGTGGCTGCGCCTGCCTGAACATGCGACCGAACTGAAGCCGCAGGAACAGGCGCTGGCGGATAAGTTGCTGGGCTCCCTGCTGGTGGCAGGTTTTGATGTGCCCTGGGTCCGCGACCTGGCGCGCGAGCATCAGGCGCCGGAACCGGTGGTGCGCGATTTGCTGCGCAAGCTGGCCATGCGCGGACAGGCTTACCAGATAGTGCGCGACCTGTTCTATCATCCACAGCGCATCGCAGAACTGTCGCGGCTGATCTCCGGCATCGCCAAGGACGACATTGCAGGCAATACCGCCAATAAGAGGCTTGACGCCGCCGGCTTCAGGGACGCGACCGGACTGGGCCGCAAACGCGCGATCCAGATCTTGGAATTCTTCGACCGCGTCGGCTATACTCGGCGACTGCGTGACACGCATATACTGCGCACAGATAGCCAGTGGCAGCCTGATGAATTGCGATGACGACACGCTGGCTTTTTTCACCTATTTTCATGGAAGGCACACGCATCCGGTGGTGCGGGCGGGCTTCAAACCCGTCAGGGGATGTCTATCATTCTCTCGTAAGTTCGACTCTTACTGTCTTCCGCCCTCTTTCCTTGCCGGTCCCATGCGTTGAAGCATCCATGCCTGCTTACAGCCCAAGCTCGGTCAGGCCGGGGTGGTCGGCCGGACGGGGGCTGCCGCCATCCCAGTGGAATTTTCTTTCCGACTCCTTGATCGGCAGGTCGTTGATGCTGGCGTGCCGTGTGCGCATCAGGCCGGCTTCGTCGAACTCCCAGTTTTCATTGCCATAAGAACGAAACCAGTTGCCGGAGTCGTCGTGCCATTCGTAGGCAAAGCGCACCGCGATGCGGTTGCCGTCGCACGCCCACAATTCCTTGATCAACCGGTAATCCAGTTCGTGCGCCCATTTACGGCGGAGGAAGGCGGCGATCGCTTCACGGCCCTGGATGAATTCGGCGCGATTACGCCAGCAGCTGTCTTCGGTATAGGCCAGCGGCACTTTTTCCGGATTGCGCGAATTCCAGCCATCTTCGGCTGCGCGTATTTTTTGAATCGCGGTTTCGCGGGTGAACGGGGGTAAGGGAGGGCGAATAGACATACGGATCACCTGATCTGGGCAAGCAACGCTTGCATTGATTGGCACATTGTTGGGCAATTAATACAATCTCACTGTAGTCTACCGGCCTGAAGAATGTAAATGCTCATTTTGCAAGCGCTCAGCCTCGGCCACATCAAGCAATTGCCCTCTCTCGTGTCAGTTCCAGCTGCCAGAGAGGCGATCTGGAGGACGTGTCACTTGTTTTTTCCTAATTATTTGCTATCGCTTAAGACGATTTTCCTGGCACAATTGTTGCCTATTAAATACTGTTTTTAAGAAAAACCAGGACTGTCTATAAATCTTTTACACATTGTAGTGATTTTGTGTCTGAATAATTGAGTAAATGAATGAAATGTTTAACACATGTCATTGATTTTCAATTATTTTAGCCGTTAAGGATATATTGATAGAATTGGCCCACGCCGGGGAGATAAGACTATTCAATTTCTGGATCGCTATTTAGCCGAGATTATTTTCTGAACCTATTTGGTGCTGGGAGTCCAATAGTGTAAATTCCGGTTTCAGATAAAATGCCGTCCACGATGGCCGCAAAGGTTGGGAATGAAAAAAAAGGATATGGAAAGCACACTGTTGTTCAAGCATTTCGGTACCAGAAGCCCGCTGTGGTACTTCAGGGACGATAGTGACGCTCTACATTTGTCGGGTGATGGGGAGGTTACGACGACGACGGTCGGCCTGAGTTCCGAGCAGGCGAACGCCATTCGCCAGCTGACCGGCGTCACGTCCCACCTGACGTTCGACCTGAAGATTTTCAATGACAGCGTCAAGCTGCACCTGGTTGGCAAGAAGACAGACAAGGCGACCTGGGCCGGCACCGCAGCGGATTACTACGATACCGATACCGTCGCGCGCGACCTGGAACACGGCCTGATGTTTGCCGAACAAGTGGTCTCCGAGGTGAATTCTCTGGTCGTTATTATAGACAGTAAGGGAAAGATCAAACGATTCAATCGTCTTTGTGAGGAAGTAACAGGTCTCAAGGAAGAAAACCTGCTCGGATTGAACGCCCACGATTTGTTCATGCCAACAACGGAGCATCAGGCTGCGAGAGAAAATATCAAGAATTTTTTCTCGACACAGTCCTTATTTGAAGTTGAGCGTCCTATCAATACCCAATACGGGGTGCGTAAAGTCATATGGCGCAATAAGCTGATAGAAAGCGGTAGCGGCGAACAGGAAAATTTTCTTGTTTGCTCGGGAACGGACGTTACGGAAGAGCGGCACGCCAAAGAGCGCCTGATGGAATTGGCGACCAAAGATACTCTCACCGGCTTATTGAATCGGCATGCCATACAAGAATTGATCACGGAAGCACTGACGAAAGCCAATGCTCCTGTATTCAGTTTGTTGTTTCTCGATTTGGATAACTTCAAGAAAGTAAATGACCATTATGGCCACGTTCTTGGCGATTGTCTGATCCAAGCAGCGGCTTCTGCAATACATTCCTGTCTCAGGGAGGGGAATGTGATTGCGCGGCTAGGCGGAGACGAGTTTCTGATCGTGATACCGAACGCAACCCAACGTGCCGCTGAACTGATCGCAGAGCGGATTCAGGAGCGCATGAAAACTCCTTTTAATTTGAACCGGGCAGAAATTTATTCCAGTTGCTCCATCGGCATTGCGGTATTTCCGGAGCATGGCAGGTCGATGGAAGAGCTGATCCGCAACGCGGACATGGCCATGTATGCGGCCAAGGATAGCGGCCGCAATACCCACCGCGTGTTTACCCGGGAGATGGATAAAAAGGTCAGCGAGTATGTGTGGCTGGATACCAACATCCGCAAAGCGCTGGAAGAAAACCAGTTCGAATTGCATTACCAGGCAAAACAGTCGCTGACCACCGGCAAGGTGGAGAGCGTGGAAGCGCTGATACGCTGGAACTCCCCCGAACGCGGCATGATCCAGCCGATGAACTTCATCCCTTACGCGGAAGAATCCGGGCTCATTACCCCGATCGGTAAATGGATCATGGAAACGGCGGCCAAACAGGCTGGCTTGTGGAAAAAACAGGACTTCAACCTGCGGGTGGCGATTAACCTTTCCGCTCGCCAGTTCCGCCACCCCAAGCTGGTAGAAGATTTCAAGATGGCGATTTTAGCGGCCGACATCTATCCCTCCATCATGGATCTGGAACTGACGGAAAGTTGCCTGATAGAAGACGAGTCGCTGGCGCTGAAGCTGATCAGCCAGTTCAAGGAACTGGGAGCAGAGGTCCACCTGGACGATTTCGGCACCGGCTACTCTTCGCTGTCGCAATTGTCGCGCCTGCCGCTGGACGTGCTGAAGCTGGACCGCAGCTTCATCAGCTCCATCCATAACGATGTCAGGGCGCAGAGGCTATTGCGCTCGATGGTCGCGGTTGCGCAAGAACTGCAATTGAAGATCGTGGCGGAAGGCGTGGAGACCCAGGATCAGGCGGAATTCCTGCGCAGCATAGGCGTGGATCTGGCGCAGGGCTTCCTGTTTGCAAAGCCCATGCCCGCTGCGGAATTTGAAGAGTGGTTCAAGCAATTCAGGCAACTCAAATCGGTTGCCTGACCTTCAAAAAGCAATAAGCTTCAGGCGGCAACCAATACCGGCGCGTCGCTGGCGCGCCTGTTGTTCACCGCAGTTGCGGACACACCGGATCGCCTGTTCTGCAACATGACCAGCCGTTCCATATATGCGAGATCCTTTTCTTCCAATTGAAAGGCCGACTCTGCCCAGTCTTCGGTAATTGCGATCAATTCCGCTTTATCGACAGGCAGGACGCGGCGGCGGGTGCGCAGCATCGCGCGTATGCCGTTCATTTTCGGACGTATCTCGTCAATCAGCGTGCGCGTTGCTTTATGCGCATCGCCCTGCTCGAATACGCGATCGACCAGGCCACGCTCTTTATACCATTCGGCTGTA
>DATHMC010000193.1:0-9276 GCA_035487495.1 Undibacterium sp.
ATATTGGTGATGGCGGCGAACTTGGCTGTTGCCGAGCCAGGCCCATCTTCGCTGGTAATGCCCATCCAGGTGCCGCCGGCCTGCAAGTCCCGGCCGGCGTACACCCTGGGCGCATTCTCCCACCAGGCTGCCGGGGCGGCAGGGCGGTCATAGAATTCATCGCGATTGCCCGCAACGATCAGGGGCATGGACGGGATCAGCTTCCAGGCAAAGACGATCAGGCACATGAAGTGACATCCATAAAGTATTCGACATGGCGCTGCCCGTCGATCAACGAGCGCAGCGAGGTCTGTTGCAGTGCGGCTTCCATCTGGACTGCAAAGTCTTCGGGGATTTTTCTATAGACTTCCATCCAGGTTTGCATATCGTTTTCGGTTTCCGGCCGGCGTTTCAACTCAACGGCCACGCCGGTTTGGTGCGAAAGCCGCTGCTGCAATTCGCCAGCTTGCTCGGCAACTTGCAGCTGATGCCGGCTGGCGCAACGATAGTAAATATAGCAATCCATTGCCGGTTCCGGCACTTATTGTGTGACGTCGACCACGGCATACGGAAGGGGCAGGAACTCCAGCGCCATTCCATCGCCGCCGCCCAAACGAATATCGCCCGCTTCCTGGTCCGCCACTTTCAGTTCCACCAGGCACAGGCTTTGATTTTCTCCGCTGAATTCGGCGCTGACGATCATGCCGCAGGGCTGACTGGCGTCGCTGCCGGTGAACACTTCCATGCCAGCTGCAACAGCCAGCGTCGGTATGCTGACTATGGACATCCTGCGCCTTAGTTTGCCCAGGTACTGGCTGCGGGCGACAATTTCCTGGCCCGGATAGCAGCCTTTTCGGAAATTGACGCCGCCTATCAGTTCAAAGTTCACCATTTGCGGCACGAACTGTTCCTGCGTCTTGTCGGTGATCCGGGGAATGCCCGCCTGTATTTCAGTCAGCCGCCATGCGCTGGTGTTTGCCGGTTTTAAATCGACGGTCAGCGCCGTCCAGGCTTGCTGCACTATTTCTGCCGTGCTTACCCATTGATAGCGTGCAATCCCGCGCGCATCCGACATCCGTATCAAGGTGCCGAACTCATTATCGATTTTTGCAAATGGCTGTGCCGGCAAGTCAGGAAACCATTGCTTTAAAGTCGGCCCTGCGGCTTGCCCGCCTATGCCGAGAACCACGTGCTCGGCGGTGACGTCTGCCAGCTTTGCCTTTGCCCTCAGGACGAACATCTGCAGGCGTTTTTGTATCGGAGCCTGTATGGCGCGCGATAATTGCAGGAAGATGCCCTCCGGGGTTTTCCAGGTCAGGAAACTGGCGATCATGCGACCCTTCGGCGAGCAATAGGCCGCCAGCCTGGCTTCACTCGCGTCCAGGCCTTCAACGTCGTTGGTCAGCTGGCTATGCAGGAAGCCGGCGGCATCGTCGCCGTGCACTTGGATCAGGCCCAGGTCGGTCAGCGGCGCCACAAAGCCCGTTTGCAGGCTGTTATTTTGCCAGGCAGGCTCGTATCCATTTACATCTGCCCCATCTTCCGCCGATAGTTGCGCGCCATGCTGCGCCAGGAACTGCTGCCAAGTCGTCATCTTTTCTCTCATAATTCTGTGGTGTTACGCAATAAACCAGTATCATTACGCTCTTGCTCAACGCCGTTTGGCGCTTGTAAAAACGGACACTGCTGCACAGATTATAGTAGCGTCACAAAATTTACGTTTGAAACCGATTTGCATGGCTTTTCTTAAAAAACTATTTTTACTCTCGATCCTGCTCTTCGTGGCGGCGACGGCCGGACTCGCGTATTGGGCTTCCCAGCCGATACAAAGATCTGAAAAATCCATCGACTTCAGCATCAAGCCCGGCAGCAGCGTGCGCAGCCTGTCGTCGCAGATCCAGGAGGCAGGCGTTCCGCAGAACCCATTGCTATTCGAGATCCTGGTGCGGGTGAGCGGAAAAGGGGCGAGGTTGAAAGCCGGCTCTTACGAGGTCGAGCCGGGTATTTCGCCATTCAGATTGCTGGATAAGATCGCGAACGGGGAATTTTCGCAAGCGACTATCGCCATCATAGAAGGCTGGACCTTCCAGCAAATGCGCAAGCTGATCGACGCGCATCCGGCCATCAAGCATGATACGGCGGCTTTATCGGACCAGGAGTTGATGAAAAAAATAGATGCGGACTATCAATGGCCGGAGGGCTTGTTTTTCCCGGATACGTATTTATTCGCCAAAGGCAGCAGTGACTTGCAAATTTACCAACAGGCGCATGTCGCAATGCTTAAACACCTGAATGACGCCTGGAATGCCAGGAGTCCCGCCTTACCCTATAAGAGCGTGTATGAGGCTTTGACGATGGCGTCGATTGTCGAAAAGGAAACGGGGCAAAAATCCGAGCGCAGCCTGATTGCCGCCGTATTCATCAATCGCCTGAGAACCGGCATGCTATTGCAAACCGACCCTACCGTGATTTACGGCATGGGCGATACGTACAAGGGCAAGATCTACAAACGTGATCTGCTGACCGATACCCCCTACAATACATATACTAGGGCTGGCCTGCCGCCAACGCCGATTGCCTTGCCGGGAATAGCGTCGATCTCGGCGGCGATGAATCCCGCCGACTCCAATGCGCTGTATTTTGTGGCGAGGGGCGACGGCACCAGCCATTTTTCCGATAGCCTGACCGAACATAACCGGGCGGTCAACAAATACCAGCGCTAGGCAATGCGACAGTGATTGACGCCATGCCGGATAGATGGCGATGCAAGAAATGGAATCTGAATGAAGCAGTTAGGTAAATTTATTACTTTTGAGGGCATAGACGGTGCGGGCAAATCCACGCATATCCCCTATGTGATCGACTTGATCAGGCAGCATGGCATCAATGTCGTCAGTACCAGGGAGCCCGGCGGCACGCCACTGGGGGAGCGTTTGCGCGATCTGGTGCTGAATGAGAAAATGCATCTGGAAACCGAAGCCTTGCTGATGTTTGCCGCCCGCAGGGAAAACCTGGCGCAGGTAATCGAGCCGGCGTTGCAGCGCGGCGACTGGGTAATCTCCGACCGTTTTACCGATTCCAGCTTCGCCTACCAAGGCGGCGGCCGTAAGCTTGCGCTGGAAAAATTGAATGCGCTGGAACAATGGGTGCATCCGAAGGTGCAGCCGGATTTGACGCTGCTGTTTGATGTGCCGCTGGAGGTGGCGCGCGAACGCCTGGACTCAACGCGGATACAGGATAAGTTTGAACAGGAAAAGGCGGACTTTTTTGCCGCTGCCAGGGCCGAGTATTTGCGCCGTGCGGCCGAGTTTCCGGAGAGATTCCAGGTCGTCGATTCGACACGGCCGATACCGGACATCCGGGAGCTATTGAGCGGGCTCATTTCGCAGTTGATTGCACGCCAACGCGCGTTATAGCTGGACTTATACCCGATGACCAATCCATTATTCGCTTGGCAGGAATCTGCGTGGCAGCAATTGCAGCAATTCGGCGAACGCTTGCCGCATGCGATCCTGCTGCATGGGCCGGAAGGCATAGGCAAGACCTTGTTCGCGGAGCACTTCGCACAGTCGCTGTTGTGCGAGACGCCTGAGCAGGGCGGGCACGCTTGCGGGCATTGCCTTTCCTGCGGCTGGTTTGCGCAATACAGTCATCCGGATTATCGCCGCGTCCGTCCGGAATTGCTGGATGATGAAGAAGCTGCCGGCGCCGAAGGCGAGGCGGCCGATACCGATAAGAAGCCGGCAAAGTCAGCCAAGGCACCCTCCAAGGAAATCGTGATCAACCAGATCCGCGCCTTGACCGATTTCATGAATATTTCCACCCATCGCTCAGGACGCAGGGTAATTGTCCTGTATCCGGCGGAGGCCTTGAATATCCCGGCCGCCAATGCCTTGTTGAAATCCCTGGAGGAGCCGAGCAAGAACACAGTGTTTGTCCTGGTGTCGAATAGCCTGGATCGCTTGTTGCCTACGATCTTATCGCGTTGCCACAAATTTGGACTGGGCATGCCGAGCAAGGAAGATGCGCTGGCCTGGCTGAAATCGCAAAATGTCGGCGACGCGGAGAGCTGGCTGGCCCAGCAGGGCGGCTCGCCGTTGGCGGCATACGACATGTCGCAATCCGAAGGCAGGGCTGAGCTGGACGACTTTTTGCGCCAGCTATGCAAGCCGGGCCCGGAGGCTAGTCTGAAAATTGCCGAGAAGATGCAAAAAATGGATGTGCCTACAACCGTGTCGTGGATGCAACGTTGGTTGTACGATCTTTTTTCTTGCAAACAAACCGGCAGAATCCGGTATTATCCTCGCTATCAGAAGGAGCTGACGGCACTGGCTGGCCGCGCCGGCAGTACAGAGTTGATGCAGGTGATCAGGAACACCAATGAGCGCCAGGCTATCGCCAGCCATCCTTTGGCGGCTAAACTATTTATAGAAGACATGCTGCTGGACTATTCAGCACTTTTCCATTGAAAGCTTGCATATGGCCGACACACCAGACACCATCACGCCAGTGGGTACGCCTGCGCCGGCCCGGCCGTCCGTGCTTTCCCTGGCGATCAAGGAGAAGGCGGCTTTGTATTCTGCGTACATGCCTTTCCTGAAAAACGGCGGCATTTTTGTTCCTACCAATAAGTCCTATCGCCTGGGCGAAGAAATTTACCTGATCCTGACCTTGCTGGACGATCCGAACAAATATCCTATCGCCGGCAAAGTTGCCTGGATCACTCCGGCCGGCGCCGGCAACAACAAGTCGCAGGGAATAGGCGTGCACTTCCCGGACGACGAAAGCGGCACCAGGATCAAATCGAGGGTGGAGGAGCTGCTGGGAGCGGCGCTCCGCTCGTCACGCGCAACCCATACTTTATAAATCGCATGTCTGTTATTACTTCTGCCATCAGGCCCGAACACAGGCTGGCCCGCCTGGATGATTTGCCTGCCATCGTTGCCATATATAATTCCACTGTCGCCTCCAGGCAGGTCACGGCGGATACCGAGCCTGTCTCGGTAGAGTCGCGCCTCGCCTGGTTCGAGGAACATGATCCTGCCCGGCGCCCATTATGGGTGATGGAGGAGGGGGGGCAGATATTGGGCTGGCTATCGTTTTCCGATTTCTACGGCCGTCCGGCCTATTCAGGCACGGCGGAATTATCCATCTATCTGCACGAAGATGCCCGCGGCAAGGGGCTGGGACGTTATTTTCTGACCGAGGCAATCGCCTATGCGCCCAAAATACAGGTACACACCTTGCTGGGATTTATTTTCGGGCATAACACCCCGAGCCTTAAGCTGTTTGAGGTGTTCGGCTTTGAAACCTGGGCGAATATGCCAAAGGTTGCCACTCTGGACGGTGTCGAGCGGGATTTGATCATTGTCGGCAAGCGCGTCGCTTAGCGCAATGGTAGCGTTTCGCCATTAAAGCGCCAGCCTGCCTCTGCTGCAGAGCCGGGTTGCACCGCTGCAAACTGGTATTTCTGGCAGTTGCAGCCCAAATGGGGTTAAAATCCGGTATCCCGCCTTGATGACTTGTTTTCGCGAGTAAAAAGCGATGAGGCCTGGTTTTACGAATGCATCGCCAAAGCGTTCAAAAGACCCAGCCCGCCAAGTACCCATCTCACTATTCGATTTTTATAGGAATTATCCAGCCATGCTGAGCTATCGCCATGCCTTTCACGCTGGCAATCATGCTGACGTACTCAAGCATTTTGTCACGATACAGTTGTTCAATTACCTGGCTCAAAAAGATACGGCCTATACCTACATAGACACGCATGCCGGCGCTGGACTCTACGCGCTGGACGGCGGTTATGCCAGCAAGAATGCCGAATATGAGACGGGCATCGCCCCACTATGGGACCGCAAGGATTTGCCCGCCGCGCTGGCGGAGTACGTGGATCTGGTCAAGGAGATGAATCCCAGCGGAAAAATGCGTTACTACCCCGGCTCTCCCTACTGCGCCGAAAAGATCCTGCGGGAGCAGGACAGGTTGCGCCTGTTTGAATTGCACCCTAGCGAAATCAAGATACTGAGTGAAAATTTCCAGCGGCTGGATGCGCACAAGGAAGCGCAAGGGCAGCGCCCCACCACTCGCGGCAAACGTACCATTATCTCTGCAGGAGATGGCTTCCTGGGGCTGAAAGCCTTGCTGCCTCCGCCCTCGCGCCGCGGCCTGGTATTGATAGACCCTCCTTATGAAGTGAAAGACGACTACCGTCGCGTCAAGGAAACGCTGGAAGATGCGCTAAAGCGCTTCCCCACCGGCACCTATGCGGTCTGGTATCCGGTTTTGCAGCGGCCCGAATCGAAGCAGTTGCCTGAGCGGCTCAAGCGCATCCCCGCCAATGGCTGGCTGAATGTGAGCCTTTCCATCAGCGGTCCGTCGCCGGATGGCTTTGGCTTGCATAGCAGCGGCATGTTTATTATCAATCCGCCGTGGACCTTAGAGGCCACGTTGAGGGAGGTCATGCCTTACCTGGTCAAAGTGCTGGGGCGTGACGCCGGCGCCGGCTTTAGCCTGGAGTCTGGCGAGACCCAGACCATAGGGAAGAAAAGACCGAAATAGGCGCTTTCATCCGATAAATACCCTGGCGCCATGCATTGTGCGATCGCATATTTGCCAGGGTTTTTCGCATTTAACAACATTTGAGATGGAAATTATAGCCAAGGCAGCGTCCTTGATTGATCTTGCATAGTCTTTTTTGCAAAAAAGTGTAAGATGATTTCATGAAACATTGCTTTGGAACTCAGGGTCTGTTAACTGTCAAATTGGGGGACGAATGGGGCTAAAGCATTGCCGGGCCAGGGTGAAGCAGGAAATTCACGCTACAGCATTGTTGCGAACGCATCTCCCGATTTAAATGCTAATCGGCCCTGGCTCTATATCTGTGGTTATTCCCGATACCGCATTCCTTACCGCGCCGCATTCTATTTGAAGATGGCGACTTTCATGCTTGATATTTCAGCCCTCTTTCCGGCGCCAGCGTTCGGGCGGCCGTTTTTCTCGATTATTTTTTTGTTCCTCCCTACATTCTCTATATGCGGCTTGATGCCTGGATAGGGGGGACTGACCCGTGAGCTTGGGCCAAGACCGCGATGCAAGCCGGGAAGGAGATTTGGGCGAGCCCCAGTTCATCGAGCGGCCAAGATTTTCGCGGGTTGTAACACGATTCATCCAAATTTTTGCTCGATTTGTTCTCCATGAGGCGCAGGATATACGAAACCAACGCCATATAAAAATACAAAATGCTGCGTCGCAATATATGTAAATCATGGATGGTTATGGAATCTGGCGGGGTATTCTCAGGCAATTACTTGCAGGATATGCTGCATTGCAGAAAAAATAATCATTGACGAATTAGTACGGTCGTACAAAAATCGAACCGAAGTCACTAATAATAAAGAGCAGCGCATTCAATGTACTAGCCGAATTAAAAACTTCAGGAGACCAGATGGTGCAGTATCAGAAGAGCCCCTTGATGGGGCAGATGATGGGTCAGCCGCTGCTTATTTCAAGCATCATTGCGCATGCAGACAGATATTTCGGAAGTAATGAAATCGTGTCGCGCCGCGCCGAAGGGGACATTCACCGTTATAACTACAGGGAATGCCACAAGCGTGCAAAGAAGCTCGCCAACGCCCTCAAAAAACTGGATGTCAAGATCGGTGACCGCGTAGGTACCCTGGCCTGGAACGGCTATCGTCACCTTGAGGCATACTATGCGGTCTCCGGTTCCGGTGCCGTATTGCATACGCTCAATCCACGTTTGCACCCTGAACAACTCAGCTATATCATCAATCACGCAGAAGACCAATACCTGCTGTTTGACATCACTTTCTTGCCTGTCATTGAGGCAATTGCCGCACACTGCAAGACCATCAAGGGTTTTATCATGATGTGCGATCGCGATCGGATGCCGGTCGACGGCAAGATCGCCAACCTGATGTGCTATGAAGACCTGATCGCGGAGAATTCAGACGACTTCGTGTGGCCGCTATTTGATGAAAATTCGGCGTCCAGCCTCTGCTATACGTCAGGCACTACCGGCAACCCCAAAGGCGCCTTGTATTCCCATCGCTCCACCGTATTGCACTCATACGCGTCGGCCATGCCGGACAGCTTGAACGTATCGGCCAGGGACTGTGTGCTGCCTGTGGTTCCCATGTTCCATGTGAACGCCTGGGGGCTGCCGTATTCCGTACCTATGACGGGCGCCAAACTGGTGTTTCCCGGCCCTGCTCTGGATGGCAAATCCCTGTTTGAATTATTCGAACAGGAGCAGGTGACCTTTTCCGCCGGCGTGCCTACCGTCTGGCTGGGTTTGCTGACCTATGTCGCGCAGAATAACCTGAAATTTTCCAGCTTCAAGCGCACCGTGATCGGCGGCTCCGCTTGCCCGCCGGCGATGATGAAGACCTTGCGTCACACCTATGGCGTGGAAGTGGTGCATGCCTGGGGAATGACCGAGATGTCGCCGCTTGGTACTGCAGGCACCTTGCAGACCAGGCACCTGTCTTTGCCGGAGGAGCAGAAGCAGGCGGTGCTGGAGAAGCAAGGCCATGCGATCTATGGTGTCGATATGAAAATCGTCGATGATGCAGGCAAGGAGCTGCCGTGGGATGGCGCAACCTACGGCAATCTGCTCGTCAAAGGGCCATGGGTCGTCAGCAGCTATTTCAAAAACGAGGGTGGCGATGTATTGCAGGATGGCTGGTTCCCGACTGGCGATGTGGGGACAATAGATGCCGACGGCTATCTGCAGATCACGGACAGGAGCAAGGACGTCATCAAGTCGGGCGGCGAATGGATCGGCACGATCGATCTGGAAAACGTCGCAATGGGGCACCCTGCCGTGCTGCAGGCGGCGTGCATAGGGGTGTTTCATCCAAAATGGGATGAAAGGCCATTATTGCTTATCGTGAAAAAACCGGGAATGGAAGTAGAAAAGCAGGAGTTGATTAAGTTTTACGAAGGGAAGATAGCAAAATGGTGGACCCCGGATGATGTCGTCTTCATCGATGCATTGCCTCTGGGGGCGACTGGCAAGATATTAAAAAACAAGCTGAGAGAACAATTCAAAGAGTATAAATTACCGACAGCCTGACTCTCAGGGGGAAGTAGTACAGCTTTAGACGTTTGGTGTTTCAAGCAATAAAAATAACCGTTCGGCATAGCGTGCGCCGGAGCGGTTATTTATAAATAAATCCCATCAATGAGGAATTGGAGTGAGACAAATGAAATTTCAATTACGTGCACCAGTTGTAGCAATTGCTTTTGCCTTGGCAGCCCCGGTTGTTATGGCCG
>DATHMC010000194.1:0-19330 GCA_035487495.1 Undibacterium sp.
AATATTGATGACGATTTCGCTCAGGCGGTAATACAAATCTTCGCGGAAGCGGCCGGTCGTGGTCAGCTCCTTCAGGTTTTGGTGGGTAGCGCAAACGATGCGCACATCCACCGGGATTTCCTTATGCCCGCCTATGCGTTCTATCACCCGTTCCTGCAAAAAGCGCAACAGCTTGGCCTGCAGCGGCATGGGTAGGTCGCCGACCTCGTCCAGGAAGAAGGTGCCCTCATGGGCCAATTCTATCTTGCCCATATTTTGCTTGACTGCCCCGGTGAACGCGCCTTTTTCATAGCCGAACAGCTCGCTCTCCAGCAAGTTCTCGGGAATAGCGGCGCAATTGATGGCCATGAAGCGCTTGTCCTGCCGCGGGCTCAGCTGATGCAGGGCCCGCGCCAGCACTTCCTTGCCGGTGCCGCTGCTGCCCAGCAGCATCACCGACGCCGAAGACGGCGCCACTTTTTCTACATTGCGGCAGACTTTCAGCATCACCGGATCGCGCGAGATCACGCCGGACATCGGCGAAGCCGCCTGCGTCTGCAACATGCGCCGGTTTTCCTGCTGCAATGCGTGCAGGAAAAAGGCGCGCTCTATGACCAGGCCCAGCATTTCAGGATCGCAAGGCTTCTGGTGGAAATCATACGCGCCCATGCTGATCGCCTTGACGGCGTTTGCCCTCTCCTGGTTGCCGGACAAGACGATCAGTTTGGTGTCCGGGGCCATGGACAGCACCTGTTGCAATATAGCCAGCCCTTCGGTGGCGCCGTCGGGATCGGGCGGCAGGCCCAGGTCCATCGTAATCACCGCCGGCTCATGGCGGCGCACTTGCGCCAGGGCGCTCTCCCTGTCCCCGGCGACCAAGACGTCGTAGGCATCCAGGCTCCAGCGCAATTGCTTTTGCAGACCCAGATCATCTTCGATGATTAATAGTTTCTTTTTTTCCTGGCTCACGGTATTACCTTTTGCAGTTAATTTGACTCGTCCCTACCCTGCAGCGGCAAGGTAATGATGAAACTGGTGCCCAGCGCGGGTTGGCTGCTGACCTCGAGCGTACCGCCCAATTCCTGAATATACTCTTTGGTTTCAAACACGCCTATGCCCATGCCGGCTAGTTTGGTGGATTCAAACGGACTGAACAATTTGTCGCGAATGAATTCTTCGCTCATGCCGACGCCGGTATCCTTGATCTCCATGACGGCGGTGTTGTCCTGTTTTTTCAGCGATACCCTGACATTGCCGTCCCTGGGCGTCGCCTCCACCGCATTCTGGATGATATGTCCAACAACCCTTTCCAGCCGCTCCCAATTGGCGATGACGGCGACCCTGGAATTTTGTATTTCCAGCACGGGCTTGGGCTCATACGGCGATTTCGACTCCACGGCCTGGTGCAATAGCTCGTCCAGCAGCAGCGACTCGGTTTTTTCCACATCGAAGCCGCGCGCCAGTTTCTGCAGCAAGACCTTCATTTTCTGCACCGAATTATCTATCGTATCGACCATGTCCTTCTGGAATTCCGGGTTGTCCTTGTGCTTTTCCGCATTGGCCAGCAACAGCGACAGCTGGGCCACCAGGTTTTTCAGGTCGTGGACCATGAATGTGGACACGCGGTTGAACGACTCAAACTGGCGCGCCACCATCAAGGCATTCGCCGATTCCTGCTGCGCCAGGTAGCTGGCAGCCTGGCTGCCGGCGATTTTCAGCAAATCCAGTACTTCCCAGTTCAGTTCCAGCCGGCTTCTCGCTTGCTCCAGAACAATAAAACCAAACAAACGTTGTTGAAACACCAGCGGCAGCACCAGCCAGCCCCTGACGACTTGCAGCAGCCATTCCGGAACCTGCAGTCCAGCGTACTTGTCCGGGTGGATCTGGCAATCCTGCAGGTCAATCACCCATTGTTTTTCAGCCAGGAACTTGCAAAATGCGCTATTGATCGATTCCGGCTGCCCGCTGGATTCTTCCATATTCCATTGCGCGACAGGCTCGCAATTGCCCGACTCCTTCAAGATGAACAGCATGCCGCCCGGACTTTCCACCAGGGCGGCAACCGCTTTGATCGCCCGCTCCCCGAGCCCAGGGCCATTGCCGGAAAGTATGCGCGTAAAGCGTATCCATTCTTCCCGGTAGTCGTAATTGTAATTATAAAAATGCTTGCTGATAAAAACCTTGAGCCAGGACCGCACCGAGCCGGAGAACAGCAAAATAAGCAGCACGATGGCGGCGCCGAACAGGAAAGCGACCTGCAATACCGATCCCCAGTCGCCGCCGAAAAAACGCAGGTAGTAGCCCGCCGCCGCCATCGTCAGCAAATAGATGGCCGACCCGAACAAGGTGGCGGAATGAAACAATATGCGGCGCGATACCTGCATCCCCAGCGACCATTTGGGATTCCTTGCCAGCGAGATGGCCAGCAGCGGCACCGTCAACGCATCCACCAGCCCGCGCGCGGCCCAGATTTCGAGATTGATGACCCTGAACAGCATGGCGTCGCTATATAGGTAAAAATCGTACACAAACAGGCCGGCGATGCCCAGGCAAGCGAATTTGATGCTCCAACGCCCCTTTTCAGACGTGCTCCTGAACAGCTGCTCCACCAGGAGCATGCCGATCACCGCCAGCGCAAGGCGGCCAAGGGTGTTGACGACGCCGAACATGGCCGCGGACGACAGAGCCGGGAAGCTGACGTAAATCGTGGCCAGCACCAGCACCACGATGAACGCGAGAATCGCCTTTGCATACGCCCTCATCTTCGGCGACGCCACTGCATCGGCCTGCGCCCCCGGGCGCAACAGCATCAGCAGGAAGACAATCCAGCTGGCGCCGCGGACGACTTCCAGCGTATTGGCCAGCAAGCCGGGGGCAATGCCGTGCGCGGCGTGTAATGCCAACACTGCGGCCCATAGCACGGAGATGGAACTGGCCGCGGTCAAGGAGAGCCAATGCAAGCGTCCGCGCCACTTGGTAAACAGCATGACGGACAGCAGGAAGAACGCCAGCGCCGCCAGCGCATAGCTCAGGAAGGCAATGCTGCTCAGCATCTCGGGCGGGCCGGCTTGCACTCCGGCGACAGCGGCCTATACGCCGTATTCATCGGGCACCCTTGCCAAGCAAGACGACCTGCACGGTTTCTATCAGGATCAGGGCGTCCAGGAACAGGCTGTTGTTTTTGACGTAATACAAATCGTATTGCAGCTTTTGCACGGAATCCTCTACCGAAGCGCCGTAGGCGTACCTGACTTGCGCCATGCCGGTAATACCCGGCTTGATGCTATGCCGCATATTGTAAAAAGGCACTTCCTTGCACAGCTGGTCTACAAAAAACGGACGCTCCGGCCGCGGGCCGACAAAACTCATTTCCCCCCTCAGTACATTGATGATCTGCGGTAGTTCGTCGATCCGCAATTTGCGGATGATTTTGCCTATCCTGGTCACGCGCGGATCATTATTGCTGGCCCATTGCGGTTTGCCGGATTTTTCTGCGTCGCGACCCATGCTGCGGAATTTCAGCACCATATAGTTGCGGCCGTTCTTGCCCACCCTCTCCTGCTTATAAAAAATAGGCCCCTGATCCTCGATAAAGATCAGCAGTGCGGTAACCAGCATGATAGGCAGCGTGATCGCAAAGATCAGCGCACTGACGATCAGGTCAAAGGATTGTTTGCCGAACTTGCGCAAGAAGCTTTGGTTGAAGCCGTCGCCGAATACCAGCCAGCCCGGCTGCAAGGATTCGACGCGGATCTGGCAGGCTTCGCGCTCAATGAAGGCGGCGGCATCGATCACCTTGACGCCGACTAATTTGCAGTCCAGCAACTCCTGCAGCGGGAATTGCCCGCCTCGCCGGTTTTGCACCGAGACCACAATTTCACCGACATTCAGGCGCTGCGCCATCAGGGCCAAGTTCTCTTTTTGCGGGATCAGCGCCGCTTCCGGTACCTTGCATTCTTCGCCGGCCAAAGGAATAAAGCCGACCACGTCGTATTGGTGATAGGCAACATTATTCATCGCCAGCTCGCGGCATTCCCTGGCCAGCGCTCCGCTCCCCAAAAACAGGATGCGGGACTTCAGCAGCCCGACCTCGGAAAACTTGAAGATCAGCGCCCTGGCGGCCAGAATCATCGCGGCGGCAAAAATCATCACTAGGCCCAGGATGCCGCGGCCGAAATAGAGTTCAGGCAACAAATAAAACACCAGCGTGATAATGCCGAACCCCAGCGCGAAAGAAGGCATCAGACGCAGGAAAGTATTTCTCAAACCCTCCCTGTAATTGATCTGATACATGCCGAGCGCACTCATGCTGAATACGATGGACGCAGCAAAGGCAATGGCCGACAACAGGAACTTGTCGGCCAGGGGAAGGTAAAGAGAATGCCTGTCAAAAAAACGGATCATCGCACCCAGATAAACCGCGGCAACTGCAACAGCAAATTCAACCAGAAGCAAAACAGCCGTAATCCGTGAAACATGGTGATTGGCGATCCGCAAAATCAATTCTCCAAATAACTGAAAATAGCAAAATTATTCAATAAAAAACATTCATCCGAGGATACTACATTCCAATAAGACACTAAACCTATTTCGGCCCATAATCATGCTTTATCCCCGTAGATGTAGGCGGCATTGCTACACCGGGAGGCAAATCGACGGCTTGCATTTCGGTTTTCTTTCCTTGCGACAATTTCGTAGCGCATGCGGGCCCAGGACGCCGGCGCGGTGCAACACTTGCCGCAAAGAATTTGTCGTTATGCAATATACTGGCACATCGTATTTTATCCAGGCATCGCCTCCAGAATAATCGCTGCGGACCACCTGCGCCGCTTGCAGGCCGGGCTCCGCTGAGCAGCCAGACAGGAGTCAACATGAAATCAGAAGCCGCATTGTCAGACTGGGCCCATTTACTCGGCGCGCAGCAAGTGCTGGACGCGCCAGCGGCACATCTGGCTTACGGGGCCGACACCAACGGCATTTCCCGCAGACTGCTGGGCGCATTGCAAATCCTGGACGGCGAACTGTTGCCCGAGGCAATGCGGATTGCCAACCGACATGGCGTCCCGGTTTACCCTATCAGCACCGGCAAAAACTGGGGCTATGGAACGTCATTGCCGGCTAGCGACGATTGCATGATCCTGGACTTGTCGAAGCTGGCGCAAATCCTGCATTTCGATGCAGAACTCGGGGTGGTCACGCTGGAGCCCGGCGTTACCCAGGGCATGCTGGCGGAGTTCCTGGATAAGGGCAATCATCCGTTCCTGGTGCCGGTGACGGGCGCTGGGCCCACCTGCAGCCTGGTGGGAAATGCGCTGGAGCGGGGTTACGGCATTACCCCGTATACTGATCACTTTGCTGCGGTGACCGATCTGGAAGCGGTGCTGCCGGACGGATCACTGTATCGCACCGCCTTGCGCGAAGCCGGCGGTGAAGACCTGGCCAGATTGTTCAAGGGCGGCATAGGTCCGGCGTCGACCGGCCTGTTCACGCAAAGCGGTTTTGGCGTGGTGACGCGCATGAGCATCGCGCTGGCCCGCAGGCCGGAATGCATCAAGGCCTGCCTGTTCAGCCTGAAGGACGACAGCCTGCTGGAAACGGCAGTGGAACGCATACGCGGCATACTTTCCCGGCTGCCGGGCATCGTGGGCGGCATCAATCTGATGAATCAGCACCGGGTGCTGGCAATGTCGGCTCCTTTTCCGCATGACAGGCTGGATGCCGACGGCATGATTCCGGCCGCGGTGATACGGGAATTGGGCGGGCAGTACCAGATTTTCCCTTGGACCGGCTTCGGCACCCTGTATGGCAGCAAACGGGTCGTCGCCGCAGCGCAAAAGGAGATCCGCGCAGCCTTATCAGGAGTTGCCAGCCGGCTCATGTTTATCAGCCCTGAACGGGCGCAAACCCTGGCAACCGTGGCCGGCTACCTGCCGGGCGCGGGCGGGCAGCGGCTGGCCAGCACGGTCGCTACGCTGGCCAAGTCTTTGCAACTGGTGGCCGGACGTCCGAACGAGACCGCATTGCCGCTGGCCTATTGGCGCAATCCCCATCCTCCGGCCGGCACCTGGCGCAACCCCGCGACAGACGGCTGCGGCCTGGTCTGGTATGCGCCGTTGGTCCCTATGCGGCCCGCAGGCATACGCGATTACGTAGAAATGGTGAAAAAAGTGACCCGGCAGCACGGCATCGAACCGCTGATTACGCTGACGTCCATCAGCGACCGGGTCTTCGACAGCACCGTTCCCATCATTTTCGAAAAAGACAGGCCGGCCGCGCAAGAGGCTGCCGACAACTGCTACCGCGATTTGCTGGAAACCGGACGCCGGATGGGCTGCTTCCCGTACAGGGTGGGCATCCACTCGATGGAGCATCTGGCATCTTTGCAGCAACACGCCCGCGCATTTCACGGCAGGTTAAAAAACCACCTCGATCCGGCGAATATACTGGCACCCGGCCGCTATAACTAGCCCAGCTACTGAGGATGCCCGGGTAGCGTCCGCAAGAACAAAAAATTGCTGCAAATACACCGGCCAGCAAAATAATTTTACTTGTCGAAATTTTTTACACCAAAGGAAACATTTCGGACTAAACAACTTGTTTTCACTAAGGAAATTTAAATTTTATTGTTTGTTTTCAATGACTTACGATCTTGCAATAATTACTGGCATGCTAAGTGCTTTATACGTAGGCAAGAGACTCTCGGGGTCGTCTAAAGCGAAACAAAACCTTACTCCTAGGAGAAAAAAATGAATTTCCTGAAAAAAGCAATAATTGGCGCAGCGACGGCCCTGGCTCTGGCAAGCTCTGCACACGCCAGCCTTCAGAATGTTGGCGGTGTCGTTTGGGACCCGGATTACAACGCTGTTGTTGAACAAGATTTCATCTCCCAGTTCAACTTCACACAATGGTTCACCGGCTCTGCGACTCCGGCTAACACATTGGATTTCGGCGGTGCAGTGGGTATCAACAGCGTTCTGGCCTCATTGAACGGCAGCCATACGGGCAGCGGCTATTTTTTGCAAGGCGCAGGCTTGATCTACCGTGTCAATGATACAGCCCTGAATATAGCTGGCGGTTTGGGCGGCGGCAGCACCTTCTGCCCTGGTTGCCAATTGACATACGCATTTGGCGGTATTGCACTGAATAAAGACAGCACATTTGACCTGACAAATGCATGGGCAAAAATTTATGTTGATTCATCAACCGTTGCCACTACACCGGTGAGCGGCCAAACTGTTGCCAACAACTACACCGACGGACAAGTATGGCTTGACCTGAACATTTCCAGCCTGGCTTTCAGGAGCGGCGCAACCGTTGCCGGTGGCTTCGTCGATGCGGTCTTCCAAATCACCGGCGGCTTGGCAGCTGACGTCTTCGATCCAAAAGTTTTGACGTATGCGGGTAGTACTCAGTTCCTGAGCCCAACCTCCCAGTACTCGACCGGCGGTAATGGTTCCGTGCTAGGCAATTCGATTCCAGAACCAGGCTCGATGGCTTTGGTAGGTTTGGGCCTGTTGGCTGCCGGCGCACTGCGTCGCCGCAAAGCTGCAAAATAATTAGCTAGGGTTCACCCAGCTTCTAGGAGGGCCCTGCTTTGCGGGGCCCTTTTTATTTTTGGAAAGAGAGATCGCGCCGCCAGGTTTTACCGGCCGATAGATATCGCATTTATAAGGCTAGCCGAACGCAATCAGGCGGCCGTCCATCTCTACCTTGATGTGCAAACCTTGTTGACTTGGATAGGCTCAAAACCTGGAATTGCTAAAACGATTTCCATCAGCCTATTTCTATATCTACTTGCAAATGCTTATGGCATGATATCCGTCAATGATTAACAATAAGCAATATTTAAACTCAATGACAATGTTTCGCAGTTGCAAGACTTATGCAAGCTTGGTCCCAAATCCGTATAATAATGATATTGGTGTCTGTACTCTGCTGAGGCTAGCTTTTTCCTCCTTAAATGCGCAAGATAACCACCTGTCTTCGGAGTGAATATGGCGAATAACCGACTTGTAAAAGAAGCGCGCAAGCTGACACACCAAACAATCAGAAAATTGTTCAGCTTCTTGCCGAAGGCAGGGAAATTTGCGATATATCGTTCCTTTGTCGAATGCAATCCGGCACCGAACGAGCGAATGATCTTGAAGATCGCCGAAACCCAGGAAGAACTGGAGGCGTGTTTCGCCTTGCTGCACGATGCCTATGTCGGCAGCGGTTTCATGAAGCCGGATCCGTCCGGCATGCGGGTTACCCTGTACCACGCACTGCCCACCACGACCACCCTGTGCGCCAAATATGACGGCCAGGTGGTCGGCACCTTGTCGTTGATCCGGGAGAGCGCGCTTGGCTTTCCGCTGCAAAAAATCTTCGATCTGACCGACGTGCGCAAACATGAAGGCAATATTGCAGAAGTGTCAGCCCTCGCGGTGCACCGCAGGTTCCGCAAGACCGGCGGCAGCATTCTGTTTCCGTTGATGAAATTCATGTATGAATACTGCACCACTTTTTTCGATACCCGGCATCTGGTCATCGCCGTCAACCCTTACCATATAGAAATGTATGAGTCGCTGCTGTTCTTCAAGCGGCTGACGGCCAATCCGGTGGAGAGCTATGACTTTGTCAACGGTGCGCCCGCCGTGGGCGCCTGGCTGGATCTGAAGTTCGCGCCCGAGATCATGAAAAAGCATTATGCATCCAAGCCGCCGCAACGCAACCTGTATGCGTATTTCACCCAGGTAAAGTTACCCAATATTAAATTGCCCGAACGGCGCTACTACACCACCAACGATCCCGTCCTCACGCCCGAACTGCTGGACCATTTTTTCAACAAGCGCACCCACGGCTTTGCCAATCTGGGCGAGCGCGAGAAGGTGCTGCTGCACACTATCTATGACGTTGTCGAATATATACCCGTGCTGCCGCCGCTCACGATCAGGAGCCTGGAGGTCAATGTCAGGCGGCATGAGCGCTACTCCATGAAATGCCCAGGGCAATTGACGCTGGAAATCCTGAATGACGGACAGGAAAGCATAGACATTGATGTGATCGAAGTTTCCCTGGAAGGCTTCCAGGCGCGCGCGTTAAAGCCCATTCCCATGCAGGTATCGCTGAAGGCAACCGTATGGCTGGGCAAGACCGAGATATCCCATTTGCAAGTGGAAGCGGTACGCGACATCGGCAAGGGGTTTTACGGTTTCCATTTGGGCCAGGCTGATTCGATCTGGAGAACCTTTGTCGATGCCATCTATTCCGGCACCACGCATAGGGACTTGAATGAGCCGAACCGGTACATTGCCGACATAAAATTGGCATAAGGAAACTGTTACAGACTTTTCACTTTGTTGCGAGTCAAATCGGGCCTGGCAAGGTCAACTCCGGGAACTTACATGCAATAATGACGAACCAAAATTCTGCCGCCACTTGCAAACGGGAACGTTTTCCAGCGGGTGCGCCATCCAATATGGCGGAATTTTTTTTCGTTTCAGGCTAGTTCGCGGCGCTTTTTCGCTGGGTTGGAACTGGCCGTCATCGGGGTTGAGTCTAGTGATAAAGAAGGGTATTTCAGGCCTTAGAAAACATGTACACACGGCACTACGCAAGCTGTCTGGCGCGCTGCCGCGCTCAAAAAAATTCTCGATTTACCGTTCTTTCGTGCGCTGCGATCCCGCGCCGAAGCAACACCTGATTCTGAAGATTGCCGAAACCAAGGAAGAACTGGAGGCATGCTTTGCGCTGCTGCACGATGCCTACGTCAGCAGCGGCTTCATGAATCCGGATCAGTCGGGCATGCGCGTCACGCCTTACCATGCGCTGCCGACCACCACCACCCTGTGCGCCAAATACAATGGCGAAGTGGTCGGCACCCTGTCGCTGATCAGAGAAAATGCGATGGGTTTCCCTTTGCAGCATGTGTTCGACCTGACCGAGGTGCGCAAGCACGAAGGCAATATTGCCGAAGTGTCCGCGCTGGCCGTGCACAGACGGTTTCGCAAGACCGGCGGCAGCATCCTGTTTCCGTTGATGAAGTTCATGTATGAGTACTGCACGACTTTTTTCGACACACGCCACCTGGTTATCGCCGTCAATCCCAACCATATAGAGATGTATGAGTCGCTGCTGTTCTTCAAGCGACTGGCAGCCAACCCGGTGGAGAACTATGACTTTGTCAATGGCGCCCCCGCCGTGGGCGCGTGGCTGGATTTGAAGTTCGCCCCCGAGGTCATGAAGAAGCATTACGGGACCAAGCCGGCCCACAGGAACCTGCACGCTTACTTCACAATGCTGAAGATGCCGAATATCAAGCTGCCGCTGCGCCGCTACTATACGACCAATGATCCCGTCCTGACCCCTGAATTGCTCGACCATTTTTTCAATCAGCGCACCGAGGTCTTTGCCAATTTGAGCGAGCGCCAGAAACTGTTATTGCATTCCATCTACGACATACCCGAGTACTTGCCCGTGCTGCCCACATTGAGCAGCAGCCGGCCGCACGCGCCGATACGCCGGCATGAGAGATTTTCGATGCGCTGCCCAGGCCAGTTGACGATCAAGGCGGACGATGGCGCGGTAAGAAAAGTGGACATCGATGTGGTGCAGGTCTCCACGTCGGGATTCCTGGCTAGCATCCGCGCGCCTATCCCCTTGCAGACTTGGGGCAATGTGATGGTAAAACTGGGCAAGGCGGATGTCTCCTACCTGCAGGTGGAAGCAGTCCGCAGCATGGGTAAGGATTTTTACGGCTTCACCTTTGACAACCCGGATACCAACTGGAAGACTTTCGTATCGGCGCTGTATCAGGGCAGCACGCACAAAGATCTGCAGAACGCCAGCAGCGCCTGATAACACCGGCACAGTCTGCGGATATACCCGGCGTTGTTGCAAACCCCATCAACGCATCACGACAGGAGACGGCTCCGTGATTTTGCGCTGAAATGCGTGATGCGCCTTTCCGTAGCGGCTGCTGATTTTCTTGACGTATTCTATGGTCTCAAGATACGGCGGCACGCCGCGATATTTTTCGACCGCCCTCTCCCCTGCGTTGTACGCGGCAGCCACCAGAGAAACATTTCCCTTGAAATAGGCTAATAGCCATTGCAGATAGGCAATACCGCCTTTGATATTGTCTTCCGCATCAAAAGTATCCTTGACGCGGAAGCGCTGCGCGGTTTCCGGAGTCAGTTGCATCAGGCCCTGCGCGTTTTTTGGCGATACCGCTTTGACGTTGAAACCGGACTCCACCGCGATGACCGCCATCACCAGTTGGGGATCAATCCTGTAGTGCGGCGCCAGTTTGTCCACCAGCTTGGTAATCGCTTTGGGATAGCTGATGGGGACGGCTGCCTCGGAATGGTCCTCCACGACGATCGCTTCCTCCAGCAGGCAACTGGGCAGAGCCAGCGTCTGGGACGGGACGAACTGGGTCAACTCCTTGGCTTGCACATGGCCCTGCTCCGCGGCCACCTGAAATAGCTGGGCCGCAATCTCGTCATTCCTGGGCACGCCGCGCCCGTTGGCGTACATCCATCCCAGCGCATACTGCGCATCGGCATAACCTAACTTGGCAGCGGCGCAATACAATTCCACGGCCCTGGCGTAGTCCCTGGGCACGCCTTCGGCATTTTCATACTTTTGGGCCTGGGCGGTCAGCGCCACCGATTCGCTGAGCGTGCCGCTGTCTGCAACGGGAACCGCCGGCTCGGTGACCGGCGCAGCCATGGCGATGAGCGGAAACAACAGCCCCGCAGCCAGCAATCCTGGAAGCCGCAGCCAAATTAGCCGGGATAGAGGGCGCCACACCACCGCGGCAATTTCGCCGCAGCAGCCCATTAAATTGAAACTTGCCATGTTGAGCCTCTTGCTCGAGTCTTTGGGCAGACAAATTGCAGCGCGATCCGGCGCCGCCGCGGCGATGTGCTGAAAGCCGCACAGAGATGCTGCAAAACCTGCCGCGTCGCTAAGTTTGACGCGTATCCATATCGTATCAACCTTCCTTTTTCGGGGACAGGAAGGCTTTGTGGAATAAATGGCGCACCAGCAACCAGGGCGGCATGCGCAGCCAGTTCGCACGGATATAGAGGATGGCCCTCGCGCTTGCCGTCCATCCGTCATCGCAGCTGGGATGATGGGGCAGCAAGGCACGCATGAACAACTGGTCCATCAGTTTTAATAACAACGGCCCCGGACGGCCTATGTCCGCATCTTGCAGCGCCTGTGCAGGAACCGGCGTATGCAGCAGCAGCGCGGCATAGCGCAATGCATAGAACAACGGGCGCGTCAGCTCCAATTCGCGCGCCCTCGCTGTCAGGATAGCCCAGAATCCGGGCGTAGCGCCATAGTGCTGCAGCAGGCCGTGGATATCGACCAGATCCCTGAGGCCGTTATCGTACTCGCCATCGTGAAACAGGTGCACTGCACTGTGCAGCACCATGTCGGCCGGAGAAAATACAAAAACATCCCCTTGCGCGTCCACCTGCCGGGCTGCCGCCAGCAGTTTCCGGGAATCCGGATGGATGGGCGCGGTGACCGGCAAGATCGCGTGGTGCACATCGATCACGCTCATACGCTTGGCGTGCTGCATCGGCGGTATTTCGTGCATCCAGTTGCGATAGTAGCGCTGATCATATTCGTCGTGATGAGTTGCCTGCCATCCATGCAGCATCAGACTAGCTTCCACGTTGCCCAGACTATCCTTGGGGACAAGGATATCAATGTCGGAAAAAGTGCGTCCTCTGGCATGCGGCAGCCTGGCCATCACATACGCCGCCCCTTTCAGCAGTATCAGCCGGACACCAGCCTCGCCCAGGGCTTTTTGTATGAATCCGATCTCCCACAATACTGCCTGCTTATATCTTTCGGTGACGCTGTGCGACCACTCAAGATGCCGGCGCGGCTGCTCAGGGATGGCCTCGATCAGTTCCTTGTCGATCAGCAAGATATACAGGCTGACCAGCAAGTTGGCTTGCCTGGCCTGGCGCAATAGCAAATCCCATTGCATCAGGTCGAGTCCGGTCAGGCTGGCGGGATCGCGAAACGCCTGTAAAACGAGTTCTCGCCGATTCATGGTCGCGGAGCCGGTGCCTGCAGCGCGCCGAAGGCTGCTATCGCCTCATCCAGCACGCTATAGGTAAAGTCATAAGCAGCCGACTGATCGATCAGCGCGGCCAGGGCCTCAAAACCGCATTGGCCCAGTTGACTGTAATTGAAGGCATTGTCCGCCACACGCATGAATGCGCGCGACGGCGGAATAGCCTCCAGCCGGGTCGCCGCATCCGCCTGGTATTGCGGGAAAATGATCCATCCGGGTTTTGCCGTCTCGCCGGCGCGAACTACGCTGTCGGCCGACGGCTTCATGTGCGCCACCGTGCCCTTCAAGGTATCGTCGACCGCGCGGCTGAAGACCGCAGTCGGGACAAATTTCTTGATGACGTCAATCGAAGCATTTTTCAGGCTGACCGGGCGCGGCAAAGGAACGATGGCGCCATCGCTGAGGCGTATCAGCGTCAATTCATCAGAAAGCAGACGCCACCCCCGGTTGACCAGGGCAGCGCATAAAGTGCTCTTGCCGGAACCCGGTGGCGCCGGCAAAATCGCTGCATGGCCGTCTTTCTCCACGACTGCGGCATGTATCATCAGATAGCTGTTCGCGTGGTAGGAAACGCACCAGTTCAAACCCCACTCCAGCAAGGGGAAAGATTGATCGTAGGGCAGCGGCTGGAACGGTGCAATACCCTCCAGCCGAAACCAGACCTGGGGCTTGAACCACCGCCTCAAATTGAACGGCCGCGACAGCGACACATGAAAATCGGCAAAATCCTCTGAGGCCAGAGGATAATCCGCATATAACAATCTGACGCCTTCACTGACGTTGGGAATGGTAGTCTGCAACTTGACGGTGAACGCACCCGTCCGCAGGAATAATCCGCGTTTGAGTCTGGCCGCAAGTTCAGTTGGAGTTAAGGAAGATACAGTCAATCAGGCACGCTCTATCAAAGCAAGCGCATCCAGATCTGCCAGCAGCGAAGCTATCTGTTGCATAAACTCGGCATCAGGGTCAAGCTGCCAATCGATAGCCAGCATGGAAGCCAAAGAGCCGGCGTCGGCGGCGGATTGCTGCAATTTCAAAAAAATTTGCCCGGCGGCAAAGCCAAGCAGATGGGTATTTCCCGAGCGCACATTGTAGACCACATATTCATCGCCCCAGTGGCGTATCTCGGCCGCTCCATCAATCGCTCGCCATGCCACGCTTGAAAATACGTCTCCGTCCGACGCATCTACGGTTTGATCTGGTATGGAAATCAATCAGCCCTGCGTCCCTTTTAGGTAAGCGACAATCTGCGACGAATCCCAATTAACACCTGCCGTTGGGCTAAAGTGGCCGCATCCTGAAAGTGTCCATTCATTGAACATATCCTTGACTCTGGAAACATTCAAAAATGGCGTACGGCCATCCAACGCGTTCAGGTAGGCCGCTGACAGATACATGCCGACCTTGTAGGGATCGCAATCCTGCTGCTTTTGCATCAAGGCCTTGAGCGTATTGTCTTTAAAAACCGATGCGGAGCCGCAGCCGAACACGCCGCCAAATGAACTCGATTTGTCTACCGGCCATTTCGGTTGCTGTATCCATTGTGCCGGAGAAAGCCCTGTACTGAGGACTTGCGACTGGCTGTGCGTACTCTGATTCGCCGACAGCGAAGCGGAAGGAGATGCATTGATAGTTGGGGCTCCCAGCACAGAACGGCTGGACAAGGTCAGAATGACGCCAGACGCCGCCAAGCCTGATTTGGTAAAGCGGCGACGCGACTCGCCGGCAAAAACCGTCTTTTCGACCGGATCTTGCGGCGGGCGTTTTTCATTCTCGTCGTGTTGCTGCTGTTCAATAGTCATAGCGCTCTCCGTCCCTGCATTTTATTTTCGCCAAGAAATATCGAAGCCGACATTTCTGTATGTTTGTGCGATTCTTGGCTGAGTAGTAAGCAAAATGTATTCCACTTTTTTCCTCCCGATAATATTCTTTAATTATCAAAGACTTACAGGCCGGAATCAAGAAAACATTTTGTCCGGAGTCATTTTTTCCTAAAAGCGTAAAAATTTCCGACAATAAAAAATTGTCACATTAATAATTTACTCAGTGCAACCCGCTATCAAATAATCCTGTGTTTAAAAATGAATTTTTTCTATCTTACAGGCAATAAGTAGTTGTGGCTGCGTTATCGCGGCACAAAAATTCCCCTTCATATTATAGGCAATCCCCTTTCTCCATGACAGGAAATTTCACTTAAGCGCCACCATGTGGAACGGCCGGCAACGGATGCCGGCTCAAGCCCATGCTGTTCGGGTATGATGTCGTTGAAGTAATTATTTTCAAACGGGCGGCGAAACCGGCCTGGTCAAGTGACCGGAATGGGGCATCCCCTTATCAAAGACCGTGTCATCTGGACGACCCATGCAAGCGATTGAAGACCTCAAAAATATCTTGGCCGACACCCTGAACCTGGGTGCACAGAAAAACCTCCTGACGGCCGATTCCGTACTGCTGGGCGGCATGGCGGAACTCGATTCCATGGCCGTCGTCAATGTGATCGCCGCCATGGAAGAGTATTTTGGCATCGCTATCGAGGATGATGAAATCAACGGCAAGACTTTTGAGACGCTGGGCAGCCTTGCCGCCTTCGTTGAAAGCAAACTAGGCCGATGAGACCCAGCGGGCACGCAGCAGCCGAAGCATTTTTCCTCGACACCGAACTCGGCCAGCGTTTTTGCCTGTTCCATCCGGGCGATGCCGGCGCGGAGTGCAGGGGCGCCATCATCTATGCCCATCCGTTTGCGGAAGAAATGAACAAGTCGCGGCGCATGGCGGCCTTGCAATCCCGCGCGCTGGCGGCCGCCGGATATGCGGTGCTGCAGATCGATTTATACGGCTGCGGCGACAGCAGTGGCGATTTCCGGGATGCACGCTGGCATATCTGGAAGGATGATCTGCACCGGGCGCAGCATTGGCTGATGATGCGCAGCGAGGCGCCAATTTCTGTGTGGGGTTTGCGCCTGGGGGCGCTGCTGGCGCTGGATTTCGCCCGCGACGCCAGGTCCGACCTCGACAAAATCGTCTTGTGGCAACCGGTATTCAACGGCGCGCAATATCTGAACCAGTTTTTCAGGCTGTTGCTGGCCAATGACATGATCGCCGGAAGCGCACAAAAAAACGGCGGAACCCACGGCATACGCCAAGCCTTGCTGGCCGGAGAAAAACTGGAAATCGCCGGCTATGAAATGGCGCCGGAACTGGTCAGCGCCATCGACCAACTGGATAGCGCTTTGTGGGCGCCGCCTGCCTGCCCGGTATACTGGCTGGAAAATGCCAGTCCGGCCAACCCGGCCCTGTCGCCGGCGA
The DNA here is from genome assembly GCA_035487495.1 of Undibacterium sp. Lineage (GTDB taxonomy): Bacteria > Pseudomonadota > Gammaproteobacteria > Burkholderiales > Burkholderiaceae_D > Undibacterium. The sequence goes on from DATHMC010000194.1 coordinate 16,370, forward strand.
GAAAACAACTGGCCGACGCATGGATGCAAAAAGGCGCCAGCCTATGGGTGGACCTGTTGAACGGCCCGGCCTTCTGGACTGCGCAGGAGACCGTCGATGCGCCGGAATGGATAGCAGCCACCATCAACGCCTTCCAAAGGCCCTAGTATGAATTTCACTGAAACCGCGCTCAGCTTCGATTGCCATGGCAACCAGCTAGTTGGCATCCTGAGCCTGCCGGAACAAGCCGGGCCAACCGGCGTGCTGGTCCTCGTCGGCGGGCCGCAATATCGCGCCGGCAGCCACCGGCAATTCACCTTGATGACCAGATACCTGGCAGAACGCGGAATCCCGGCAATGCGCTTCGACTACCGGGGCATGGGCGATAGCGAAGGGCCGCAAACCGCTTTTGAAGAAACCGGTGAAGACGTGCGCGCGGCGCTGGACCAGTTTTTCGCGGCGGTGCCCGGTTTGCGCGAGGTCGCGCTGTGGGGCCTGTGCGATGCCGCATCGGCTTCATTATTCTATGCGCACCAGGATGCCCGCGTTACCGGCCTGGTGTTATTGAATCCCTGGGTCAGGACGGAACAGGGCATGGCCAAGGCCTATCTGAAACACTATTACATCAACCGGCTGTTCGACGCCGCCTTGTGGCAGAAAATCTTCTCCGGCAAGTTCAGCTTTTCCTCTGCTGCGAAGTCCTTCGCGGGCCTTGTCGGCACAGCGGCCGTGCCGCATCAAGCTGCCGGCGCTGCCGACATTGCGCCGGCGAGCGCCGCCCACAACGGCCCGCCCGTCGCCGATTTACCCCGGCGCATGCTCGACAGCCTGGCCCGCTTCCAGGGCCGGGTGCTGATCATTTTGGCCAACAAGGATTTGACCGCGCAAGAATTTGCCGACCTGGGCAACTCCTCCGGCGCCTGGAAAAAATTACTGGCGTCGCCGCGCATCAGCCGGCGCGAACTGGCAGACGCCGACCACACTTTTTCCCGCCGCGCATGGCGTGACCAGGTGGCCGAATGGACGACCGAGTGGATAAGAAACGGCGGCGGCAAATAGGGCCCGCCGTCCAGCCATTGCCCAAGCGCGCTGGAGTTTGCGCTGCGGCATCGCAAAATTTGAAAATCGGATAGCATGAGGCCATTCTGATTTTTCATCCCCTTTCCTCAATGCCCACTTCCCTTGCCCATGGTTTCAGCGTCTTAAAAAACCGGAATTTTGCCAATTACCTTTCCGCCCGCGTGTTAGGTACGCTGGCGGTGCAAATGCAAAGCGTGGCGATAGGCTGGCAGGTGTATCAATTGACCGGCAGCCTGTTTGATCTCGGCCTGATAGGGCTCGCGCAGTTCGCTCCTTTCCTGGTGCTGATCCTGTTCGCGGGCCATGTGGCCGACCGCTATAACCGCCGCAGCATCATCCTGCTGTGCCTGCTGACGCAGCTATTGTGCGGCGTGTTGCTGCTCGCCTTCACGCTGTCCGGCATCAGCAAAGTGTGGCCGGTATTCGCCGTATTGGTCTTGTTCGGCAGTGCGCGGGCGTTCATGATGCCGGCTTCGCAGGCGATATTGATGAACCTGGTACCGGTAGAAAGCTTCAGCAATGCGGTCGCCCTGAGTTCGTCCAGCTTTCACGTGGCCGTGATCATGGGTCCGGTGATAGGCGGTTTGCTGTATCTGGCGGGGCCGAAAGCGGTATATGCGGTGGTTGCGGCCTTGTTAACGCTGGCGGCCATCCTGATGGCGCGGACGCGGATCCTAGGACCGGCGGTGCGCAAGGAACCCGCCAGCCTGCACAGCCTGCTGGAGGGATTGCGCTTTGTGTGGTCGCGGCCTGTCGTGCTGGGCGCCATTTCACTGGATTTGTTCGCCGTTCTGTTCGGCGGCGCCACCGCCCTGCTGCCGGCCTACGCGCATGATGTGCTGCACGTGGGGCCCACCGGCCTGGGCCTGTTGCGCACCGCGCCCGGCGTCGGCGCGGCACTGACGTCGGTTGCGCTGGCGTTCTGGCCGATCAAGCGCGATGTGGGCCGCTGGATGTTCGGCGGCGTCGCGCTGTTTGGCGCGTCCACGGTGGTGATGGGCGCTAGCAGCAGTTTGCCGCTGGCGCTATGCATGCTGTTCTTGATGGGCAGCGGCGACATGGTGAGCGTGTATATCCGCCATTTGCTGGTCCAGTTTGAAACCCCGGATGCAATCCGCGGCAGAGTCAGCGCGGTCAACGCCGTGTTTATCGGCGCCTCCAATGAGCTGGGGGAATTCGAGTCCGGCCTTACCGCCGGCTGGTTTGGCCTGGTGCCGGCGCTGATCTTCGGCGGCGTGGCAACGCTGGTCGTGACCGGCCTATGGATATCCGGCTTTCCGGTGTTGCGCAATATGCAGGCATTCCCGAAAGCCGCAGAAGCCGATAAAAACCCCGCGAGCGCGTGATGACGCGATAAAATCTGCCATTTGCCCCAGCTATAAAAATCATGGAACAAGACGAACTGCTCAAAGCCAAGCTGCTCCAGGAAACCTCGCAATTTCCATGGAAAGAACTATTGCGCCATTTTGCCGCGGGTACCGTGATCGTGGTCGGGGCCGAACTGGACCTGATCGAGGCGGCCTTGCAAATATCCAAGGACAACAAGGCCCAGGTCGCCCAGTGGCTGACCTCCGGCGATCTGGCCAAGGTGACCGATCTGCAAGCCAAGACCTGGCTGGACGACGACGCCAGCTTATTGACGGTGGTGGTCCGGCCCTGGATTCTGGTGCAGCAGCGCAAACCGGTGCCGGAAGAAGAATTACACAACCGCGTCTTGCATTAAGCCGGGTTTTTCCATTTCCGTGCATCCCGGCCATCAGGAGGCCGTTCGCCCTCGCAGCTCACCGTCCTAAGAACTGGTTTTGGCGCTGAAATAATCCTTGAACACTAGCACCGCCTGCCGCACCTGTTCCGCCGAAACGTCCAGGTGCGTTACCAGCCGGGTTTTCCTGCCTACCGTAG
>DATHMC010000195.1:0-4436 GCA_035487495.1 Undibacterium sp.
GGGTTTTCCTGCCTACCGTAGCGACTACGCCGCGGCTGGATAAATAGGCGGATAAAGGGGCGACGTCGACGGCCGCTATGTGAACATAGACAATATTGGTCTGCACCGGCTCCACCTGCACATCCACGATCTCGGCCAGGCCGGCGGCGAGCAGGCCGGCATTCCGGTGATCCTCCGCCAGGCGCTGGACATTATGCTCCAACGCGTACAGGCCGGCAGCAGCCAGTATCCCCACTTGCCGCATGCCGCCGCCCAGCATCTTGCGCCAGCGTCTGGCATCTGCGATCAATGCGCGGCTGCCGCACAACACCGATCCCGCCGGCGTACCCAGGCCCTTGGACAGGCAGACCGACACCGAATCCAGCCCCTGGCAGACCTGCGCCGGCGTCAGGCCGAGCTTGACCGCCGCGTTCAACACCCGCGCACCGTCCAGATGGGTGGACAAGCCGTGCCGGGCCGCCAACTGCTTAACGTCGGACAGGTAGGCCATCGGCAAGACCCGCCCTCCTATCGTGTTTTCCAGCGCGATCAGGCGGGTACGGGCGAAATGGATGTCGTCCGGCTTGATCGCCGCCTCTATGTCGTCCAGCGCGATAGTGCCGTCTGGCCGGTTCGGCAGAGGCTGCGGCTGTATGCTGCCCAACACCGCCGCGCCGCCGCCTTCGTAACGGTAGGTATGCGCCTCCTGGCCGACGATGTACTCGTCGCCGCGCTGGCAATGCGCCAGCAAGGCGGCCAGATTGCTTTGGGTGCCGGTAGGAAAGAATAACGCCGCTTCATACCCGAATTGTTCGGCCATCACCTGCTGCAAACGATGGACGGTAGGGTCCTGGTCATACACGTCGTCACCAACCGGGGCCTCCAGCATCGCCGCGCGCATCGCGGCGCTCGGCTGGGTAACGGTATCACTGCGAAGATCGATAGTAGACATGGGAAGCTTTCTGCGCGGTCAGCAATGGAAGATTTTAGATGAGGGGGAGAGAAAAAGCGTCAAGTTGAAAGTATAGCTGCATTAGCCATTGATCCATATGCCCGCCGGCTCCGCCATGCTTAATTAAATTGAAACTTGTTTGCATTAGACTGATCATAGCCTTGGGGCGTGTTGACACTTAATTTGGGGGTGCGAATGGGTCTAAACAGGCGCAGGGCTAGACGCAGCACGCGCCGCAGTGCCGAGCACTGTCAGCGGGCTGCAACAACGCCATGCGCCTGTTTGGACCCATTCCCTCCGGGTTCCAACCAAAACGCGCGCTGGGCTGCGTTGCACTCCTTGTTCATAGCCCACTATGAACTGCGTCGCACGCCTTGCCAGCCCGCGTTTTGGTTGGAACGCATCCCCCAAATTAAATGTCAACACGCCCCAGTGTATGCACTGAATTCCCTTTGAAATGGAGTTGTATGCAATTTTCAAACGAGCAAGCAATTTCTCGCCGCCCGCTCGCTTACCTAGCTCTGGTGGCGCTATTTCATGCGCTTGTGCTTTACCTATTGCTTAGCCAGGGCATCTTGCAGCGCAGGTCCCAACCGGCTGGGCAGGTGGTCTACATGGACATACGAAATATTGCCGTTCCCCGCCCGTTGCCGGCCAAACCCGCGATGACTGCGCCGACGGGCAGGCCTCCCGTAAAACGGATTGCTCAAGCAACGCCGGCAAACTCTCCCGCAGCATCGGCAACAGCGGAGTCGCCCGCCGAACCGGCGGCGAGCAGCGAGCAAACGTCGGCCATTACGCCGCCGGTTGCTGCCGGGCTGGACCTGGATAGCTTGCGCGCCCTCGCGCGTGCGAACGAGCGCAAGCGCGAATTGACGCCGATTGAGCAGCTACGGGCAAGCCAGGAGCGCAACAATAGCACCGAAGCAAGAATAGCGGCCGCGGCAAAGAATGCGCAACGCAAAGATTGCCTTACCGCCTATACAGGCGCAGGTTTGTTCGCGCCCCTGCTTATCCTGAAAGACACGGTGACCGACAAGGGCTGCAAATGGTAGTGCTATAACCCCTGAAGCAATCACCTCCAGCGCAGCGCCAAACGCGCCGTCCCCTTCGTCAAAATTTCCTTTTCGCAATCTTCCGCAATATCCGCTCTGTGTGTTAGCACACTGACCAATGCCGTCACTTCATGGAATATTGTCCGGAATCTCCCCGGAAAAGGAAAGAATCATGGACTTTACGATGGACGAAAGGGCTGCTCCGGTCAAAAAATTTACCGGGCTAACGCTGGTAATCCTGTTTCATGCGGCGCTGGTATACGGCTTGCTGCACGGGCTGGGACACAAAATCATCCAGGTAATACAAGAGCCCTTGAATGTACAACTGGTGGACGAAGTGCCACCACCGCCGGCAGCACCGGACACCCCGCCGCCGCAAATCGCCGCCGCCCTGCCCTTTATTCCGCCGCCTGAAGTGTCGGTACCTATGCCGCTACAGCAGGACACGATCGTCGCCGCAGCGACCGCCGAGCCTCTGGCCGCATCAAACTCTGTCGCGCCGGCAACAAGCGATACCCAGGCCGCCGGACCGGTGCGCGTTCCGGCGGTGGTCGACGCCCGTGCCTGCACCAAACCCGCGTATCCGCTCGCATCGCTCAGGAACGAAGAAGCAGGGACGGTCAGCTTGTCTCTGCTGGTCGGCGTCGACGGCAAGGTGATCGACTCCAGGGTCGAAAAATCCAGCGGCTACAGGAGCCTGGACAATGCGGCCCGTGCCGGGCTGGCTCTATGCAGGTTTGTCCCGGGCACGGTGGACGGCAAGCCCGAACAATTCTGGACCAGGATTCAATACGTGTGGAAATTGGACGATAAATAAGCGCCGGAGCTTTCACTTTGCGCCATAAGCACTATGATTAATAGCTAAAGGATACCTATTTAAAGGAAACCTATTTATGAAAACTCCTATCACCTCCCTAATCGCCGCCCTGCTGTTGGCGGGCGCTCTCGGCACTCCCGCCGTGATGGCACAAGCACCTGCGCCGGATACTCCGCCGGCGGCAAGCGCCGCGCCTGCTACCGATACCGCCTCCGGCACGGCGGCCAACAATGGCGCGCCAACCGATATCGCTGCACCGCCGCCCACGATCGTCAAAGAGACTGTCGAGAATCCCTATGGCCTTGATGCCTTGTGGAAAGGCGGTGACTTCGTGGCGCGCTCCACGCTGATCATCATGGCCATCATGTCCATGGGCAGTTGGTACATCCTAATCACCAAATTCGTCGATCAGCTCAAATTGGGCGGCCAGTCCAGGGACGCCAAGACCAAGTTCTGGAAAACCGCTTCCGTGCAAGCCGGCGTCGCCAGCCTGAAAGAAGGCAGCCCATTCCGCTTCATCGCCGAAACCGCGACCAAAGCGATCGACCATCACGAAGGCGTCCTGCTGGAGCAGATCGACTTGAATACCTGGGTCACCATGTCCATCCAGCGCGCCGTTGAAAAAGTGCAAAGCCGCCTGCAAGACGGCCTGGCCTTCCTGGCAACCGTCGGCTCCACCGCCCCGTTCGTCGGTCTGTTCGGCACCGTTTGGGGTATCTACAATGCGCTGACCGCGATCGGTGTAGCGGGCCAGGCATCGATCGACAAAGTCGCGGGCCCGGTGGGTGAAGCACTGATCATGACCGCGATCGGCCTGGGTGTTGCGGTGCCTGCCGTCTTGGGCTACAACTTCCTGGTTCGCCGCAACAAGACCGCGATGGAAGACGTCCGCGCGTTCAGCGCCGACCTGCACTCAGTCTTGCTGTCCGGCGCAATGAGCACCGCTGTTCAGGGCGGGGCAGGGCGCGCCAGCATCAAACCAGTGGGGTAAATCATGGCAATGGCATTAGGCAATGAAGGAGACGGCGAAGACGAAGTCAACAGTACCATCAACACCACGCCGCTAGTCGACGTCATGCTGGTACTGCTGATCATCTTCCTGATCACCATCCCCGTCGTCACGCACACGGTACCGGTCAAACTGCCGGCGGAGACCAACCAGCCGTACAAGACCAAACCGGAAAATATCAACCTGGCCATCGACAAGGAAGGCCAGATGTACTGGAACGAGGCTCCGGTGCCAAATACCCAGGCCTTGCTCAACAAATTGAAAAAAATTGCGGTGATGGTGCCGCAACCCGAAGTACACATCCGCGGCGACCAGAACGCGCCGTATGAGTTCGTAGGCAGGGTTATCCTGACGGCACAGCGAGCAGGCATAGCCAAAGTTGCATTTGTCCTCGAACCACCGCCACGCGGAGGCTGATCCCAGGTCTCCGGCGTCCCTATGTGGAGCCGGGGAAATGACAGAGGAACCTGACCGTAGAAAGGAACCCGCATGGGAATGAATGTAGGCTCGGGCAGCAGTTCAGCCGAACCCGATGTGATGATAGAAATGAACATGACGCCGCTGATCGACGTCATGCTGGTGCTGATCATTATGCTGATCATCACCATCCCTATCCAGAACCAC
>DATHMC010000196.1:0-5619 GCA_035487495.1 Undibacterium sp.
GTGGCCCGGCGGCCACTTACCTTTTTTTGCTTCGCCAAAAAAAGGTAAGCCAAAAAAAGGCGACCGCAGACTTGCCCTACGGGTGATGGCGCAAGCGTCATCACATTTTGTGCGTTACAAAAAATGGGAAACAGACGAAACTCGCCTTCGGCTCAGACAACGTCTGTTTCTGATCCATTTTCTGTAACGCACAAAATGCAGCGTCCCCAGCGGATTAACGTCAAAAGCAACCACAACACCAACATCAGCCATCGCAACTTTGAAAGATAAAATTCTTTTGAAGTGGGAGAACCTGGTTGCTGTTGCTGTTGCTGTTGTTTTTGACCTTCATCCGCTTGGAGCCTCGCCGGTTGTGCGGTACAGAAAATGGATCAGAAATGGCCGTTGTTTGAGCGTAGCGAGTTTCGGCCATTTCCCATTTTTTGTACTGCACAATCGGGAACCCGAAGGGCGAGGCTTGCGGTCGCCTTCTTTTTGCTTACTTTTTCTTGGCGAAGCAAGAAAAAGTGAGTAGCTGTCGGGCTACCCCCGACTTGTACCCACGAAGCGAGGCATAGTATTCAAGCGGTAACCACGATATCGCATGCCAATATAAACAAGTTTACAGCTTCTGCTGCTCCGCAATCCACTTATCCATCTTCACCTCCAGCAAAGCCAGCGGCAAGGTGCCGTCACTCAAAATTGCATCATTAAACCTGCTCAGGTTGAACCTTGAGCCCAGGGCTGCAGTCGCGCGCTGGCGCAATTCCATGATCTTCAGCGCACCGATCTTGTAGCCCAATGCCTGGCCCGGCCACGCCATGTAGCGCTCGGTAGCATTGCGCGCATCGGCTTCGTTGTAGCCCAGCGTTGCGCGCAGGTATTGTATGGTTTGTTCGCGGGTCCAGCCCTTGGCATGCAGACCGGTATCCACCACCAGCCTGGATGCGCGCAGCAGTTCGTCGGTCAGATGGCCGACGTAGGCATTCGGGTCTTCATACAAGCCCATTTCGCGCCCCATGGTTTCCGCATACAGCGCCCAGCCCTCGGTAAAGGCATTGTTGCCGCCGAATTTACGGAATTTCGGCATCTCCATTTCCTGCATCAGTGCCAGGTGGAAGTGGTGGCCCGGCTGTCCTTCATGCAGGAACAGTGTGGTCATCTCGGTGGTGGCGTACTGCTTCGGATCGTTGATGACGGCCCAAAAGACGCCCGGACGCGAGCCGTCGGAGGCCGGCGGCGCATAGTGGTCGGACGCCGTATCGCGGCTGATCTCCGGTTCGGGCCGGATGTCCAGCGGCGTCTTAGGAATGACATTGAACAGGCTGGGCAGCTTGGCCTTGATTTTTGCGTTGAGCGCTTTATAGGTGTCGAGTATCTCTGCTTCGCTGGTAAACGGCTTATATTTTTGCTGTTCCGCCATCCATCCCGGCAAACCTGCCGGTGCGCCCGCGTAGCCCAGTTGCGGACCGAGTTTGGCAAACTCGGCTTGTATGCGCGCCACTTCTTTCAGGCCTATCGCGTGGATTTCTTCCGGCTGCAGATCGGTCGTGGTCTGGTTTTTAACCCAGGCCCGGTACCAGGAATCGCCATCGGGCAGCGCGCTCCAGCCGGATGTGGAACGGCTGGCCGCCAGGTAATCCGTTTCCAGGAATTGGTCCAGCTTGCGCAGCGCCGGGATGGTCTTGCCGCCGATTGCGTCGCGATAAGCCGTTGCCAGCCTGGCTTTGTCTGCCGCTGAAAAGTCGGCCGGCATGTTGGCGATGGGCTGGTAATAAGGGTGGGATTCTGCCGTTGCCGTGACCAGTTTCTGGAACTGGGGTATCGCCGAAATCACCAGTGCACGCGGCAATACGATGCCGCGGGCGATGCCCTCGCGCATGTTCAGTATGGCCTGGTCTATCCAGGCCGGCAACTGCGCTATGCGGCGCAGGAAAATATCGTACTGCGCGACGGTTCGCAGGGGCTGCGAGCTTTGGCCGCCCGCCAGGTTAGCCAGCGTAACTGGGACGCTGTCCATCTGGTTGATGGGCAGCAGATGGTCGCTGAAATGCTCCAGTGCCAGCGCCGCATTGATTTCATAGTCCAGAATGTCATAGCTGACGCCATCGGTGTGGTTCAGGGCCTGGCGCGGAATGGCCTTTAGTTTGCGAGCAATGTCGTGATACAGCGCGATTTCCTTTGCCCTGACTGCGGGCGCTATCGTCATGGATAACTGGTCGTCGAAGCGATTGTCGCCATTGAAGGTTGCCGACATCGGTTCCAGTCTTGCATGCTGCTCATAATAGTAGTCTGCCAGCGCATTCAACCGCTTGCCGGCCTGGGCGGGACTGACCTGTGCGGTGGCGGCGATAGTTTGCTTGAGGTTGCCGGCATGGCTTTGCGGCGTGAAGGCCAAGGCCAGCGCAGCGCCGAGGATACTCAAAGACAGTGTAAGTGAACGGGATTTCAAGCCTTGCATCATGAATCTTCCTGGAACAAGAGTAAGTAAACAGTATTGAGGTTGGATAAAAGGGGTAGCCATAAAATTCAACAGGCTTTGCTTTGCTGCAGCAATCTGCGCGATGCAATTTGCACCACGACTGCGGCGGTCAATGCAGCCGGAAAAGCACCGGCGATCCCCAACGGCAGCAGCGCAAGGTGTAGCACCAGGCAGAATGTGGCGAAGGAGTACCAGCCGTAGACCATGCCGCGTAGAAGATGGATCGCGAATCCGCTGCCGGCGCTGCGATGGGAAAATACGACCAGCACCGTGCTCATCACCGGGAACATGGCGAACAAGCCGCTCAGGCGTGGTCCCAGCGTAGCGGCGAAATAGGTGACGCTGAGCACCAGCAACGCGCCTATGCCCATGCGCATGGGCAAATCGAACCGGCTGGCGCTCGGCGGTTTTCCTGTACTTTCCACCGCCGGGAACAAGTTCGGGGACAGGTAGAGCGCGATGAATACCACGGGCGTCGTCATCGACAGTGAGGGCGACAGGCTCGTTAGCAGGTAAACTGCCAGCGCATAGGCGATAAAGCCGCAGCACAGGCTGAAATACCAGGCGAAGCGGGTCGCAGCCCAGGAATAGGCAAGTCCGAATACCAGGATGGCGATGACTGCGGACATGGTCCCTTCGCTTGCGCTACGGGCAAAATCGACACCGCGCTCCGCCGCGATGAAAAACAAAATGGGTCCGGCGACGATGGGGAAGGCCGATAGCCAGCCTGCCACGGTTGCTCCCCACCTGCGGCCGGACAAGGTGATGGCTGCGATCAGGCTGGGAACCAGGAGTAGTTTGAGGGCAAGTATATTCAGCATGGCAAGGGAGTGGATTCAAAGCGCCGGCGGTGCCAGGCTCTATAGGTGCAATGGTGTGAAGGAAGGGTTTGCTAACGCTAGGCTGAAGACGATGGCCACACTACAGCTTGCGCGACGATTACCCTGGTACCGTCGAAAGTGGCGGCTGGTGAGCCGTACAACTGATAGCCCAGCGCCAGCGCTGCGCTGACTCTAAGGCAAAAACTGGAGTCGTCGGGGCCGGTGAGCAGTCGGTAGCACGGTAGTCCGTCGGGAGGAGTGTGGCTGGTCATCGATACGGGAATCAAAGCTGGGAAAAAACAATTTGCATGATAAACGATTACTAGGCAACGGCACCGATTTTCCGTTTAAAACATTTTTATGCTTACTCTTGTCGATCCGGCGTCGCGCGGTCCCATAATCCGGCCAGATGGCGGCGCTTGCCGCGCAAGATCAGCAATGCCAGTCCGCCCGCAATCAGGCCCCAGAACGCCGACCCTATTCCCAGCAGGGAAACGCCGGATGCGGTCACCAGGAAGGTGATCATCGCCGGCTCGCGATCGCGCTCATTCGTCAGCGCCAATACCAGCCCATTGCCTATCGTTCCCATGAGCGCCAGCCCGGCGATGGCCAGCACCAGTTCGCGCGGAAAGGCGGCAAACACTGCCGCCACGGTAGCCCCGAACAGGCCGACCAGAAGATAGAAAAATCCCGCCGACAGTGCAGCTACGTACCTCTTGGACGGATCCTCATGCGCTTCGCGTCCCATGCAGATGGCTGCGGTAATCGCGGCCAGGTTGATCGCAAACGCGCCGAACGGCGCCAGCAGCAAGGTCGTCAGGCCGGTCCAGCCTATCAGCGGCGATACCGGCGCCTGATAACCTGACGCGCGTATCGTCGCCACGCCGGGCAGGTTTTGCGATGCCATGGTCACCACATACAGCGGCAACGCAACACCTATGAATGCATGCAGAGAAAATGCCGGCATCGTCAACACGGGTTTGGCAAATTCCAGTCTGACCGCATTCAGCTGCAGCAGCCCCAGGCTTGCGGCAATGCCTATGCCCACCGTCAGCGCGCCTATCACCGCATAGCGCGGCATCAGCCGTCGCATCAATAAATAGGTGCCTAGCATGGCCAGCACCATATTGAATTGCGTCTTTAGGGCAATGAAGGCATCCAGGCCAAAGCGCAGCAGGATGCCAGCCAGCATGCCGGAGGCTATGGCCATCGGGATACGATTCATCACCTTTTCAAACCAGCCGCTGAAGCCGCTGACGGTGATCAATGCGGCCGAGATCAGGAAGGCGCCTATGCCTTCCGGCATGCTGACACCGGCGGTACTGGTGATCAGCAGGGCGGCGCCCGGCGTCGACCAGGCAGTGGCGACCGGGATGCGGTAGCGCAGCGACAGGCCTATGCAAGTCAAGCCCATGCCCAATCCCAGCGCCCACATCCAGGAGCCGGCTTGTTCCTTGGTCGCCCCCAGTGCACTGGCCGCCTGAAACACAATCACGGCGGAGCTGGTGAAACCGACCAGTACCGTGACAAAACCAGCAATGACGGCAGAAATCGAAAAATCTCTTAGGAAGTTCATAGGTGGTGGGGCAAGTGGCTTTTTGTGTATTGTCGGAGCAGCTCTTGTTACTGTCGTATTAATTTTATGCCGGCTGCTCGCAATTCACCATCCACGGCGTGCCGAACTGATCGACCAGCATGCCAAAGCGTAGCGACCAGAAGGTCTGCTGCAAGGGCATCTTGATCTCTGCATTTTCCGACAGGGCGCTGAAGAGCCGTTCCGCTTCGGCGACGTCTTTTGCGCCCAGGGACAGCGAAAAACCTTTCATGCCTTCGTAGCTGGTGCTGAAATCGTCCGACCCCATCAATACCTGTCCATCCAGGCTGATGCTGACATGCATGATCTTGTCTGCCCAATCCGGCGGACACTGGTCCGCCATCGGCGAACCGCCGAAGCGATGGAATAGCTCGATCTTTCCGCCCAGGTGCTGTTCATAAAATTTGAACGCTTCCTCGCAGCGGCCGTTGAAACTGAGATAGGGATTGAGTTGCATACTGCCTCCTGGATGTTGGGAATGCCTTTCAATGATCGCGTTCATCGCCCTGAATAGCGCGCAAATGATAACATTTCCGCGAGCAGCCTCATGCTGCTTTTGAACCTGGCCCGTTGCGCCGGTAGCGAGATGCGGGCGAAAAACCCGGATTGCCTCAAGGCATAGGGAGCATGGACTTGCTTCAACGTAATTTGCGCAGCCTGCCTACGAAAAGAGACGGGCAACCCGTCTCTCTTATTATTGGGATTTCCAGTGCTCCGCCTTCCAGCGCATCGCCGAGTAAATG
>DATHMC010000197.1:0-9802 GCA_035487495.1 Undibacterium sp.
CGGCCAGGTTATCGACCGAGATATGTACGTGTAAACGTTTCATGATTTCAATTCCTCCTCATTACAACAAGCGACAGCAGCGGGCCCGCAAGGATTGCCGCCGCAACAGTTTTCAGTCAGGTAGCCCAGCAAGGAATTCATGGTCGTGAAGTTGGCACTGTAGATGATAGAACGACCCTGCTGGTTCGCCATCACCATGTCGGCGTGCGACAACTCCTTTAAATGAAACGATAAGGACGATGGCGCCAGCCCCAAGCGCTCAGCGATCTTGCTGGCGGCCAGGCCTTCCGGTCCGGCCTGCACCAGCAGCCGGAAAACCGCCAGGCGGGAATCCTGGGCCAGTGCCGCCAAGGCGGTGATAGCGTTTTTTGTTTCCATATTTCCATAATAGTCGAAATATGGAAATATCGGAAGTTTTTTTATTGAATGTGTCTTGGGTTTAATTAGCCTGGCACAGCACCAGCCAGGCTTGCACCGGCTGCCCATCCTCCAGTCGCGCCGGGGCGCTGGCCATCATTTGAATATGGAAGCCGCAGCTTGCCGCCAGTCTACGAAGGTAGGCCGCAGCGTGCGCATAGCGGCCGCTCGGGTTTAACCGGTAGTCTTCCACCCCGTCGGCATCCTTGCGCAGCAACGCATCCAGCGATTCGACGGAAAATGCGAAATAGGCGTCCGGCTTCAACAGCCTCTTCGCTTGCTCAAACACCCCTTCCAGCATGCCAATATAGATAAATACATCGGCGGAGGTGAGCACATCGTAAGACGCGGCGGCCTCCCGCTCCATCATCGCCAGCAATTCAGACTGCTCAAGTCGCTGATAGATATTGCGCTGACGGGCTTTCTCCAGCATCTTCGGCGACAGGTCCACACCCACCAGTTGCCTCGCGTACGGAAAGATAGCGGCACCGACCAGGCCAGTGCCGCAACCCAGATCCAGGATCGAGCAGGAGTCCGGCGCAGGCGATGCAAATTGTGCGAGCATATCGACCAGCCGTTGCGGCGTGTCGTATTGCAGCTCTTGCACCAGATGCCGGTCGAACGTGTCGGCACTGCCGTCAAATACACTGACGATATACTGATCCGGCGCCCGCTCGGAAATCGCGCCGCCGAGCAAGGCAATGTAATGCTGCGCGAGGCCGCTGCCGGGTTGCAGCCGCACCACCTCGCGGAAGCTGGCCAGCGCGTCTTCCGGCTTGCCGAGGCGTCTTTCGGCTATCCCCTTGTTATAGTGGGCATCGGCAATATCAGGATCCAGTTGCAACGCCCTGGTGAAGCATTGCAAGGCCTCCTCCCAGTTATCCTGGTCGCATAGCGCAACGCCCAGATTAAAGTGTGCATGCGCGTAATGCGCATCCAGATTCAGGCAGGCGCGAAAAGCCAGGATTGCCGCCATGTCGCGCCCGAGCGCGCGCAGTGCCGAGCCCAGGTTATTATGATAAATTGCCTGTCCGGATTTAATCGCTATCGCCCTCTGGATGAGCTTCACTGCCAGTTGCTGGTCGTCGGTTTGGTGGGCGATCACACCAAGCAGGTGCAAAGCGTCTGCATGCTCCGGCTCCAGGCTCAGAATGTCCTGATAAGCCAGCCTTGCCTGCTCAAGCTGCCCGGCTTCATGCAGCAGCAATGCCGACTCAAAAACAGAATCCGCATCGTCCGCCGTGCTGCCGCCATTCATCATAAACACGCCTTGAAATAAGTTAACGTCGATCGTGCGCGCCTACAGTTCCGTCACTTATAAGGCCGGTCCTGCCACCACGGGAAAAACGACGGCATGTCGTGGGACACCTTGTTGGTAAATACTGCGGGCCGTTTTTCCAGGAAAGAAGTGACGCCCTCCTTCGCATCGGCGGCAGCGCCGCGCGCATAGATGGCACGACTGTCGATCTTGTGCGCTTCCATGGGATGGTCGGCGCCGGCCATCCTCCAGAACATCTGCCGCGTCAACGCAATGGACACCGGCGCCGTATTATTCACGATCTCCAGCGCCAGCGCGCGCGCTGCGCCCAGCAACTCATCCGGTTTATGCAGGCTCCTGACCAGGCCGCCGGCCAGCGCCTCCTGCGCCGGGATTATACGTCCGGTGTAGGTCCATTCCAGCGCCTGGCTGATGCCCACCAGCCGCGGCAGGAACCAGCTGGAGCAGGCTTCCGGCGTGATGCCGCGCCGCGCAAACACAAAGCCTATGCGCGCCTCTTCGGAGGCCAGGCGTATATCGCAAGGCAACAACATCGTGATGCCTATACCCACCGCCGGCCCGTTGATCGCCGCGATGACCGGCTTCAGGCATTCGTAGATGCGCAGCGTCACCCTGCCGCCGCCGTCGCGCACCAGCTCGCTGCTCCAGTCCATGTCGCCGCTCGCCGTCAACGGCGTGCCTTGCTTGTCAGGCCGGTCGGTGCGCTTGGCGTAGTCGAAGGTGGCGGCGCCGCTGGACAGATCGGCACCGGCACAAAAAGCGCGACCGGCGCCGGTCAGGATGATGGCGCGCACCTCGTCGTCCGCATCGGCCTTATCGAAGGCGTCGATCAGCTCCGCCATCATCTGACC
The DNA here is from genome assembly GCA_035487495.1 of Undibacterium sp. Taxonomy (GTDB): domain Bacteria; phylum Pseudomonadota; class Gammaproteobacteria; order Burkholderiales; family Burkholderiaceae_D; genus Undibacterium. Next base: position 2,548 of record DATHMC010000197.1, read on the forward strand.
AGTAAACGCATTCAGCTTCTCCGGCCGGTTCAGCGTGATCGTCAGGATATGCTCGCTTATTTCGTACTTGATCGTTTCGTAGCTCATGTTGGGTCTCCCATCCTTGGTTTAGAGTTTATTTTTATCTGGTTCGCGTTCTCTTGCATAAAGCAGTTTCAGTGCTCCATCTGCAATGATGATACCGGAGCCTGAACGGATGCGCTTGCTGCAAGCCAATACGGCGAACTATCGCTTCAGGTGGACAACTCTTTCGCCAGCTCCTATGCTTGCTTGTATGGCCCACCACGAAACCAGGAGCAGATGATGAAAATTGAAGAGCGCCTGTCTGCGCTAGGGCTGATCCTGCCGCCCGCCGTCGTCCCGCCGCCCGGGGCGAAGCTGCCGTTCCAGTTCGTCCGGATAGTCGGCAGCCGGGCCGTCATCTCCGGCCACGGCGCGCAAAACCCGGACGGTTCGCTGGCGGGGCCGTTCGGCAAAGTCGGGCGGGACCTTACCGTCGACGAGGCTTATGTCTGCGCGCGACTCACCGCGCTGTCCATTCTCGGCAGCCTGAAACGCGCCATAGGAGACCTTGACCGGATCGCCGCATGGGTCAAAATCCTCGGGATGGTCAACTCTGCGCCGGGCTTCAACAAGCAGCCATCGGTCATCAATGGCTTTTCCGACCTGATCAATGAACTATACGGCCCCGTCGTCGGCGCGCATGCGCGTAGCGCGGTCGGCCTGGCGGAGTTGCCGTTCGACATACCGGTTGAAATTGAAGGCGAAGTCGAGTTGAGTCCATAATCGGCGCCCGCCTAGCGGGCGGCAATGCCAATGAATACGGTCTAATGAAGATTAGAGCTTCAGCAATTCCGGCTGCTTTTGCTCTGTCGCGAGCCAGTCGTTCAAAGGCATGGGCCGCGCAAACAAATAACCCTGCAGGCAATCGCAGCCGCTGGCGATCAGAAAATCGGCCTGTTCCTGTGTTTCCACGCCCTCGGCGACGACGCGCAGGCCCAGGTGTTTTGCCATCGACAGGATGGACTGCACGATGGCGGTGTCGCTAGGATTGTCTGGCGCATCCTGCACGAAACTCTTGTCTATCTTCAGCTCGTACAGCGGCAGCTTGCGCAGGTAGGCCAGGCTGGAATAGCCGGTGCCGAAGTCGTCGATGGAAAAGCGCACCCCCAGCGCGGTCAGCTGGACCATGCGCGCGATCGTGTCTTCCAGGTTGTCGATCAACAAGCCCTCGGTGACCTCCAGTATCAGCAGCGAGGCCGGCGCGCCGGTCTCCGCCAGTACCGCACACACCTTCTCGACAAAATCGACCTGCCGGAATTGTTTGGGGCTGACATTGATCGATACCGGCATTGCCTTGCCGGCCCCTAGCAGCCGCACCAGGGTCAGGCAGCCCTGCCGCAGCGCCAGGTCGCCCAGCTTCAGGATCATGCCGGATTCTTCCGCCACCGGAATAAAGATTGCAGGCGATACCGCGCCGCGCACCGGATGGTGCCAGCGCATCAGCAGCTCGGCGCCCACGGCCCGGCCATTGCGATCCATCTGCGGTCGCAGATACATCTGGAACTGCTCGGTGGCGATTGCCTCGGCCAGGTCTCTTTCCATCGTCAGGCGCTGTTCCACTTCGAATTGCATCGCCGATTCGAAAAAAGCAATCTGGTTGCGGCCGGCCGCCTTGGCGCGGTTCATCGCGGTATCCGCCTCGCGCAGCAGATCGTCGGCGGACTGGCCGGTTTTCGGCAGCAGGGTCACGCCTATGGTGCCGCCCGAGCTATACGGCTGGCCGTCAATGACAAAGGGCTGGGTCATCGCATCGCGGATTTTTTCGGCGACCGCCAGCGCGGCATGCGCGCCGCTGTTGATGTCGGAGGCGACATTGGACACCAGCACCACGAACTCGTCGCCGCCGATGCGCGCCACGGTATCCATCTCGCGCAGCAGATTGCCGAGGCGCCGGGCCACGTGCCGCAGCAGCGCATCGCCGACCGCGTGGCCGCGCGCTTCATTGATGTTTTTAAAGTGATCCAGGTCAATGAACAGGACGGCGCTGACCAGCCCGGTACGGCGGGCGCTGGTCAGCAAAGTGCCTATCCTGTCCAGCAGCAGGCGGCGGTTTGGCAAGCCGGTCAGCACATCGAAGAAGGCCAGCTTGTGGATGCGGGCCTCGGATTTTTTACGCTCGGTGATATCGCGCTCCACCGCCACCCAGTGCGTGAATACACCGGCGTCGTCGGCAATCGGCACGATATCGGCCTCCACCCAGAATTCTTCGCCGCCCTTGGTGTAATTGATCAGCTCGGTGCGCACCGGCTCCCACTTCTCCAGCGCGGAGCGGATGCGCTTCAGTTCGCTGCGCTGGGTATTGGGGCCCTGCAGGATGCGCGGCGTCTTGCCGAGGACCTCTTCGCGCGAGTAGCCGGTACGGCGCACAAACGCGTCGTTGACGAAGACGATGCGCGGTCCGTCCAGCGAAATGGGCTTGGCCTCGGTGATCAGCACCAGGTCGTTCAGGCGCTCCACCGCTGCCGCAGTCAGGCGCAATTCTTCATTGGCAAGCCGCAGGCGCTCCTGCCCCTCTTTCAGCGACTCTGTCACGGCACGCTGGGCATCCAGCGATTTTTCCAGTTTTTGCAGCAAGACGGCGCATGACAGCGTGATTGCCGAACAAACGAAGCTGAAATTGAGCGTGATAATCAGCCAGCGCAAAAACGGCTGGTCAACCAAGCCCTCTGCAACCGGACTGGCATTGCCCAGATAGCCGATGCAGAACATCGTGACGGCATCCAGCACCAGTGCGTACACCGCGGGGCGCAATCCCAGCAACAGCGCCGCCATGATAGGCACGGCTTTCAGGTAGATCTGACTGACCGGTATGCCGACGAGCTGGAACCACACGCCGGCAAAATACAGCACCGCAAGGAAATTGATCGTTCTCAGCCGGAACGAGATGCGACGCAAATGCCAGATGCAGCCTATCCACGCCAGCGCCACAACATCCATGACGGCGACCGACCAGTAGCCTTCGCTCGTCGCCAGCAGTATGCTGGGCACCGCCGTGATGCTGCCCAGCACCAGCACGACCACCAGGATGGTGGACAATACATGTTCGCGCCATTGCTGTATGTCTACCGGTGCCGATTTCGGCGCCAGGAAAGTGCGACTAATTAGTCGAGTAAACACACCACCCCCTTAAGAGGCCTGCTCAGTTTAACGCTACGAGCTCGCCCGCAGGTCCGGCCATAGTCTGCGCCTACCGGTTTAAGCCGCATAATTAGTTAACACTTGTATACTCTTATTAGTGGATTTTTGCCAGCCGAAAGACCTACAGCGTTGGTTTGACGCTATCGCCGCGCAGTTTGCAAACAAAAGAGTTTGATACTGCCTCGAAACAGACGTACTGCATCGATTTGCGGCGCGGCCTGGCATGCTTATTATTTCCACGTGGAAATAATTTACAATTCTACCGCAAACCACTGTTTAGGCAAGCGACCTCTTGCAACAGATTTGTTCATCTGCAACCTGCCGGCTGATTGCCGCCATTTCCTGCTGAGGCCGGCGTTCCGCCCATGTAAAAATGTAAACGCAAAAAAGCCCGCTAAAAAGCGGGCTCTCCATTCACTATGACAAACGACTCGCCGACAACCCATGCTATCTGCATAGTGCCGCCGGCTGACCAGCAACCCGTGCTATCTGCGCGGTGCTATTGGCGGTTGTGAGTTCGTTTGTGCGTCGGATGAATCGCGCTGCGACCGTCATCCGGCATAAGAATTATCTGCTTCACCTATCAACTAAACCATTTCCCAGGAGCCGCGTTAACGCGTGACCTGGCCGGCAAGAATTGATTGCGCGTTCAAGAGCGCCGGAATACGGCATTCTGTCACTGATGAGTTTTCATCGGCCAACTAAACCATTTCCCAAAAACCCAGGCTATCTGCGTGGTGTTTCCGGCCGGTGAGAGTCGGCCTGCGCATTAAAGCACATCGCAATGCGATGCAGCTTTAACAGGTGAATTTTGCTTCGTCGGCTTCCCGGTTGCTTCCAGGCGCCCGTGCTATCTGCACGGTGCGTCTGGACGGTATTCAACCTGGGATAGCAAATGAGGCTTAATGCGGTTCTTTCAAGGGCCGGCTGTACCGGCACTCAATTAAGAAATGACTTGGATATTGCTGGCTTTGTCGCCTTTTGCACCAACACTGCGCTCGAAAGAAACGCGCTGGTTTTCTGACAGGCTCTTGAATCCAGTGGATTGGATGTCCTGAAAGTGGGCGAACAGATCTGGACCGCCTGCATCTGGAGTGATGAAGCCGAAGCCTTTAGCGTCGTTGAACCATTTAACGATACCTGTTTGATTGCTCATGATATTTCCTTTTATTTTAAGAATAGGCAACATTGCCTGAAGGGCACTTGAAACCAAGAAATTAAAACCGAAGGAGATAAGACAGAACGACTAGAAGAAACAGCCATGCGGAATTGGGACCAACAATATTACGACCTGATGCAAGTACAAAACGCAATATACACGCTTTATACCGATTCACCTAAACTTATTTGTAAGCAAGTTTTACGACCCCCTTTCGCCATAGGGTAAACAAAACAGCTCAGCGAGCGGCAGCCCTTCCAAGCGCCGGTAGATTTTTTCAGACAACGTAGGGTGGGCACCTGTGCCCACGCTGTAGCTGCCAACCAAATCCGCGTGGGCACAGGTGCCCACCCTACCTAGCTCTCATTCTGCGGAAGCCTTATTTATGTCTGCACTAACCAATTTGCATCAACAAAGCGTCATCGTTGCCGGCGGCCTGCTGTAGCCTCTCACTGTTGCGCGAGCGGCAGCCCTGCCAGGCGCCTCCGGATTTCCGCATCCACCGCTGGTGGCGACGGCAGATTTTTCAGGGCATCGGGCCACAGCGTGCGCGCCAGCTCCACCGTATCCTTGACGGCCGCGACCGCGATGCGGGCCGAGATGCCGGCCTGCGTCGCGATATCTTTATAGGTTTGCAGCGTTTGCTGCTGTTGCCTGGCGTCGATGGCGACGTTGGTCGCAAAACCGGCAAAGCCGGGCAAGGCGCTGACACAGACGATATCGTACGCCGGCGAAAGTTCCGGCAGCACCCCGTTATGGTAGATGACGCTGAAGTTCTTCAGGTGCGCATCCGAATTGCCCAGCAAGGTGTTCACGGTTTGCCGTATGAAAAACTGGCGGATGTCTTCCACACCGCGCACGCTCAACCTGTCCAGTATCTTCAGCAGCGCGACAAAATATTTGGCGTCCGCATATTTCTTGATCGGCATCAGGGTTTGCAACTGGCAGGCATCTTCCACGTGGACGGCACCGTCCGGCGTCCGGTCGAACCTGTCCACCGCCAGGAAATGCTTGTCGGCGCCCAGCGCCTGCACCAGATCCGGCATGTCGATATCCGTCATCGCGCGCGTACTGCATGGCGCGATATTGACACCCGCCATTTTAGCCAGTTGCATCGCCGTATACTCGTTAAAGATCTGCGCATCGTCCTGGCGGGTCGGCAGCTTGGCGATGATATCGGACAGCTTGCCCTTGACCGGCAGCGTAAAGCGCCGCCCTTTGTGCGCGCTGGATAGCGCCAATTTATCCTGCATGCCGGACAAGGACGCCGCGCCTTCGGCGGCTTGCTCAGGCACGCTGATTTCCAGATTGTCCGAGCCGCCGGTAACGCCTGTCGCGCGGGCATTCGCGGTCAGTTTATCCAGGTCGGCCGGCAACACTTTTATCGCGCCGGGCAGATCAAGCCCGGCCGCGGCGAGTATGCCGAAGTCATCGGTATCGCGCGCATCTTTCCTGGTGGCAGCCAGGCGCTTTCTCAAATCGCCCTCCGGCAACAGCCCGGCAAAATAGGCGGGCAATTCACCGCGCTCCTGGTACAGCGCAGGATCGAAAGGGTTTTGCAGAATTTCGCGGGTCAGCTCGTCGCTGCCCGGCACCGTCAGCGACATCGACAGCGTGGGCCTGCGCATATCGGCAAGGTACGGCTCGGTGGCGACAAAACGCGTGGTGCGGCCCGCTTCGCACAACCATCCCACATGCAGGTCGCGCAGCCAGACTTCCAGGTAGCGCGGGCTCAGGTCTTCGCTCATCCCGCCCTACTCCCCGCGATTCAGGAACCGCTGCGCGGCGCTGGGCACATCATCCGGGCCTATGCTCTTGCCGGACAATATGCGCTCGATCTCCGGCAACAGGTGGCGCGGCACCAGTACCCACTTGGCATCCAGCGCATCGGCAAAAGCTTCCAGCGTAGAGGCCCGCACGTCGATTTTCCCGGCCAGGGAATTGGTTGCATTGGAAGGCGCCATCCCCACCAGTTTGGCGATCTCCCGGGTAGTTTTACCCAGCGACTGTTGTCGTGATTTAATTTGCCGGACCAGATTCATGATATGTAAAAACATAATATTTTGTGATTTATTATGTTTTAGCATAACAATCCACCAAAGTAAAGTATGTTAAGACATAATTTTTAAATAAAAATTATGTCTTAACATAGCATTTTGCAAGTGCATGCTTAAAACCACTCCTTACAGGCTCTCATTCAACTCAACGGCACGAACTTCAAAACGCCGCTGCCGGAACTCCGCCAGCAAGCTGACGTGGGCGCCTGGAGGCGGCTCTGGCGATACAGGATATTGAGCGACTTAGCGACTCCCGGCAGCCGAAGAACTACCCCTTGCAATGGCATTCACAAACTATCGCATCGCACTCAGCCCGCCCATTTACCGCAGCTTTCACTCAGGAAAACGCGGCAGCGGCTTAGCGCCTTTGGGCAAAGGGTACTGGGCCATATTCAATTGCATCGCCAGCAGCGTGTAATAGGCATTGATGCCGGTCAGGTCCACCACCCCGTTCTTGCCGAAGCGTTTATCCGCGCGGGCAAAGGTAGCATCGGACACGCGTTTGTTCTTATGCAGTTCAGTGGAAAAATCATAGACGATCTCTTCGTCGGCCGACATGCCGGCCGGCCGCCTGCCGTCGGCAATGGCATCGGCGATTTCTTTTTTGATGCCCATTTTCAGCGCAATCGGGTAGTGCACATACCATTCGTAGTCTTGCGTCCATTCGCGCGCGGTCACCAGGATTGCCAGTTCGCTCAGCGTATTTCCTATGGCCGAGTGGTAGCGCAAATAATCCCCCATCGCGCGCGCCTGGCTCATCACTTGCGGACTGTGCATCAGCGGCTCAAAGGGCCCGAACACCGGGACCTTACGCGACGCCAGGAATTCTTCCGCGGCT
>DATHMC010000198.1:0-10038 GCA_035487495.1 Undibacterium sp.
TCATACGCGCCGAGCGCCTGTGCGAACTGGTGAGCCGCGGCGACAACAGCGGCAGCACTTTCTTTCAATTATCCGATACGGGACGCGTGCGCGCGGGGGACTTTTTGCGCCGCTGCCAATATGCGGGGCCGGCGCCTGTCAGCCTGGATGCATATGCAGCCCAAGTTCGGCGCCAATCGATACGGCAGCTCCACTACACGCGCGCCATCATGGCCGCAGGATTCGACGGTTTCGTCATGCACAACAAAGTGCTGGATCAATTGGGTGCGGCGATGAATTCAGGCCGTGCGATTATCATCTATGGCCCCGCCGGCAGCGGCAAAACCTTTATCGCAGAAAATCTGACGCGTTTGTTGTCCGACGTTGTGGCGATTCCCTACGCCATTGTGGTCGATAACGAGATTATCCAGCTATACGACCCCCACATTCACGAGCTGATGCCGCAGGCTGCCATGTCCAGCGGCAATCTCGTCCGCAAGCCGGGAGGCGACGCACGCTGGCTGGTGTGCAAGCGGCCTGTGGTAATTACCGGCGGCGAGTTGACGTTGGAAACACTCGACCTGGACTTCGACGACGGCACCCGCTACTACCAGGCACCGCCGCACGTCAAGGCGAACAACGGCCTGTTTGTCGTCGATGACCTTGGGCGACAAAAAATGTCGCCGCAAGAGCTGATGAACCGCTGGATTGTTCCGCTGGACCGGGGACGCGATTATCTGACGCTGCACACCGGCTACAAGTTCCAGATTCCTTTCGACGTGATCGTCGTGTTTTCAGCGAATCATGATCCGGCCGGCATGGCCGATGAGGCCTTCCTGCGTCGCCTCGGCTACAAGATCCATATCGGAGCGCTCAACGCGGATCAATACCGGACAGTGTTTCAGCAAGTTTGCGAGGAATTGTCCATTCCGTTTTCCGAAAGTGCGTTTGAGTACCTGCTGGAAGAACGCCATTACAAGGAGGGCAGGTCGCTGCTGGCCTGCTATCCACGCGATCTGCTCGGGCAAATCAAGGACCTGGCGATCTATGAAAGCCAATCGCCAGAGCTGACGGCAAGCACGCTGGACTGGGCATGGGACAATTACTTCACACCAAGCCAGCAGTTGGCAATCGACGAGGATGCATAGGAATTTGTTTTGCAACAGCCGGCATGGGAAATTAGAATCCCCAAGCTGATCGATAAGAACCTGATTTACATAAACTTGCACGCATGTGCAGAGATAAACAGGCAGGGGGAATCATGAAAAGCAGCAGAGCCTTACTAATGATCGGGGTGTCCATCCTGATTGCGCTGGCGGCAGTCGTTCTGGCGTCACGCTGGATTTCTCAGCAAGCCAGCCTCGCTACCAATAAAGTGGTGGTGGCAGCGACCGACATCAATCTGGGGACGCGCCTGACACCCGACATGATAAAGCTTTCCGACTGGCCTGCCGGCAGCGTGCAAAAGGACAGCTTTGACGACATCAAACTGCTAGATACCCGCGTCACGCGTGTTAGCCTGCAGCGCGGCGAACCGCTGACCGAAACCAAGTTGGCGCAACGTGGCGCCACTGGCGGCTTGTCGGCCGTGGTGACGGAAGGAAAACGCGCCATGACAGTGCGTGTCAACGACGTGATCGGCGTCGCCGGTTTTGCACTGCCGGGCAATTTCGTCGATATACTGGTCAGCACGCAGGGAGAAAACAACAAGAGCGACAGCAAGGACTTGAATATTTCCAAGCTAGTGCTGGAGAGAATACTGGTGTTGGCAGTGGCGCAGGAAGCCAGCCAGAACGATACAAAACCCAAGGTAGTCAACGCGGTCACACTGGAAGTAGCTCCCGAACAGGCCGAAAAACTGGATCTGGCGCGCAGCGTGGGCCAGCTATCACTGGTACTGCGCAACCAGATTGACCTGACACCCACCCGGACCGACGGCGCCACCAAGCAAAGCTTGCTGTACGCAGTGGCAATACCGGCTGCAAAGCCGCAGGAAAAAATCGTTACGGTCAAGGCCAGAACAGGCAACCGCGTCGCTGCAGCTCCGCGCAATGAAGAGCAGTGCCAGCACGTCATGACCGGTGCCGGACTTATCACCCAATGCTATTAATTCCAAAAAAATCACCGCTGTAACCGGGAGAACACGATGGATAAGAATAAAAAAGCATGGATGGGAAATCATAGTACAAGCCTGATCTTAACGATGGCGGCGATAGTGGGAATAGTCATGACCCTTCCCTTCGCCGCTGACGCACAGACGGGTGCAGAAACCGCCGTGCTGCTGAACGCCGCTCCACGTCCGACCGCCGCCATGCCCCCCCCCATGCCGCCGCCCGCGCCAGCGGGGAAAACCGCCGCGCAGGCGAAAATTCCGACGGCAAGCCGCGTCAGCACACCGGTATGCAGCGGAGAATTTTCACCAACCGCCAAGGTCAATCTTCCCGAGGGTAAATCAGGCTTGCTCGATTTACAGCAATTACAATTGCCATCACCGGCCTGGCTGCGTATTATCGGCGACCCCGAGGTCATCCAGATTGAACCAACAACCTCGCCTACTCCGCGCACCATGTTTTTCTTGTTCGGAAAAAACATAGGCACCACCAACCTGATGTTTCAGAACAAGGAAGGCCGTTGCGCGATGGTTGAAGTATCAGTCGGCGTCGATACGGCTGCAGTGCAGACAAAATTGAGCCAGTTGATGCCGGAGGAAAAAAACATCCGGATCAGTGCAGCAGCCGACTCCCTGGTGCTGACCGGCACGGTGGCCGATGCGATGGCGGCTGACCAGGTGATCGCAATTTCCCGCGCTTATCTGCGTAAGGATTGGCGCAAAACCGGCGGCTCCGCTGGCGGCGCAGGTGGCGGAGCTGGTGGTGGTGGCGGTGGTGGCGCGTCCAGCGAGGATAGGATAGTAAATATGCTGGCTATCGCCGCTCCGCAACAGGTAATGCTGGAAGTGAAGGTTGCCGAGGTATCCAAATCCCTGCTCGACAAGCTGGGTATTGGCATTACCGCGCGCGCTTCCGGCGGCAGTTGGGCCTATACGCTGCTCTCCAGTTTCCTGACCGGTTCCAGCGGCTTGCTGGATGCCAAAAAATCCAACGGCTCCCAGATAACGCTGGACGCGGAAAAAGACAACGGCCTGGTGCGTTTGCTGTCAGAGCCCAATGTGATGGCGATTAGCGGCCAGGAGGGCAGCTTCCTGGCAGGCGGAAAAATCTTCATCCCGGTCCCGCAGGGAAATGGCGGCGGCATTACGCTGGAAGAAAGGGAGTTCGGCATAGGACTCAAGTTCACGCCTACCGTACTGGCCGGCGGACGCATCAACATCAAGGTGTCGCCCGAGGTATCCGAGTTATCGCCGACCGGCGCCAGCTTCACCTCCCCTACCGGCAACAGCACCAGCATCCTGCCCCTGATCACGACCCGCCGCGCCGCTACCACGGTGCAATTGAATGACGGCCAGAGCTTTGCGATAGGCGGGCTAATCAAAAACAACACGACCACCAATGTCGCGGCACTACCGATACTGGGCGAAATTCCGGTGCTGGGCGCGCTCTTCCGCAGCACCGCCTTCCAGCAAGACAAGACAGAATTGCTATTTGTGATCACGCCGCACCTGGTGCAACCGCTGCCGCCGAATTACTCGCTGCCTACCGACGGCGTGACCAACCCCAGCCGTGGCGAGCTGTTCCTGATGGGGCGTATGGAAGGAAAGCCGGCTTCCCCCCCAGCCCAAGCAGCCAACCAGCCAGTCACTCCAAAAATGGATGAAGACAAATCTCAGCCCAAGAGCCCGTCCGGCTTTGAGCTGAAATAAGGAGATAGTCATGACTAACTTGAATGGCGACCCAGGCACATCCGCCCCGCTTGCCCCTTGCAGCCTATCAGAGCCGATATTGCCGCGCTTGCTCAAACTGCCGGCGCTCGGAGCGCTGCTGGCGTTGACAGCGTGTGCGCAGATCACGCCACACGCCGATGCCGTTTTCGGCGATACGGTCAGGATCGCCATCGCCCAGCAAACCATGGACCCGGACGCCTCTAAAAACGCCGATCCGGTCAGCGGCATGGATGGTCGGGCAGCGCGCGACGCGGTGGATCGTTATCACAAATCGTTCAAGGAACCGACTCCGCATCCTAGCGTGTTTACCATCGGTATTGGCAGCGGCGGTTAATCAGCTGCAGTTAAGCATAAGTAAAATGTGTCAACAAGAGAGCGACCGGAATGGACGAATTGCGCTACACGATAGTTTCCCCCACCAGACGACGCCTGGATGAAATCGTTCGCGTATTGCGGAGCATGGCCGGCGCAGCCGATGTCACGGCCGTGGAGGGAGGCCTGGAGCAACTGGGGACGCTCGCCAATCAACGGGCGCCGAACGTACTGATCGTCGACAGTGCCGGCGATGGGCACAGCGATCTGCTTGCATTGCAGGCCTTGGGTCGACTGCATCCGGGCATGAATTTCATCGTGCTGTGCGAACAGCAATCGGCGGATTTCCTGATTCAGGCCATGCGTGCCGGCGTACGCGAAGTCTTGCCGTTGCCGCTGAATGCCGAGGCGCTCAAAGGTGCGCTGGAGCGCACCCGGCAGCATCTGGGCTTTTCTGCGGTCAAGAACGGCAAGGTGCTAGCCTTCATCTCTTGCAAAGGCGGCAGCGGCGCCACTTTCCTCGCAGCTAACCTGGCTTATGCGCTGGCGACGCACAGCAACAAGAAAGTCGCGCTGTTCGACCTGAACCTGCAGTTCGGCGACGCGCTGCTGTTCTTGTCCGATCAGAAGCCTGCATCGACGCTGGCAGATGCCGCGCGCGACATTCACAGGCTGGACCCGGCTTTCCTTGCCAGCAGCATGGTGAGCATCGAAACGAATCTGAGCGTGCTGGCCGCGCCGGAAGACCCATCGCACGCGTTGGAGATCAAACCCGATCATATTGATACCCTGCTCAGGCTGGCGCGCAATCACTACGACTTCGTGATCCTGGATGCTGGGCGCAGCCTGGATGCAGGGGCCATCAAGGCACTTGACCATGCGGACATGATCTTCGTGGTATTGCAGATCACGCTGCCTTTCATCCGCGACGGCAAGCGTCTGATCGACATATTTCGCACGCTGGATTACCCGAAAAACAAAATCCACCTGATCGTCAACCGTTACCAGAAAGGCGGCGACATCAGTCTCGAAGATCTGCAACAGTCGCTGGGCAGCAAAGTCTTGCGTACCATCCCGAACCACTATGAAGCAGCGGCAGCATCGGCTAATCAGGGAATACCGATCGCCAAGCTGGCACGCAGCAGTCCGGTAAGCAAGGCCTTGATCGAGTGGAGCGAAGCACTGGCGCGCGAACCGGATCAGGACAGCGGCAGTTGGATTTCGCGGGTGTTCAAGCGCGCGTGACCGGGTTTGCCCCCCGCATGCAGTATGCAGATGGGTTGAGCCTGTCCTGGTAAGCAGTATGTAATTACGTTTCTTCGTCCGCCTGATTCTACGCGGAATGATGCATAGGGAGTCACATCATGTCATTGCGAGACAGATTGGAAGGAAACGGCAACGCGGATATCAGCGCGAACGGTGCCGTTGCAGGCATAAGCTTGGACATCCGGTCCAGCGACAACCGCGCCTACCGCGAACTGAAAACGCGCGTCCACGGCATCTTGCTGGACAGGATAGACCTGCAAGTGATGGAGAGGTTGAGTCAGGCGCAGTTGATGAACGAGTTGAAAAACCTGGTCGAAGAATTGCTCAGCGAAGAAAACGTTGTCGTCAACGACGTCGAGCGCAAGAATATCGTGCGCGACATCCAGTTTGAAATGTTCGGCCTGGGACCGCTGGAACTCTTGATGGCCGATCCCAACGTTTCCGACATCCTGGTCAATACCTACAAGCAGGTATATGTCGAGCGTTTCGGCAAGCTGGAATTGACCGATATCTGCTTCAACGACAACGCGCATCTGATGAAAATTATCGACAAGATCGTGTCGCGCGTGGGGCGCAGGGTGGACGAGTCCAGCCCTATGGTCGATGCAAGGCTGCCGGACGGATCGCGGGTCAACGTGATCATTCCGCCGCTGGCAATCGATGGTCCTATCATGTCGGTCCGCCGCTTCGCGCTCAAGGCGCTGACCATGGATGATTGTATCCGCTTCCAAAGCCTGACCCCGGCGATGGCGCAGGTCCTGCAGGGCCTGGTGCAAGCCAAGGTGAATATGATCATCTCAGGCGGCACCGGCGGCGGAAAAACCACTTTGCTGAATATCCTATCCAGTTATATCGGTGCGGCCGAGCGCGTGGTCACGATAGAGGACGCCGCAGAATTGCAAATGCAGCAGCCGCATGTGGTAAGACTGGAAACCCGCCCGCCGAATATCGAAGGCAAGGGCGAGATCACGCAGCGGGCTCTGGTGCGCAATGCCTTGCGCATGCGCCCGGATCGCATCATCGTCGGCGAAGTGCGCAGCGCGGAGGCGATCGACATGTTGCAGGCAATGAATACCGGACACGAGGGATCGCTGGCAACGATCCATTCGAATACGCCGCGCGACGCGTTGACGCGGCTGGAAAACATGCTGGGACTGGCCGGCATGAATTTGCCGTCCAAAGTGATGCGGCACCAGATCAGCTCGGCCATTACCGTAGTAATCCAAGTTGCCCGGCTGTCCGACGGCAAGCGCAAGGTAGTCAGCATCCAGGAAATTACCGGGATGGAAGGCGACACCATCACGATGCAAGAGATCTTCGGTTTCAGGCAAACCGGCCTGACTGCCAACGGTGCTGTGGCCGGATATTTTTGCGCGACCGGGGTGAGGCCGGGTTTTAGCGAGCGCCTGCATGTGCACGGCATAGATTTGCCGGATGCGTTGTTCGACCCGGTCCGCTTATATGAAATCAAGACATAAGCAGAACGGGATAACGGGAGCTGATGGCGGGGATTCAACGCAGCAGCGGAGCGGGAACAGGAGCGGATTATGGACTATCTGTATATCTTCTTTGCAGTGGCGATCTTCATCGCGGTAGTGTTGCTGATCGAAGGCATCTACGTCACCTGGAACACCTCGCGCGGGCCAGACGCCAAACGTATCGCGCGCCGCTTGCAGGTGATGTCGGCCGGATCGCACGCCAGGCAGGCGGATGTATCCATCCTGAAGAAACGTCTGTTGAGCGAATCGCCGGGAATACAGCGGCTACTACTGCAGGTGCCGCGCATCCATAGACTGGACCGGCTGCTTGAGCAATCTGGAACGAAACTGAATGTGGCCCAATTCTGCCTGTTGTCGCTCGGCTGCGGCGCTGCAACGCTGGCGCTGCTATCACTTACCCAGGTGCCGGCACTGGTAACGCTGGCGCTCTCCATTGCCGCACTGTGCATTCCCTGGCTGTCGCTGATCGGAAAGAAACGCAAGCGGCTAGCCAAGATAGAAGGGCAGTTGCCGGATGCTCTCGATCTGATGAGCCGAGCAATGCGGGCCGGCCATGCCTTGCCGTCGGCAATCAAGATGGTCAGCGAAGAAATGCCGGAGCCGCTGGCTGATGAATTCCGCATCGTCTTTGACGAGGTCAACTACGGCATCTCCATGCAGGAGGCGCTCAAAAATATGGCGGCGCGCGTGCCCGGCACCGACGTCGGCTACTTTGTGGTGGCGGTGCTGATCCAGCGTGAGACCGGCGGCAACCTGACCGAATTACTCCACAATATTGCGACCATAGTGCGCGAGCGGCTCAAACTGTTTGGTCAGATCAAGGTCTTCTCTGCCGAAGGACGCCTGTCGGCCTGGATACTGGGCCTGATGCCCTTTGGCATGGCTGCTGTGCTGCAGTTGGTCAATCCCGGGTTCATGAGCTTGTTATGGTCCGACCCGGCAGGCCAGCAGATGCTCGGCTGCATGGCGGTTTTGATGGTGTTAGGCGTGTTCTGGATGCGCAAACTGATTCGCATCAGAATGTAACGTGAAAATAGAAGGAGAGCGATCGTGCCAGGCATCTATATCATTTTTCTGGTCGTGCTTTTTTTTGCGGTGTTTGCCGCCGTCATGCTGTTGATGCAATACATGTTGCCCAACCCGGTGCAGCAACGCCTGCAACGCCTTGGCGGCATCCCCGACGCAACCATAACCGCCCCAAAGCCGGAAGTGGACTGGATTGCCAAGGTGGCCAAGCTGACCAGCCCTTTGGCAAAACTGTCGATGCCCGACGAAAACTGGGAAAAATCCGCACTGCGCATCCGTTTCATGAATGCCGGACTGCGGGCCGAACATGCATCCATGGTTTATTTTTCTATCAAAACCGTGCTCGCCATCCTGATGCCGGCTCTGTTGTGGCTGGTGTTGATTAGCTCCGGCGCAGCGCTAGAGGCCAATCAGATGATGCTTAGCCTGGTCGCTGCGGCGGCTGTCGGTTTTTACATTCCCAATCTGGTGGTCAGCCGGCTCATAGCAGCGCGCCAATTGGCTGTTTTTGAAAATATCCCGGATGCGCTGGACCTGATGACAATATGCATCGAAGCCGGCTTGGCCATGGATGCGGCCATCGCCCGCGTCGCAGAAGAAATGGTCACGGTCGCACCGGTAGTGAGCGAAGAGCTGCATCTGGTGACGCTGGAGCTACGTGCCGGCAACAGTAAAGAAAAGGCTTTGCGCAATCTGGCCATGCGCACCGGCGTGGAGGATGTGGATACGCTGGTGGCGATGCTCATCCAGGCCGAGCGTTTCGGCACGAGCATAGGCGACGCCTTGCGCGTGCACTCCGAGCATTTGCGCGTCAAGCGTCGTCAGCGCGCTGAAGAAGCCGCCGCAAAAATTGCGCTGAAACTTTTATTTCCGCTGATCTTTTGTATTTTCCCAGCCTTGCTGCTGGTGTTGCTTGGCCCCGCAATGATCCAGATTTATCGCGCCATGTTCCCGGCCATGGGTGGAACATAAAAGCTGTTGTGCATCCGGTTTGAAACGAACTTAAAAAGAAAGCGATGTGGCGACGCTATTGTTTGCCACAATCAATCAAGGATTGCAATCGTGAAAACAATAACGATACAAATAATCAAAACCTGCACCTTGTTTTTTTTAGCGTTGGGTCTCGGTGCATGCGGCGGCGGCGGAAGCGGTGATCAAGTAGTGTCGCTTTGCTCACCGACCAACTTAAGCGCGTGCGGCGGCGGCGGCGGACTTGGTGGCGGATCCTCAGGCGGGCAACCCACGACCAAGCCAATGATGATCGTGTCCTTGGTTGACCAATCCAGCAATCCCGCCAATTTGCTGACCTCAAGCGGTGCGCTTACAGCCAAGGTAAAAGTGACCAATGCCACTGGCCAACCGGTGTCCGGGGCAGTTGTATTATTCACCGTTGCCAATTCCAGCCTTGCAACGGTCAGCCCGGCGTCCAATCTGACAGATGCGAACGGCACGACGCAGGCAACCGTCACACTGCCAGCGCCGGACGCGGTAGGAGCAACCACTATCACGGCCAACACCTCCTATACCGACAGCACCGGCACTACAATTTCTTTAGCAGGCAGCACCAACTTCAAAGTCGGCAATGTGCAAAATGCACCGCAAAGCATCTTGCTGGTGTCGATCAGCCCTGCGGACAAATCCATACTTTTGCAAGGCAATACAGGAGGCGGACGCGTGCAGACCGCACAAGTCACCTTCAAAATAACCGACCTTAACGGTCTGGCGGTGGCTAACCAGAAGGTCAAGTTCACCTTCCAGCAAGCGCCGGTGGATCTGACCTTTGCCACCGATACCGCGGTATCCGGCCAAGATGGCAATGTCACCGCTGTCGTCAATTCCGGCAATACGGTGACCGTGGTCACCGTGATAGCCACGGTTGTTGATCAGAACAACAACCCCATCCTGAATAGAAACGGCTTGCCCATCACTGCCGTCTCCGACCAGATTACCGTTACCAATACGGTGTTGAGCCCCAATGGCATTTCGCTTTCTCAGGATAAATTTTCCATCGAGGGTTGGGATTTCGACGGCGATTTTTCTACCATCACGGCACGCCTGACCGACCTGCAAGGCGGCCAGATCACCGATGGCACTGCTGTTACCTTCACGACTAAC
>DATHMC010000199.1:0-21609 GCA_035487495.1 Undibacterium sp.
GCTCAGGCTGGCGTTGAAGGCCTTCAGGTCTATCATGCCCTCTTTCAGGCCCCACCAGGTGGTGCCGGTTTTCCAGGTGCCGTCCAGCACGTCGCCTATGCGCTTGGTGTAGTACACGCTCCAGTCGATGACGGACGCCGCCATGTGGGCTTTTTCGCCGAACTTGCTCATGTCGCTATCCCAGCCGAATGCATACACGCCTTTTTCCTGTGCGGTCTGGACCACCGCGGCTGAGTCGGTATTTTGCATCAGCACGTCCACGCCCTGGCCGATCAGGGTAATCGCGGCTTCGCGTTCCTTGCCCGGATCAAACCACTTATTGACCCAGACTACCTTGGTCGTGATCTTGGGATTGACCGATTTCGCGCCCAGCGTGAAGGAATTGATATTGCGCAGCACTTCGGGGATGGGCACGGAGCCGACCACGCCCAGCTTGTTGGATTTGGTCAGCTTGCCTGCTGCCACGCCGGCCAGATAGGCGCCTTCATAGGTACGCACGTCGTACTGGGCCAGGTTGTCGGCGGTCTTGTAGCCGGTGGCGTGTTCAAACTTTACATCGGGGAAATCTTTCGCCACTTTCAGCATCGCTTCCATATAGCCGAAGGTGGTGCCGAAAATCAGTTTATTGCCCTGGGACGCCAGGTCGCGCATCACACGTTCTGCATCGGCGGCGCTTTCAGGGACGTTTTCGACGAACGTGGTCTTGATCCTGTCGCCGTATTTGGCTTCCGCTACCTTGCGCGCGGCGTCATGCGCATAGGTCCAGCCGGCATCCCCTACCGGGCCGACATACACAAAAGCCACATGCAGCGGCTCGGCCTTTTTCTCGGCCGGCGCCGATGCGGCGGCGGGAGCGGAAGCGGCAGGCTTGGCTTCCTCGTTCTTGCCGCAACCGAACAGGCTGAGCACGGCCACTGACAGTGCGGCTGCCAGCGTATGTCGACGTGTGAATTTCATGGATGCTTTCCTTTTTATACAAGAGTGGGACTACCCAATTTACAACAACGCTCAAAAAATCTGTACGACAAAATCTCGCCTTATCCCGACCCTCAACCCGGCCGGAAAGGCTTGCCCAGCGAAGCCGGCATGTTCAGGCGTATCCAGTCGGGATTGCGTGAAATCAGTACCAGTACCACGATCGTGGCCACATACGGCAACATGGACAGGATCTGCGAGGGTATCGCGATGCCTATCGCCTGGAAATGGAATTGCAAGATGGTTACGCTACCAAACAATAGGGCGCCCAGCAAGACCCGCGCCGGACGCCAGGTGGCGAAGGTGGTCAGCGCCAGCGCGATCCAGCCGCGCCCCGCAACCAGGCCCTCCACCCACATCGGCGTATACACCAGCGACAAATAGGCGCCGGCCACGCCGCAGCAGGCGCCGCCGAACAGCAGCGCGGCAAAGCGTATGCTGCGCACCGGGTAGCCCAGCGCATGCGCCGATTCCGGCGATTCGCCTATCGAGCGCAATACCAGGCCGGCGCGGGTGCGATACAGGAACCAGATGATGGCCGCGCACAGCAACAGGCTGAAATACACGATCCAGTGGTGGCTGAACAAGGCCACGCCGACAAAAGGAAGATCAGCCAGATACGGGATGGCGGTGGGCCTGGTGGTCAGCGACATGCCGACAAAGGATTGCCCCATGAAGGCCGACAGGCCGGCCCCGAAAATGGACAGGGCCAGGCCGGTGGCGACCTGGTTGGTGGCCAGCACCAGGGTCAGCCATGCAAACAGGCTGGACATCAGCATGCCGGCGACGGCGCCGGCGACAAAGCCGAGCAAGGGGCTGTGCGTATGGTAGCCGACCGCAAAACCTGCGATCGCGGCGACCAGCATCATGCCCTCCGCCCCCAGGTTCAGCACGCCGGCCCGTTCATTGATCAACAGGCCCAAAGCGGCGATCAACAGCGGCGTGCCCGAATTGATGGAGGCGGCGACCAGCGCGGCGAGATTTTCCATATGTGCCTCTAGGATTGTGGTTGTGCTACCCAGCGCAGCCGGTAGTTGATCAGCGTATCGCAGGCCAGCAGCAGGAACAGCAGCATGCCCTGGAACAGCCCGGTGATCGCCGACGGCAGGCCCAGCCGCGATTGCGCCATTTCGCCGCCGAGATAGAACAGCGACAGGATCAGGCCGCCGAAGATGGTGCCTATCGGGTTCAGGCGGCCGACAAAGGCGACGATGATCGCCGCAAAGCCGTAACCGGGCGAGATCGACGGCAGCACCTGGCCTATCGGCCCGCTGACTTCAAACGCGCCGGCGATGCCGGCAAAGCCGCCCGAGATCAAGAGCGAAGTCCACAGCGCGCGCCGGCTGGAAAAGCCCGCATATCTTGCCGCCAGCGGCGCCAGGCCGCCCACGGTCAGGCGATAGCCGGCAAAGCTGCGGTACACGAATACCGTCATCACGGCGGTGGCGACCAGCATCACCGCAAAGCCCACGTGCAGGCGGCTGCCGGGAACCAGCATAGGCAGCAGGAATTCGGGGGAAAACACCCGCGATTGCGGAAAGTTCATGCCGTGCGGATCTTTCAGCGGGCCGTTGACCATATACATCAGCAGCAGTTGCGCGATATAGGTCAGCATCAGCGACACCAGGATCTCGTTGGCGTTGAAGCGGTCGCGCAGCAACGCGGTGATGCTCGCCCATAGCGCGCCGCCGACGACGCCCGCCAGGCTGGCCAGCACCAGCACCATGCCGCCGGACAGCAGGTGCGCGCCGTTGTCGAACATCAGTATCGTGCTGCCGGCGGCGATCCCGCCCGCGATCAGCTGGCCCTCGGCGCCGATGTTCCAGACATTGGCGCGGTAGCATACCGACAAGCCGAGCGCGGTCAACACCAACGGCGTGGTCTTCAGCAGCAGTTCCGAAATGGCGGCGCGGCTCTTCACCGGCTCCAGCAGGAACACCTGCAGGCCGGTCAGCGGATTTTTTCCCAGCGCCAGGAACAGCAGCGCGCCGAAGAACAAGGTCAGCGCCAGCGCCAGCAATGGCGAAAAATAGGCCATCTTGCGCGAAGGGACGGCGCGCAGTTCCAGCCTTACCGATGAAAACGCAAGTGGTAGCTTAAGCACTGGCCAGCTCCCCGGCAGCGTTGGCCTGGCCGCGAGCGGCATCCTGGTCGCCGTCTTTGTCCCATAAACCGCTCATCCACAATCCTATCTGTTCTCGTGTTGCATCCCGGCTGGAGATCGACGGCGACAAATGCCCCTTGGCGATCACGTGCAGGCGGTCGCACAAATCGAATAATTCATCCAGTTCTTCTGAAATGACCAGGACGGCGCAGCCGGCTTCTTTCAGCAGGCGTATCTCGTGATGGATTTGCGCCGCCGCGCCGACGTCCACGCCCCAGGTCGGCTGGGCGACGACAAACACGTCGGGGTTGCGCACGATCTCGCGGCCGACGATGAATTTTTGCAGATTGCCGCCGGACAGGCTCTTGGCCAGCGCGGCCGGTCCGGAGGCCTTGACCCGGAAGCGGCCGATGATGTCGCTGGCGGCCTGGATCGCGTGCTTGAACTGTATCATGCCGTTGACGACGAACGGCGCCCGCTGATGGGATAGCAGCATATTGTCGGTCAGGCTCATTTCCGGCACCGCTCCGCGGCCCAGGCGCTCTTCCGGCACCAGGCTCTGTCCCAGCGCGCGGCGGGCATTCGGTCCCAGATGGCCGACCGCCTTGCCTTTCAGCGTGATCATGCCGGGCTTGCAGCGGCGGTCCTCGCCGGACAGCGCCGCCAGCAATTCCTGCTGGCCGTTGCCGGATACCCCGGCGATGCCGACAATTTCGCCGCTGAACAGCTCCAGGCTGATGCCGTCCAGCGGCGTCGCAAATGCATGTGCCCGCGGCAGGCGCAGTTGCCGGATCTGCAGCCGCAGTTCGCCCGGCGCATGCGGCTTGGCTGCGGCTTCCTGTTCCGGTTCGGCGCCTATCATCAGGCGCGACAGGCTGGCCGCGGTTTCCTGCGCAGGGTCGCAATGGCCGGTGACCTTGCCGCCGCGCATCACGGTGGCGGAATGGCACAGCTCGCGGATTTCATCGAGCTTGTGGCTGATGTACAGGATGCTGCAACCTTCCGCGGAAATCTGGCGCAGCGTGACGAACAGTTTTTGCACCGCTTGCGGCGTCAAGACCGAAGTCGGCTCGTCCAGGATCAGCAATTGCGGCCTGGTCAGCAGCGCCCTGACGATTTCCACCCTTTGCCTTTCGCCGACCGACAGCGTGTGCACGTGCCGGTGCGGCTCCAGGTCCAGCCCGTAATTTTTACCGGTCTGGCGTATCTGTTCCGCCAGCTCTGCCATATTGACGTCGGCTGCCAGGCCGAGCGCAATATTTTCCGTGACCGTCAGCGTGTCGAACAGCGAAAAATGCTGGAACACCATCGCGATGCCCAGCTTGCGTGCATCCTGCGGATTGGCGATATGCACATCGGCACCATTCCAGCGCACGCTGCCTGCATCCGGTTTCACGGCGCCGAAGATGATCTTCATCAAGGTCGACTTGCCGGCGCCGTTTTCACCGAGTACCGCATGGATTTCGCCCGGCGCGACCGTCAGGCTGACATGGTCATTGGCGACGACGGCGGGATAGCTCTTGCAGATGCCGGAGAGTTCCAGTCTGGGCGGAAGCGGCGTGTCGGACATGGCTGGGGTCACAATTGCCTTTCAGATGAGCGGTGGTTCGAGATTAGGTGCGATGCAATGCAACAAACATCACCTGCACAGCATGAACTGTATTCCTGGCTAATTATAAGATGCGCGGGCTGGATCAGTTAATAATTAGACATATTCATTGTTGCGAACTTGTCTCCCCTATGATTTTGTACTTGCCAGCGTAGTACTGTCGGCATAGGCTGCATAAGCTACAGCAAGAAATGCTCCAGGCCTCGGCGCGTGTTGAGCAAATCCGGAACAAGGAGCCGCAACATGAAAAAATATCTGTTGATCCTGCTTTTCCTGTGCCAGGCGGCAGGCTGCATGGCATCCGGTATGGAGACCGTGGCGCCGGCGCCTACCGCCAAATCTTACTACGAAGAAGCGCGCAAGTCGCTGGACGCCAAGCAATGGAAGCCGGCCCTGGCCAGCCTGCAAAAAGCGGTGGCGCTGGACCCCGATAATGCGGATATCCACAACCTGCTGGGTTATACCTATCGCAAGCAGGGCAACCTGGATAAGGCCTTTGAGCACTATGCGGTGGCGCTGCGGCTGAACCCCAGGCACCTGGGGGCGCACGAATACCTGGGCGAGGCCTACCTGCAGGCGAAAGACCTTGCCAACGCTGAAAAGCAGCTGGCTGAGCTGGCCGCCCTGTGCAATTCTTCCTGCGAACAATACCGCGACCTGGAAGAAGCGGTCGCCGAATTCAAAAAGCATCTGTGAACAAATAGGCTAGGGCGCCGGCGGGGCCGTGTGCATCGATTGTTAAAAATCGATAAATGCAATTTGGCAGGCGGAGCGGCATGCTATTGTTGATTTGAGGCAACGCACGGCTTGCTTGTTGCATGCCAGCCATTTATCGCCATCCTGTCGATATCCTCCTTCAAACGCCAGCCAAAGCAAAGTGAACCAGATGTTCAAAAATACCTCCATCAAGTCGCGCCTGATATTTGTCATCGGGTTTCTCTCCGTCTTGCTCGCCGGGATAGGCTTGAGCGGCCTGTATAGCCTGAGCACAACCAATGCGGCGCTGAAAACCTTGTATGAAGACCGCTTGATCGCACTGGGGCAGCTTGATTCCGTGGCCCGCCTGATGAACCGGGAGCAGCTAGGTGTCGCCAGGGCGATGACGCAAGACCCGGCGACCCTGGATCAGCAGGCGGCGGACGTCGAGAAATTGCTGGAGCAGGGCGACAAGGTATGGGCAGAGTACCTCGCGACCTACCTGACACCGGAAGAAAAGAAACTGGCGGACCGGTATACGGAAGGCCGCAACAAATTTGCCGGCGATGCGCTGAAACCCGCACTGGCGGCATTGCGCGCGAAGGACGTTGCCAAGGCGACCGAAATCCAGAATGGCGCGATGAGCCAGTTGGCGGCCCCCTTATTCGCCGACATGGATGGATTGATTAAATTGCAACTGGATGTGGGCAAGGGCGAGTACGACAAGTCGCAACAGAATTTCAGCACTTTCCGCGCGCTGTCTGTCAGCGCCATCGTGCTCGGTGTATTGCTCGGAATCCTCGTTGGCTACTGGCTGATACGCAGCATTTCCGAACCGCTGGATTACGCAGTGAGCATTGCGCAATCCGTTGCCGGCGGCGACCTGACCCGTAACATACAGGTCGACTCCACCAATGAGACCGGCAAACTATTGCAGTCCCTGAAGGAAATGAATGACAGCCTGATTACGACGGTGTCGGAAGTCAGGGTCAGCACCGACACGATAGCTACCGCATCCAGCCAGATCGCCAGCGGCAACCTGGACCTGTCGCAGCGCACCGAGGAACAGGCATCCAGCCTGGAAGAAACGGCTTCGTCGATGGAGGAGTTGACGTCGACCGTGCGGCAGAATGCCGACAATGCCAGGCAGGCCAACCAGCTGGTGGTATCGGCCAGCGACTATGCGACCAAGGGCGGCAAGGTGGTGGAGCAGGTGGTCGACACCATGGGATCGATCAAGGAAAGCTCGCGCAAGATTGTCGACATCATTGGCGTCATCGACAGCATTGCCTTCCAGACCAATATCCTGGCGCTGAATGCGGCAGTGGAAGCAGCGCGCGCGGGAGAACAGGGACGCGGCTTCGCGGTAGTGGCTTCCGAGGTGCGCAACCTGGCCCAGCGCGCGGCAGGAGCGGCGAAGGAGATCAAGGAATTGATCAACGATTCGGTAGAGAAAGTCGATGCCGGCAGCAAACTGGTGGATGATGCCGGCGTGACGATGAATGAGATCGTGACCTCGGTCCGGCAGGTGGCGGATATCATGAGCGAGATCGCCGCCGCCAGCAGCGAACAGAGTACGGGAATCGAACAGGTCAACCAGGCCATCACGCAGATGGACCAGGTAACCCAGCAAAATGCCGCATTGGTCGAAGAAGCTGCCGCTGCGGCGGCCAGCATGCAGGAGCAGGCCGCCAGCCTGGCAGAGGTCGTCAGCGTCTTCAAGCTGGCGCAGAATGCGCAGGCGGCAACCAGGGTCAGCGTCGCGAAACCTGCCGGCAGGCCGGCCGCACCGTTGAAGCGCCCCATGCTGATAGCGCGGGCGAGCGCCAGGCCCGCCGCCAAAGCTGCCTCGTCCAGGGTAGCGCCGGCGGCGAGCCAGCCATCCGGCGATGACTGGGAAGAGTTCTAGTCTTCCTGTTGGCTATGTCGTCGGGCTGCGTTGAGGGCTGCGGCGTGACTGAGCCGCAGGTAGCTGCCCATCTGCCTTTGTTGCCTGCAGGATGACCCAGCTTGCGGCAACGAAGGGTAAGGTAAACAAGTGCAGGTCCAGCACGGCGCACACCAGGCCCAGCCCCGCCGTTACCGCCATGCCGAGCAGGCAAACGGGGCGGCTGCGCCGGTTCGCCGTCAGGCATACGGCGCTCAGCATGCAGTTCAGCGCGATGCCGGTCAGATGCGGATGAACGTCCATCGGCCATATCCCGGCTCCGGCCGCCGCTAAACCCCAGGCCAGCAAGGCGGCGCACAACGCCGCTATCGCGCTGTGCCATCGCTGCCAGGCGAGCGCCGCCAACAGCAGCATACCCAGCGCAGGGCTGTCGATAAAGCAGATCTGCGCCCATGCGTGGAAGGCAAAAACCGGCAGCGAATAATACGCTTTGCCGCCGTTTGCCAGCAGGTGCAGTCCGGTAAGCGGCGCCAGCCATGCCGCCAGCAGCATGATTGCGACGAAAGGCAGTGTCAGGGCCGGCAACCGGCCCCAGCGCAGGAAGGCGTGCGTCGCCATCGCACAGGCCAGGCCGGCGGCGGCGATCCAGAGCAGCAGGCCGGTATCGGCCTGGTAGGTAGCGGCCAGGCCGACGCTGCACAGTGCGGCGTTATAGCCGTACACGCCATCGGCGAGGTCGGCGCGGCGCGCGCGCAATGCCAACGCGCATCCATTTGCGATGGCCATGCCGGCACAGCCGGCGACGGCCAGCGTCGCGCCGCTCATGGATAGCGCCAGCAACAGGCCGGCGCCGAACCATGCGGAAGACTGGCAATAGATTTGCGCGAAACTTTTCAGGCTGCATTGGATTGCCGCGCCTATTCCGCTGCTGAATTTGTTGAGTTGTGCAGTTCGAAAGCTGTTCATACACGGCGAGCAGGGAAATATAAGGACGAGTCAGGCCCGCCCTCCGTGTAGCGGAGGGAGAGGCCTTCTTGCCAGGAGGAGGGGGGTCAGCCGGCTTGTTGCGGCCAGATTTCGGCGATGCGCAGCAGGTTGGTGGTGCCCGGTTCGCCGAAGGGCATGCCAGCGGTGATCGTGACCTGGTCGCCGGCCTGCGCAAAGCCTTCGTTCAATGCGGTAGTGCAGGCGGCAGCCACCATCTGGTCGACGTTGTGCACCTTGTCGCTGACGGTGGAGTGTACGCCCCAGACCAGAGCCAGGCGGCGCGCGGTCGCCAGTTGCGGAGTGATGCTGAGTATCGGCGCCGACGGCCGCTCGCGCGCGGCGCGCAGGCTGGTATGGCCCGACGTCGTATAGGTAACGGTGGCCACCGCGCCTATGATCTGCGTGACGCTGCGCAGCGCCGAACAGATGGCGTCGCCCTTGTTGGCCTGCGGCACCACTTGCTGCGCGTCCAGCATATTGCGGTACAGCGGGTCTTTTTCCACTTCGCTGATGATGCGGTTCATCATCGCCACCGCCTGCACCGGATAGGCGCCGCTGGCGGATTCCGCCGACAGCATCACCGCGTCGGCGCCGTCGTAGATTGCGCTGGCGACGTCGGAAGCCTCGGCCCTGGTCGGCACCGGCGCCGAGATCATCGATTCCAGCATCTGCGTCGCGATCACGATCGGCACGCCGTGCGCGCGGCAGCTGCGCAGGATGCGTTTTTGCGCACCCGGCACCTGTTCCGGCGGCAACTCCACGCCCAGGTCGCCGCGCGCCACCATCACCGCATCGGATACCTGCACGATCGCGTCCAGCTGCTGCAGCGCCGCCGGTTTTTCCAGCTTGGCCAGCAAGCCGGCGCGCTGGCCTATGATGGCGCGCGCTTCCAGGATATCTTCCGGCCTTTGCACGAAGGACAGGGCGATCCAGTCCACGCCCAGCTCCAGCGCAAACGACAGGTCGCGCTTGTCCTTGGCGGTCAGCGCCGGGATAGGCAGCACCGCATCCGGCACGTTGACGCCCTTGCGGTCCGACAATACGCCGCCGTTGACGACACGGGTGCGGATAGACTGGCCGTCGCTGTCCAGCACTTCCAGCTTCAGCTTGCCGTCGTCCAGCAAGAGCGACTGGCCGCCGGCGATCACCGCAAACAATTCCGGATGCGGCAGGCACACGCGTTGCCGGTTGCCCGGCGCCGGATTATTGTCCAGCACGAATACATCGCCCGGATGCAGCGTGACTTTGCCGTCGGCAAACTGGCCCACGCGCAGCTTGGGGCCCTGCAGGTCGGCCAGGACCGCAATCGGCCGGCCCAGGGATTGTTCTATAGCGCGTACGATCTCGTATCGCGCCTGATGGTCGGCGTGCGAGCCGTGGCTGAAGTTGAAACGGAAGACATCCGCGCCGGCCTCGAACAATGCCTGTATCGTGGCCCGGTCAGCGCTGGCGGGACCGAGGGTGGCGACAATTTTTGCTTTACGTAGACGGCGCATAGGGATTCACTAAGTTGATGTTGTGGGAGATTTGCGCGCAATGCAGGGCCGCATCTGCCGCGGAAAAAGCGGGAGATCGCCGCAGATGGCGGCCCTGCACGCGGCAAAACCGGGTGAGTCTATAAAATCAGGATGGCGCGGAAATCATTGACATTGGTGCGGGTCGGGCCGCTGACGATCAGGTCGTCCAGTGCATTGAAGTAGCCGTAGCCGTCATTGTTTTCCAGCAGGTTTTTCGGGCGCAGGTTTTGCGCCGCTGCGCGGCTGGCAGAATCCGGCGCATACACGGCGCCGGCATTGTCTTCGGAGCCGTCTATGCCGTCGGTGTCGCAGGCCAGCGCATAGATGCCGGGATGGCCGTCCAGCGTCACCGCCAGGCTCAGCAAAAATTCCGCATTGCGTCCGCCGCGCCCGGTGCCGCGCACCGTGACCGTGGTTTCGCCGCCGGACAGCACCACGCAAGGCTTGGCAAACGGCTGGCCCTTGTCGGCGATCTGTTTCGCCAGAGCCGCGTGCACCATGCCGACGTCGCGCGCCTCGCCTTCCATGCCGTCGGACAGGATGTAGGCGGGCAGGCCGGCGGCGCGGGCGTGCTCGGCCGCCGCATCCAGCGCATGCTGCGCGGTGGCGATGATGTGGTGCTCATGCTGGCGGAAGCGCGGGTCGCTGGACTTCGGCGTTTCGCCGATGCCGGAACTCAGGTGCTGCTCTATGTTCGCGGGTACCGCGATATCGTACT
The DNA here is from genome assembly GCA_035487495.1 of Undibacterium sp. GTDB lineage: Bacteria > Pseudomonadota > Gammaproteobacteria > Burkholderiales > Burkholderiaceae_D > Undibacterium. The sequence continues at coordinate 10,495 of DATHMC010000199.1, forward strand.
TGCGCAGTATCGCCAGCGCCTGTTCGCAGGTGGTGTCGTCGGGCAGGGTAGGGCCGCTGGCGATGATGCCGGGCTCGTCGCCGGGCACATCGGAAATCAGCAGCGTGACGACCCGGGCCGGCGCGCAGGCCAGGCCCAGGCGGCCGCCCTTGATCGCCGACAAATGCTTGCGCACGCAATTCATTTCGCTGATCGCCGCGCCGCTCTTCAGCAGGGCCTTGTTGATCGCCTGTTTCTGTTCCAGCGTGATGCCCTCCGCCGGCAGCGCCAGCAGCGCAGAGCCGCCGCCGGAGATCAGGCACAGCACCAGGTCGTCTTCACTGAGGCCCTGCACCATGTGCAGGATGCGGGCGGCGGCTTGCTGGCCGGCGGCGTCCGGCACCGGATGCGCGGCTTCCACCACCTCGATGCGCCGGCAAGCGGCGCCGTGCCCGTAGCGGGTCACCACCAGGCCCGACAGTTCACCCTGCCAGTGATCTTCCACCACTTTCGCCATCGCCGCTGCGCCTTTGCCGGCGCCGATCACCAGCGTGCGTCCCTTGGGAGGAGCCGGCAGGAAAGCCGGCAGGCATTTTTGCGCGCTGACGGCATCCACCGCGGTGTTGTACAGGTCGCGCAAGAATTGTTTGGGATGGGCAATAGTCATGATTACAGCCTGATGGTTAACGGAATAACTAGGATACCGCGTATATTAAGTTTTAGCCCGCAAGGGTTTGCTTGCCTGGACGGTGGATATGGTGGTCCGCCATCAAATTCTTTGTCCACTCGGCGTGCCCCACGAAAAGCACGAAAAACACGAAAGAAAAACGAAAAGAGTACTGCCTCAACATTGAACCAAAGCCTATTTGTGCTTGGTTTTTTTTCGTGTTTTTCGTGCCTTTCGTGGACAGCGCTTTTCGTTTTAGAAATTTAGATTATCAATTACGCCTGTGCGATCTGGTGATTCGACATCAGTTCGATCGCGCGGCACAGGGCCGAATGGTCGAGGCCGCTCATGCCGTTGGCGGCACAGGCGTTCATCAATTCTTGCGCGACGGCCGTATTCGGCAGCGACACACCGAGCGCCTTGGCGCCTTGCAGCGCCAGGTTCAGATCCTTCTGGTGCAATTCAATCCGGAAGCCGGGGTTGAAGGTGCGCTTGACCATGCGTTCGCCGTGCACTTCCAGGATGCGGGATGCCGCAAAGCCGCCCATCAGCGCCTGCCTGACCCTGGCCGGATCGGCGCCGGCCTTGGACGCAAACAACAGCGCTTCGGCCACCGCCTGGATGTTCAGCGCCACGATGATCTGGTTGGCGACCTTGGTGGTCTGGCCGTCGCCGTTGCCGCCGACCAGCGTGATATTCTTGCCCAGCAGTTCAAACAGCGGTTTCACTGTGTCGAAAGCGGCTTGCGGGCCGCCGACCATGATCGTCAGCGAGGCCGCCTTGGCGCCCACTTCGCCGCCGGATACCGGCGCATCCAGGTAGTCGCAACCCAGCGCATTGATGCGCTTGGCGAAATCCTTGGTCGCGATGGGGGAGATGGAGCTCATGTCGACCACGATCTTGCCCGCCGTCAGGCCGGCGGCGACGCCGTCCTCGCCGAACAGCACCGCTTCCACATGCGGCGTATCCGGCACCATCACGATGACGATGTCGGCGCGCTTGGCCACTTCCGCACCGGAAGTGCAGACCGTGGCACCGCCTTCTATCAGAGTGTAGGGCGGGTTTTTCTGGTCGTGCAGGTACAGCTTGTGGCCGCCGCGCTGCAAGTTTTCCGCCATCGGCGCGCCCATGATGCCGAGTCCTATGAATCCTATTTTTGCCATGATGTACTCCCTAAACGTTTATTTGTAGGGTGGGCACCAGTGCCCACGCCGTGATGGATAATGTGTGTCGCCGGTTGGAATCCGCGTGGGCACGTTGTGCCCACCCTACGGTTTACAGACCGTGCTCCGCGCGCCAGCCCAGTCCTTCGACGGTGCCGTTTTGCGGCTTGTATTCGCAGCCTATCCAGCCTTCGTATTTCAGTTCTTCCAGCAGCCGGAACAGATAGCGGTAATTGATCTCGCCGGTGCCCGGTTCAAAACGGCCGGGATTGTCCGCCAGCTGTATATGCTTGATCAGCGGCAGGTTGGCCCGGATCGTGTTGGCCAGCTCGCCTTCCATGCGCTGCATGTGGTAGATGTCGTACTGCACAAACAGGTTGTCGGAGCCGGTGGCATCGATCAAGTCAAGCGCCTGCCTGGTGTGCGACAAAAAGAAGCCGGGAATGTCATAGGTATTGATCGGCTCCATCAGCAGCCGTATGCCGGCGGCTTTCAATTGGTCGGCGGCGAACTTCAGGTTGTCCACCAGGGTTTGCTGGGCCAGTTCGCGGCTGACGTCTTTCGGCTGTATGCCGACCAGGCAATTCAATTGCTTGATGCCCAGCACTTTGGCATATTTCAGCGCTTCGCCGACGCCGTCCTGGAATTCGCCCACGCGGTCCGGATGGCAGGCAATGCCGCGTTCGCCGGCTTCCCACTTGCCGGCCGGCAGGTTGTGCAGCACCAGATCCAGCTGGTACAGGTTCAGCTTGTCGGCGATCTGGTCGGCATGGAATGCGTAAGGGAACAGGAACTCCACGCCGCGGAAGCCGGCGCGGGCGGCGGCCTCAAAGCGTTCCAGGAAAGCCAGCTCGTTGAACAGCATCGTCAGGTTGGCAGCCAGTTTGGTCATGTTGTTTTCCTTTCGCTACGTATTGATAATCAATCCAGCAAGGCGATGGCGGTCGGCGCGTCTTGTTTGCCTTCTGCCAGCGGCTCGAACTCGTTGATCGCATTGATCTCGGTGCCCATCGAGATATTGGTCACGCGTTCCAGGATGATCTCCACCACGACCGGCACCTTGTATTGCTGCATCCACTCGCGGGCTTGCTGGATGGCCGGCAGGATGTCTTCGTGTTTCAGCACGCGGATCGCCTTGCAGCCCAGGCCTTCGACCACGGTGATGTGGTCTACCCCATAGCCGTTCAGTTCCGGCGCATTGATGTTTTCAAACGCCAGCTGCACGCAATAGTCCATCTCGAAACCGCGCTGCGACTGGCGGATCAGTCCCAGGTAAGAGTTGTTCACGACGATCTGCAGGTACGGCAGCTTGAACTGCGCGCCGACCGCCAGCTCTTCTATCATGAACTGGAAGTCGTAGTCGCCCGAGATCGCCACCACTTCACGCGACGGATCGGCCGCCACCACGCCCAGCGCCGCCGGAATCGTCCAGCCCAACGGGCCGGCCTGGCCGCAATTGATCCAGTTGCGCGGGCCGTACACGTGCAGGAATTGCGCGGCGGCGATCTGCGACAGGCCGATGGTGCTGACGTAGCGGGTTTCGCGGCCGAAGGCCTTGTTCATTTCTTCGTACACGCGCTGCGGCTTGACCGGCACGTCGTCGAAGTGGGTACGGCGCAGCATCGTGCGTTTGCGTTCCTGGCAGTCTGCCGCCCAGGTCGATCTGTCCTTCAGCTTGCCGGCGGCCTTCCATTCCCTGGCGACCTCGACGAATAATTTCAATGCGGCGGCGGCGTCCGACACGATGCCGTAGTCGGGGCCGAACACACGGCCGATCTGGGTCGGCTCGATATCCACGTGGACGAACTTCCTGTCCTTGGTGAACACTTCCACCGAGCCGGTATGCCGGTTGGCCCAGCGGTTGCCTATGCCCAGCGCAAAGTCGGAGGCCAGCATCGTCGCATTGCCATAGCGGTGACTGGTCTGCAGGCCGACCATGCCGGCCATCAGCTTGTGGTCATCGGGGATCGTGCCCCAGCCCATCAGCGTAGGGATGACAGGCACGCCGGTGATTTCGGCAAATTCCACCAGCAAGTCGGACGCATTGGCATTGATGATGCCGCCGCCGGCGGTGATCAGCGGGCGTTCGGCGTCGTTCAGCAGGCTCATCGCCTTTTCAATCTGGGCGCGGGTGGCCTGCGGCTTGTACACCGGCAACGGTTCGTAGGTATCCGGATCGAACTCGATCTCGCCCATCTGCACGTCAAACGGCAGGTCGATCAGCACCGGGCCGGGACGGCCGGAGCGCATCAGGTGGAAGGCTTGTTGGAACACGCGCGGCACCAGCGCCGGCTCACGCACGGTGACGGCCCACTTGGTGACCGGCTTGGCGATGGATTCGATGTCCACCGCCTGGAAATCTTCCTTGTACAGGCGGGCGCGCGGCGCCTGGCCGGTAATGCACAAAATAGGGATGGAGTCGGCCTGGGCCGAATACAGGCCGGTGATCATGTCGGTGCCGGCCGGGCCGGACGTACCGATGCAGACGCCGATGTTGCCGGCCGCCGCGCGGGTGTAGCCTTCCGCCATATGCGAAGCGCCTTCCACATGCCGCGCCAGGATGTGCTGGACGCTGCCGCGCTTGCGCATGGCCGAATAAAAGGGGTTGATCGCCGCGCCCGGCACGCCGAACGCCTGATGCACGCCTTCTTTTTCCAATACGTAGACGGCTGCTTCAGCCGCGGTCATTTTTGCCATGATGGATCTCCTGAAAATAATTGCGTTATCGTTGGATTAGATCGTAATGGCAAACTTATTGTTTGATAAGAGGATAAAAAATCGTATTATTCGATACTTGGAGTATGGAATGAAGAGTTAAAAGGTTGCATTATGGACAAGCTGAAACAGATAGAAGCCTTCGTGGACGTGATAGAGCAGGGCAGCCTGACCCGTGCCGCGCTGGGGCAGAACATCACGCCGGTGATGTTGGGGCGCAGGATAGATGCGCTGGAGAAACGCCTGGGCGTCAAGCTGATGCACCGGACCACCCGTCACCTGCGCCTGACCGAGGAGGGCACGGTGTTCCTGGACCATTGCAAGAAATTGCTGCAAGAGCTGGACAGCGCCGAGAAGATCATTTCCGAAGGCAGGCACAAGGCCACCGGCCACCTGGTGGTGTCGGCGCCGGCCGCGTATGGCCGCAAGCACGTGGCGCCGCATGCGCCGGCCTTCCTGGCCGAGCATCCGGACGTGCGCATCTCGTTCAACCTGACCGACCGCGTGGTGGACCTGGTCAGGGAGGGCTATGACTTCGGCATCCGTATCGGCGGCGCGATCGACCCCAGCTTTGTCGCGATCAAGCTGGCCACCAACCGGCGTGTAGTGTGCGCGACGCCGGACTACCTGCGCCGCAACGGCGTGCCGGCCACGTTGGAAGACCTGGAAAAACACAACTGCCTGGCCTTCAACCTGCAGGGCGGCCAGCAGCGCGGCTGGTACTTCCAGCAAAACGGCAAGCCGGTCACGCTCAGGGCCAACGGCAACCTGGACTGCAATGACGGCGAACTGCTGCACCGCTGGGCCTGCGAAGGCCTGGGCCTGGCCTGGCGCTCCACCTGGGAGATACAGGCGCAACTAGCGTCCGGCGAACTGGTCACGGTGCTGGATGAATACGCGCTGCCGGACTACAACATCATGGCGGTGTATCCGCAGCAGCGCAACCTGCCGGCCAAGGTGCGGTTTTTCATCGAGAAGCTGAAGGCCATCTATGCGCAGCCGGGGTATTGGATGCAGGGATAGCGTTCGGATCGAAGCAACTGCACAAAGAAAAAGCGTGATCCACGAAAGGCACGAAAGAGCAGCAAAACTTTCGGGTATTTCGTGCTTTTCGTGGACAAGTGCAGTGATGCTTAATGAGGTAAGCCGGATTTTTGCAAGTTGCGGTTGAGCCGAAGGCGAAACCCAGCATTTCGATAGTCAGACGTATCAGCAAAGACGCATTTGGCAATACCATTGTGGATGACCAAGTCATGCGGATATGCTTGCGGGTAAACGGTGCAATAGATAAAGCCCATTGCACCCTACGGATCTGATGTTAAAGATTATCCGTTTCGGCAATCGGCTCCCCACGCTGCCCGACAGCGATCACTAATGCAGGCAAGATCGTCAGCGCACCGCCAGCGCATATTGCTGGGCATCGGTTTTTGCCACGTTATACACGCCAAAATCGCAGCTATAGATGGTCCATGCCTGCGTCGGATCGGCGGCATCGGTGGTGGAGGTCCAATAGAAGACGAATACCTTGAAATTATTGAAAATAACGGGGTTGGTGACAGTAATGCCGTCAGGCCCGGGGATTCCATTGAAATAATTCGCCTGCGGGAACGTCGGCGCGCGGTCGGACAAGCTCAGCATCTCGCTCCGGTTCGGCATTCTCCATTGCCCCGCGGTGGAACCGTCGGTCAAGCCGCACTGGCCGCTGGCAAGGCTGTTGATGGACTGCAGGGCGTTCGACCATGACTGCTTGATGCAATCGGCCTTTTTCAGCCAGGTCAAGCCGGTGACCGTGTCGGCCAGGGTGCCGTCGCCGTTATCGATGAAGCGCGGCGAGGGAAAACGCGCGCCGATTTGCAGGCTGGCGTCGTCGCCGGCGCCGAAGGATTGTCCAGATCCTCCGCCCTGGCCCGCAAACGCGCCGGTGGCCAGCAGCTGAATGCTGCCCGCTGCGCCGGATTTCACCGCCCACAAGGAATTGGCCGAGGTCACCTTCACATTGTTGAAACTGCCGTCGCGCGCATCGACCCCGTTTATCCATCTGCCGTCGCTAAAACGGATCGCCATGGCATTGCCCGGTCCTGCAGTATAGGTGGTCGACGACCAGTAGGCATTGCCTAGATTGATATTCGTGAAAGGGCTGCCGACGGAAACCGAGGGGTTGACTTGTGACACATCCACCAGGCTCTCCAGCTCATTGACGTTGGGCATGCGCCACTGTCCGGCGAGCGAGCCATCTGTCAATCCGCAAGCGCCGCTGGCCAGCTGATTGGCGGCGGTCAGCGCCGTTGACCAGGTCGTTGGGCTAAAGCATCCTGCATTTTTCAGCCAGATCAAGCCGGTCAGGCGGTCGGTAACGGTGCCGTCCGTATTGTCCGCGAAGCGCGTGCCGGGCCAGGATACGCCTTTTTGCAGGGCGTAGTCGTCGCCGCTCGCATAGCTGGTCGTTTGGCCGGTGCGCGGCAGACTTGCCATCCTGTCCCCCGGGCGTGACGCAGTGAAATTGGCGCTCGTTACATTGTGGGTCGGCATCGATAGAAACCGTATGACGGTCCTGTAGTAACCATTGAAGTCGCCCCTGCCCACGGAGCCGGCAGCGTCGCCGCTGGAGGGATAAAATCCGAAGCCGGGTTTTCCGGCATAAATCGAGTAATCCGAGAAATTGCCGGTGTTCAGTCCGGGCACCGAGTAGGCGCCGTTCGTGCCGGTGGTGGTCGTTACCGCGGTGTTATTGTTATTGGAATAGACGGTGATCGTCACTCCAGGGAGCGGCGCTCCGGTTTTGTCGGCCACGATACCGGATACCGTGCTCGTCACCGGGGGCATGCCGGGATTCGTGTTGCCCGCAACGCCGCCACTGCCGCCGCCGCAGGCGCTGAGCAGGCCAAGCGCCGTCAGCGAGAGTATACATTTGGTCTTGTTCATTGTGCAGCTCCCGTGGATTCGCTCGGCTCTTCCAGGCAGTATAACATTTAATTTCCACGTGGAAATATTCTGCGGCGCCTGCTGACGGCCCCAGCTTCATGGGCCAGTCGCGACTGCCGCGTGCACGGCAGCAGAATATTGAGTAGCATAGCTAAGCTCAAAAATTAAGGCGAATACATGGAAAACATGACGATCAAGAACGCAGGCTATGACTTCAGCGCAGTGCACGGCGCACTGCAATCCTATGTGGACCGGGAGATCCTGGCCGGCGTTTCGTCTGCGGTGCTGGTGGGGCGCGAGCTGGTCGACGTGCATACCGCGGGCTGGGCCGACAAGGAAAACCATGTTCCGCTGCGTACCGACCACCTGTTCCGGGTTTTTTCCAACAGCAAGCTGGTGACTTCCTGCGCGGTGCTGCTGCTGATGGAAGAGGGCAGGCTGAAGCTGGATGACGCGATCGAGGCCTATATCCCGCAACTGGGCCGGCGCCGCGTGCTGAAGCCGGGCGCGCGCAGCATAGACGATAGCGAACCGGCGGCCTCGCCGATCACGATACGCCACCTGCTGAGCCATAGTTCCGGCCTCGGCTACGGCTTTCTGAATCCCGGCAGCGTGATGGACAATGCCTACAATGAGCGCAAGGTGATGAATGCGGTGCAGACGCTGGCAGAGATGATTGACGTGCTGGCCGATCTGCCGCTGGGTTTCCATCCGGGCACGCGCTGGGAATATTCGGTCGCCACCGATGTGCTGGGCCGGCTGGTCGAAGTGATCAGCGGCCAGCGTTTCGACCACTTCCTGCAACAGCGCATTTTTACTCCGCTAGGCATGGTCGATACCGGCTTTGTTGTGTCGGCAGACAAGCTGGACCGCTTCACTGCCTATTATGCGGGCACCGACCCGTTCGATGCGTTGAAGCCGGGGCTGAAACGGCTGGAGAATGCACCTTTTCCCGGCGCTTTCGTGACGCCGGTGCCGCGCCTGTCCGGCGGCGGCGGCCTGGTCTCCAGCCTGCCGGACATGGTGGCGCTGATCCGCAGCCTGCTGCCCGGCGGCCCCACCCTGCTGAAGCACGATACGATAGCGCAGATGATGAGCAACCAGTTGCCTGCCGGCCTCAGCATAGGCTTTCCGGGCATAGGGCCGGTGCCGGGCAAGGCTTACGGCCTGGCGGGAGCGGTGACCTTGCAACCGTCTTCGCTGGACCCGGCGGCCTCCGCCGGAGAGTTCGAATGGGGCGGCATCGCCGGCACCCACTGGTGGATCTCGCCCAGGCACAACCTGGCCGGCCTGCTGATGACGCAGCGCCAGATGGCTTTTTGGCACCCGTTTTCCTTTGAGTTCAAACGCGGCGTGTACCAGGCAGTTTTGTAGGCATCAAATAGCAGGTTTTGCAGGGGCTTGCATAAAGCTGCGTAGCGGCGCTAATGCCGTTCAGTTAGCAAGCAAATCTCCGAAATTTGTCGTTCCCGCGCAGGCGGGAACCTAGCGTCGTTTGACGAAAGTCACTGGATTCCCGCCTACGCGGGAACGACAAGGTATCTCTATTTTTCCTAACATTAGCGCCGCTGCGGATGGCCGCGTTTCCATCTGTTCTTAACACTTTCTGCACTATCAAGCCTATCCGCCCGCCGGCATCGCAATAGATACGGTGGGTCTTCGGTGCCTGTCCCTGGCGATCCTCGCGATTAGCCAGCGTCGACACGCCCGTGGCGCCGAGGCCGCCTGCCAATTGCCCCCATTTCTTCCAGTCAAAGCTGTTCGCAAAACGCGATCAGGCTCCGGATCGCCGACGCATCTTGCAAGCTAGGCATTTTTATTCTTTCTTTTGTGTTTTTTTACGCAATGTTTACATCTTGTTTACACCCCGCCTGCGAGTCTTTACAAAATTTTTATGTCCCAGTGGCTATTCTTCAGTTGTAAAAAACGAGGGGGTAATCATGGATTATTTGATGGACATTTTATATGTAGGCGGGGTGGTGGTGTTCTTCCTGCTGATCTGGGCGCTGGCGCAAGGCTGCGACAAACTGGGAGGCGGGGCATGAACACGTTCTATGTGCTGGGCGCAGTCGTGTCTGCGGCCTTGTTTGTGTATCTGGTGATCGCTTTATTGAAAGCGGAGGAGCTGTAATGACTACGCAAGCAATAGTTTTATTGATAGTTTTCCTGTTGGCGCTGCTGGCCCTGTCTTATCCATTGGGTGTGTACATCGCCCGTATCGCAGACGACCAGGCCAAGGTGCCAGGCATGGGCTGGCTTGCCTGGCTGGAAAAGGGCTTGTACCGCATTGCCGGTGTCAAGGCTGACGAGGGCATGGGCTGGAAGCATTATGCGTTGGCCCTGATCGTTTTCAATACCCTCGGTGCGCTGGCGGTATACCTGGTGCAACGCTTGCAATTATGGCTGCCGTTGAATCCGCAGGCTTTCGGCAATGTCAGCCCGGATTCGTCTTTCAATACGGCGGTTGCCTTTGTCACCAATACCAACTGGCAAGGCTACGGCGGTGAATCGACGATGAGCTACCTGACCCAGATGCTGGTGCTGGCCGGGCAGAATTTCTTTTCCGCCGCCACCGGTATCGCGGTCGTGTTCGCGCTGATCCGCGGCTTTTCGCGCCACTCGGCCAAATCCATAGGCAATTTCTGGACCGACGTCACCCGTACTACCTTATACCTGCTGCTGCCGCTGTCGGTCATCTTTGCGACTTTCATGATCGGCCAGGGCGTGATCCAGAATTTCTCCGGTTACAAGGACGTGCAACTGATGGATCCGATCACCTATAGCCAGCCCAAGCTCGGTGCAGACGGCCAGCCTTTGAAGGATGCCAAGGGCGCGCCGGTAATGGAAACCCTGACGGCCAAGACCCAGACCCTGCCTATGGGCCCGGTCGCCTCGCAGGAAGCGATCAAGATGCTGGGCACCAACGGCGGCGGCTTCTTCAATGCAAACTCGGCCCATCCGTATGAGAACCCGAATGCGCTGGTGAATTTCTTCCAGATGATTTCCATTTTCCTGATACCGGCCGGCCTGTGCTTCGCATTCGGCCGCATGGTCGGCGATATCCGGCAGGGTTGGGCGGTGCTGGCGGCGATGACGGTGATGTTTGTCGGCATGACGCTGGTGGTGATGTACTCCGAGCAGCAGGCGCATCCGCTGCTGGCCTCGCTGAACGTGGACCAGGCCGGCAGCATCCTGCAATCCGGCGGCAATATGGAAGGCAAGGAAACCCGTTTCGGCATCAGCGCTTCCTCGCTGTTTGCCGCCGTCACCACCGCGGCATCCTGCGGCGCGGTCAATGCGATGCATGATTCGCTGATGCCGATCGGCGGCATGGTGCCCCTGGTGTTGATGCAGTTCGGCGAAGTCGTGTTCGGCGGCGTCGGCTCGGGCCTGTACGGCATGCTGATCTTCGCGATCCTGGCGGTATTTGTCGCCGGCCTGATGATAGGCCGCACTCCCGAGTACCTCGGCAAGAAGATACAGTCGTTTGAAATGAAAATGACCTCGATCACGATCCTTGTAACACCCGCCCTGGTATTGGCCGGCGCGGCGATCGCCGTGATGTCGGACGCCGGCAAGGCCGGGATACTGAACCCCGGCGCGCACGGTTTTTCGGAAATCCTGTATGCGTTCACGTCGGCGGCGAACAACAACGGCAGCGCGTTCGCC
>DATHMC010000200.1:0-34603 GCA_035487495.1 Undibacterium sp.
CAGTGCGACAGCAACAGGTTGAAGGTGGCCGGATCGGAGACGATGCCGCCGGGTGTGGCAATCACCGCCTGCGGGTAGCGCTGTATCGCGTCTTCCAGCGCCCTGAACTCATAGCGGCGATAGCCATTCTGGCCGTACAGGGAGTGGATCTCGGCGACGCTGCAGCCGGCCAGGGTTTCAATCTGCCGGCTCAGTTCAATGAAGGGTACCACCCAGCGATCGGCCAGCATGCGCCCGATGGAGGACTTGCCGGCACCGCGCAAGCCTATCAGCGCCACCCGCTGGCGCCGCGCTTTTTCACTGGTAGGCGTCTCGAATACGCCGGACAAGGCAGCGCGCGCTTGCGCCAGTTCGCTGTCGGAACGCCCGCGCAGGATCTCCCTGATCATCAGCCACTCCGGCGAAGTCGCCGTCTCATCGCCTATCATTTCCGCCAGGGTGCAATTCAGCACCGCGGTGAGTTGCCGCAAAAACTGTATCGACGCATTGCCGACGCCGGATTCCACGTTGGCCAGATGACGCTCCGACACGTTTGCCAGGCGCGCCAGCGCTTTGCGCGTCAAGCCGCGCCGCGATCTCAATGCGCGCAACCTATCCCCAAGGGCAATCAAATAGACGTCTTTTATCTCTTCCGGAGGCTCAGCCGGGAGCCCCTTATTACTTAGGTCATTCATGCACTGCTTTTCCAGAGTTAATGATCACATCATGAAATATAGCATGCATCAAGCACTTGACACATGCAACATATTACATCTACACTTCAGAGAACTTGCATTCCCAGTGCATTTTCAAAAAGAGTGAATGCACTATAAATGCAACAATCAGGAGATTGTAAACCATGGATGCGCAGGCTTTTCAAAAACTTATCGCCCGTCTGACGGAAGAAATCGCCGGTATTCCGCTCGGCGCTGCGCTGGAAGCGCACCTGAATGCGGAACACGGCCCCGGCAGCCCCATCTATGAAGCGATTTTTGCTGCCTGCGTGACAGGCAGCAGCGAAGGCTGGATGTGCCAGCGGGAAGGAGGGGGGATTCGTTACGGCCGGGTCCTGAAGCCCGCCGACGCAACGCACGGCTTCAGCGTGGACGTGGTGGACATGTGCGATATTGCCGGCCCCCACCATAGCCATCCGCACGGCGAGATCGACCTGATCATGCCGCTGACCGAAAACGCGCTGTTCGACGGCCGCCCTGCCGGCTGGTGCATATATGAAGCCGGCAGCGCGCATAGTCCGACCGTGAGCCGGGGGCGCGCACTCGTGCTGTACCTGCTGCCGCAAGGCGCGATCCAATTTACCGCCGCCGCTGCCTGATTCGCGCAGCGCGTCCTCAACCCGACACTCCCATTGAACGGATATCCTCATGAACAACTATCTTCACAACTACCTTGGCGCTCAATGGCAGGCGCCGGCCGACGCGGTGAACGTCTTGCGCGATCCCATCACCGGCCTGCAGGTCGCCAGCGCCGGCGGCCAGGCAGCACAGCTGCAGTCCGGCTTTGAATTTGCCCGCACCCAGGGCGCAGCCGCACTGCAGGCGATGAGCTACGGTGAACGTGCCGCCATGCTGGACCAGGTGCTGAAAGTGCTGCAGGCAAACCGCGACGCCTATTACGACATATCGCTGGCCAATTCCGGCACGACCAAGGCGGATTCCGCGGTCGATATCGAAGGCGCCTGCTTCACGCTGGGATACTATGCCAGGCTCGGCGCCGGACTGGGCGATGCCAGGGTATTGCTGGACGGCGCACCGGCGATCTACTCCAAAGACAAGCTGTTCCAGTCGCAACACATCCTCGCGCCGGTGCGCGGCGTGGCGCTGTTTATCAATGCGTTTAACTTCCCGGCCTGGGGCCTGTGGGAAAAAGCCGCGCCGGCACTGCTGTCCGGCGTACCGGTGATCGTCAAGCCGGCGACCGTCACCGCCTGGCTGACCCATCGCATGGTGGCCGACGTGATTGCCGCCGGCATCCTGCCGCCCGGCGCGCTTTCCATCGTCTGCGGCAGTTCCGGCGGCTTGCTCGATCAGCTCAAGCCGTTCGACGTGCTGTCCTTCACCGGTTCGGCAGATACCGCCGTGGCCATCCGCTCGCATGATGCTGTCGCGCGCCACTCGGTCAGGGTCAACATCGAAGCGGACAGCCTGAATTGCTCCATACTCGGCCCCGACGCCATTCCCGGCAGCGCCTCCTTTGATTCCTACGTCAATGAGCTGGTGCGTGAAATGAGCACCAAGAGCGGTCAGCGCTGCACCGCGATCCGGCGCGCGCTGGTGCCCGCTTCCTGCTTCCACCAGGTAGCCGAAGCCGTGTCCGCCAGGCTGGCGCAGATCAAGGTCGGCAATCCGCGCAATGAAGAAGTGCGCATGGGCTCGCTGGTCAGCCGGGAACAATATGAGCACGTGCAGGCCGGCATACGCCTGCTGGCCGGCGAGGCGAGCGTCCTGTACGACGGCGCGCGGCAAGCCTTGGTCGACGCCGATCCCGCAGTGGCCGCCTGCATCGCCCCTACCCTGTTCGGCATTGAGGATGCAGACCGCGCTACGCTGGTGCACGACCATGAAGTGTTCGGACCGGTATCCACCTTGCTGGGCTACCGCGACACCGGGCATGCGATAGCGCTCGCGCATCGCGGCCTGGGCTCGCTGGTTGCATCCGCTTTCAGCGAAGACGCAGCATGGCTTGCCAGCACCGCGCAGGCATTGGCGTCATCGCACGGCCGCGTGCATACCGTGACGCCGGAGGTGGCGAAAACCCAGAGCGGCCACGGCAACGTGATGCCCGGCTCTATCCACGGCGGCCCGGGCCGGGCCGGCGGCGGCGAGGAATTGGGCGGATTGCGCGGCCTGGCCTTCTATCATCGCCGCAGTGCGATACAAGGCTCAGCGCAGACGCTGGAAAATTTGTCCGCTGCAGCCACGGCCTGGGCAGTCTGAAGGCAGGCGGCCTTACCCAGCGGTTGTATTGCCAGGAATGTTGGAGGAGAATCAACAATGAACCAAGCAGACGTATCTGAAACCAAGCTCGCGGAACAATTTAATTTTGCGCAGCACATCCTGGACCTGAACCGGGGCCGCGCAGAAAAACTTGCGTATATCGACGACACGCAACAAATCAGCTATGGCGAACTGGCGCTGCGTGCGCGCCGCTTCGCCGCCGGCCTGAAACAAGCCGGCGTACACCGCGAAGAACGGATCCTGCTGGTCATGCAAGACACGGTGGACCTGCCGGTTGCATTGCTGGGCGCCATGCTGGCGGGGGTAGTGCCGGTGCCGGTGAATACCCTGCTGCCGGCAACAGATTACAGCTACATGCTGGAGCACAGCGGCGCCAGCGCGGTCGTCGTGTCCGAAGCCCTGTGGCCGGTGGTGCAGGAAGCGCTGGCGGCGCTCGCCACTCAGCCGCAAGTCATCATCTCCGGAACCGCCGGCGTGACAGCGCCGGGAACGGCGAGTTTTGCCAGCCTGCTGGGCGCGCCTCCGCTGGCGCCGCCAGACTTTGCAAAGACCCGGGCCGACGATTTTGCCTTCTGGCTGTACTCGTCCGGCTCCACCGGCCGCCCCAAAGGCACGGTGCATTCGCATGCCAACCTGTTCTGGACCGCCGAACTGTACGGCAAACCCATCCTTGGCCTGCGCGAACCGGACCTGGTCTTTTCCGCCGCCAAACTTTTCTTCGCCTACGGCCTGGGCAATGGGCTGACCTTTCCGCTCAGCGTCGGCGCGACCACGGTGCTGATGGCGGAACGTCCCACGCCGCAGGCGGTCTTCAAGCGCCTGGTGCAGCACAGGCCCAGCGTTTTTTGCGGTGTGCCTACGCTATACGTGGCAATGCTGGCATCGGACGAGCTGCCGTCCAGGGAACAGGTGGCGCTGCGCATCTGCGCCTCCGCCGGCGAAGCCTTGTCCAGGGAGGTGGGAGAAAAATTCCACTCGCATTTCGATTGCCATATCCTGGACGGCCTGGGCTCCACCGAGATGCTGCATATCTTCCTGTCGAACCGCGAAGACGATGTGCACTACGGCTCCACCGGTGTTCCGGTGCCGGGATATCAGCTGGAGCTGCGCGACGACGGCGGCCAGCCGGTGCCGCGCGGCGAGATCGGCGACCTGTATATACGCGGCCCCAGTGCCGCCCTGCTGTATTGGGCCAACCGGGAAAAAAGCCGTGCCACCTTCGTCGGCGACTGGGTCAAGAGCGGCGACAAATACTCCATCGATGCCAACGGTTATTACACCTATGCCGGCCGCAGCGACGACATGCTGAAAGTCAGCGGCCAATACGTGTCGCCGATTGAAGTCGAATCGGCACTGATGGGCCATGAATCGGTGCTGGAATGTGCGGTGATCGGCGTGCCGGACGCAGACGGACTGACCAAGACCAAGGCTTTCGTGGTGCTCAGGCACCCGGAGGCAGCCTGCACGGATTTGGCGGACGACCTTAAAAAATTCGTCAAGTCGCGCCTGGCGCCTCACAAGTATCCGCGCGATATTTCGTTTGTGCAGCTATTGCCAAAAACGGCGACCGGCAAAATCCAGCGTTTCAAACTGCGCTCAGCGGAGGGCCAGTAAACGATGGCCGCCCAAGCTGACAGTCCACACGCCGACCAGCGCATCCAGTTCGCCGACCTGCATTGGTGCGGACGCCCGATCAGCCTCGAATACCAATGGGTGGGCGCAAGCAAGTCCGACTATCCGGTGGTGGTGTTCCTGCATGAAGGTCTGGGATCGATCTCGCTGTGGAAGGATTTTCCGGAGCAATTTTGCACCCGCCACGGCTTCACCGGCCTGGTATTTTCGCGCTATGCCTATGGCCGCTCCACCGCCAGGCCGGCGGCGGAACGCTTCCCGGTCGATTTCATGCAGCGGCAGGCGCTGGAAGTGCTGCCGCTGTTCCTGCAACAGGTCGGCGTCGAAAAACCATGGCTGTTCGGCCACAGCGACGGCGGCTCGATCGCCCTGTTGTATGCCGCGCAATTCCCGGACCGGGTCAGCGGCATCGTGGTGGTTGCACCGCACATCTTTGTCGAAGACATGACGGTCGCGGCGATCCGCGTCGCGCGCGAAGCCTACCTGGGCCATGGCTTGCGCGAACGCCTGGCGCGCCACCACAGCGACGTCGACTCGGCCTTCTGGGGCTGGAACGACGTCTGGCTAGATCCGGCATTCCGCGCCTGGAATATCGAAGACCGGCTGGCCGGCATCAGCGGCCCGGTGCTGGCAATACAGGGAGAAAACGACGAATACGGCACGCTGGCGCAGATCGGCGGCATACAAAAGAAAGTACCGCATGCGGTGTTGAAGGTCATCCCCAAATGCGGGCACTCTCCCCATCGCGATCAACCGGACGCGCTGGGCAATGAAGCAGGCAATTTCATCAAGACGGTCTAAACGACCGCGACAACAGGAGACGAAGATGCACACCAAATTTACCGCGCTGGCCGCCGCCGGCCTACTCTGCTCGGGCATCGCCCACGCGCAGACCGCACCGATCAAGGTCGGCCTGATGCTGCCGGCGACCGGCACCTATGCCAACCTCGGCGAGATGATAGAAAACGGCTTCAAGCTGTATGTCGGCGAACAGGGCGGTAAGCTGGCCGGCCGAGAAATCAGGTATTTCAAGGTCGACGACGAATCGGATCCGGCCAAGGCAACCGACAACGTCAACAAGCTGATCAAGCGCGACCAGGTGGACGTGCTGGTCGGCACCGTGCATTCGGGGGTTGCGCTGGCAATGGCCAAGGTGGCGCGCGAAACCAATACGCTGCTGATCGTGCCGAATGCCGGCGCCGACGTAATCACCGGCGCCATGTGCGCCAAGAACGTGTTCCGCACTTCATTCACCAACTGGCAGCCGGCCTATGCGATGGGCGTCGTCGCGGCCAGGAACGGCCACAAAAAAGCCATGACCATCACCTGGAATTATGCAGCCGGCAATGAATCGGCCAAAGGCTTTGTGGAAGGCTTTGAAAAAGGCGGCGGCAAGGTCACCCAGAACCTGACGCTGGCCTTTCCCAACGTGGAATTCCAGGCGCTGCTGACGGAAATCGCGGCACAAAAACCGGACGCGGTGTATGCCTTTTTCGCCGGCGGCGGCGCGGTCAAGTTTGTGAAGGACTATGTGGCGGCCGGGCTGAACAAGACCATCCCGCTGTACGGCGCCGGCTTCCTGACGGACGGCACCATCGAAGCCCAGGGCGCGGCGGCGCAGGGGCTGAGCACCACGCTGCACTATGCCGACAACCTGAACACTCCGCGCGACAATGCGTTCCGCCTGAATTTCGCAAAAACCTACAAGACCAATGCGGACGTATACGCGGTGCAGGGCTATGATGCGGCGCAGCTGCTGGAAGCCGGCTTGAAGGCCGCCGGCGGCGACATCAAGAACCGCGACCAGGTCATCGCCGGCATGGCCAGCACCCAAGTCGACAGCCCGCGCGGAAAATTCACCCTGTCGGCGGCGCATAATCCAGTGCAAGACATCTATCTGCGCCAGGTCAAGGGCAATATCAATGAACTCAAGGGCGTGGCCATCAAGGCGCTGGCCGACCCGGCCAAGGGCTGCAAGATGTGATGCCCCGGCGGGCACGATTCGTACGTAACGCGCGCCCGCCATCCTCCGATGTTGCTGCTGTCCCACCACAGATCGGGATTTTCATGGAATTTTCCACGTTTCTCGTCCAGTGCCTGAACGCGGTTCAGTACGGACTTTTGTTGTTTCTGGTTGCCAGCGGGCTGACGCTGATCTTCGGCATCATGGGCGTCATCAACCTGGCGCACGGCAGCTTTTATATGCTGGGCGCGTATCTGGCCTATGCGCTGGCGCCGCTGTTCGGCGGCCAGTTCCTGCTGCAGATGGCTGCCGGCGTGGTGCTGTCGGTCGTATTCGGCTTCCTGCTCGAATGGGTGTTCTTCAGCTACCTGTATCAGCGCGATCATTTGCAGCAGGTGCTGATGACGTATTCGCTGATCCTGGTGTTCGAGGAAATGCGCAGCATCCTGGCCGGCAATGACGTGCACGGCGTGAAACTGCCCGAGTGGCTGTCCGGCGCCGTCGCGCTGGGCGACCTGATGAAATACCCGGTGTACAACCTGTTCGCTTCCGCCACCTGCATCGT
The DNA here is from genome assembly GCA_035487495.1 of Undibacterium sp. Classification (GTDB taxonomy): domain Bacteria; phylum Pseudomonadota; class Gammaproteobacteria; order Burkholderiales; family Burkholderiaceae_D; genus Undibacterium. The sequence goes on from DATHMC010000200.1 coordinate 7,115, forward strand.
GGTCGCGCTCGGCTTGTACTACGTCGTCAACCGCACCCGGCTGGGCATGATGATACGCGCCGGCGCCAGCAACCGCGACATGGTGCGCGGCCTGGGCATCAATATCCGCCTGCTGTACCGCATCGTATTCGCCGCCGGCGTCGCCCTGGCGGCGCTGGCCGGCATGATTGCCGCCCCCGTGACCTCGGTCTATCCGGGCATGGGCGGACAAATCCTGATCATCTGTTTTGTCGTCGTCGTGATAGGCGGCATAGGCTCGATCTCCGGCGCCCTGATCGCCGCGCTGCTGGTCGGCCTGGTCGATACCTTCGGCAAGGTGCTGTTCGCCCAGTTCAGCGGACTCAGCGTGTATCTGCTGATGGCGCTCATCCTGATCTGGCGCCCGCAAGGCTTGAAAAGCAAAGGCTACTGAATTCTATGAACATCCCACTCGCCGCAGCCGGCCTGCACCAGCCGCTGCCCCCATCAAAGACCCGGCTGCTCCCGCTGGTCATCCTGCTGGCCGCCTGCCTATTGCCCATGCTGCTGAGCGAATACGCGCTGGATCTCGTCGTCAAGATCATCATCTATGCGATATTTGCGCTCAGCCTGGAACTGCTGGTGGGCACCACCGGCCTGATCAGCCTGGGGCACGCCGCCTTTTTCGGCATCGCCGCCTATGTCACTGCGCTGCTGGTGCCGGGTAGCGGCCCCGGCGCGATATTGCTGATGCTGCCGGCGGCCATGCTGGGCGCCGGCTGTTACGCATTGTTTGTCGGCGCCCTGAGCCTGCGCACCCAGGGCGTCTACTTCATCATGGTGACGCTGGCCTTTGCGCAAATGGCCTTTTTCATTTTTCACGATACCGGCATAGGCGGCGGCAGCGACGGCATCTACCTGAGCAGCCGGCCGGCATTTTCGCTTGCCGGCATCGCGCTGGTCGACCTGGAACTGCCCCGGCACTTTTTCTTCTTCGCGCTGGGCAGCCTGGCTGCCGCCTATCTGTTGCTGGCGGCGATACAGCGCTCCCGCTTCGGCCGCGCGCTGGCCGGCATCCGCACCAATGAGCAACGCATGCGCGCCGCCGGCTACCGCACCTACGGCTATAAGCTGGCAGCCTTTGTGATCGCCGGCATGCTGGCAGGGCTGGCGGGCTTCCTGATGGCGGCCAGGACCGGCGTCGTCAATCCGGAACTGCTGTCCTGGCATGAATCGGGCGCGGTATTGCTGATGATCATCCTGGGCGGGCTGGGCAGCTTGCGTGGAGCGGTGCTGGGCGCGGCCGCGTTCATTCTGCTGAAGGAATTTTATTCGTCGGAGGCCATCTTCGCCGGTTTTGCCCAGCATTGGCAGCTGAGCCTGGGCCTCACGATGATCCTGTTCGTCGCCTTTCTACCGCATGGATTGATAGGCTTGAGCCGGCAACGCATCTGGAACCGGAAGCAATCGCCTGCGGCACAAGGAGGCGCGCATGTCTGACACAAACAACCAGGCGCATCCCTTGTTGCGCGCGACCGGCCTGACGCGCCGCTTCGGCGGCTTGACCGCGGTGGATGCCGTATCCATCGACTTGCATGTAGGCCAGGTGCACGCGGTGATCGGCACCAATGGGGCGGGAAAATCCACGCTGATCAATATGCTGTCCGGCGAGATTCCGCCGTCGGGCGGAAGCATCGCTTTTGAAGGCGTCGATATCAGCCGCTGGTCGCAGCCGCGGCGCGCACGTGCGGGCGTCGGCCGCAGCTATCAGCGCACCACGATTTTCCACAGCTTCGATGTGCTGGAAAACTGCCGGCTGGCGGCCCAGGCGGCAATGCAGCGGCCGTGGGCGGTATGGCAGGCGGCGTCAGCCTGTTCCGGCAGCCTGGCCCGCGCCCGCGATGCGATGGAAGTCGCCGGCCTGGCAAATACCGCGCATACGCTGGCCGGCAGCCTTAGTCACGGCCAGCAGCGGCAGCTGGAGATCGCCATGTGCCTCGCGACCGGCCCGCGCGCGTTGCTGCTGGACGAACCGCTGGCCGGCATGGGCGCGGAAGAAAGCGAGCGCATGTTGCGCATGCTGGAACGCCTGAAACACACGCACGCGGTGTTGCTGGTGGAGCACGACATGGACGCGGTATTTCGCGTCGCCGACCATATCACCGTAATGGTCAACGGCCAGGTGATTGCCAGCGCCGCGCCCGAAGCCATCCGCAATAACCCCGACGTGCAGCTCGCCTATCTGGGCGAAGCGCCCGTTAGTTGAGGCCGGCCATGTTACAGATACAGGCAATCAATACTTTCTACGGCGACAGCCATATCCTGCAGGGGGTCGACCTGAAAATAGAACCCGGCCAGGCGGTCGGGCTGCTGGGGCGCAACGGCATGGGCAAGACTACGCTGATACGCGCGCTGATGGGATATGTGCCCGCGGCGTCCGGCCATATCGCCTGGCAAGGCAAAGACGTCACCGGGCTGGCGCCGGAGCGCATGGCCCGGCTGGGCATAGGCTATGTGCCGGAAGGGCGCGGCATCTTTCCCAACCTGTCGGTGCGCGAAAACCTGGTCATGAGCGCGCGCCCCGGCCTGAACGGCAGGCAGGACTGGACTTACGAAAGAGTGCTGGATACCTTCCCGCGCCTGCGCGAGCGCCTCGATCACGGCGGCCAGCAGCTTTCCGGCGGCGAACAGCAAATGGTGGCGATAGGCCGCGCGCTGATGACCAATCCGGCACTGATGGTGCTGGACGAGGCGACCGAAGGGCTGGCGCCGCTGATCGTCAAGGAAATCTGGCGCGTGATCCGGCAGATTGGTGAATCCGGCATCAGCACGCTGATCGTGGACCGGAATTTTCGCGCGGTGCTGGCGCAAACCGACAACGCGGTCGTGCTGGAAAAGGGCCGCGTCGTGCTGGCGGGAGAGTCCGCCGCCCTGGCCGGAGCGGAAGCATCTTTAAAGCAGTATCTGGGCGTATAGGACGGCGAATCGGTGCGATATCAGTGCGATACCAGGAAGATTGAAGGTCTTGCCTATGGCCGGGCAGCTTGGACAGGCGCCACCAACAGGCGCAGGAAGCTGGCAACACAGGCCACCGCGGCAAAGCCGGCTCCTAGTCCGAGTGCCAGCGTCTCGCCGTTTTTGCTGGAGAGCATGAAGCAGAAGGCCACCAGTGCGGCGCCGCTGGCTTGTCCGATCAGCCTGGCGGTGGCAACGATGCCGCTGGCGCCGCCGCTGCGCTCCGGCGGCGCGCTGCCCATGATGGCTTTCAGGTTGGGCGCCTGGAAGAAGCCGAAGCCGATGCCACACACCGCCATGCGCCAGCAGATATCGAGGACCGAAGGATGGGGCGGCATCAGGATCAGCGACACCAACCCGGCAGACAGCGCGGCCAGGCCGATGCCGCCCAGCAGGCCGGGCGGGTAATGGTCGCTCAGGCGCCCGGCAATCGGCGCCATGACGGCCACCAGCGCGGCCCAGGGCGTCAACAGGAACCCGGTTTCCACCGCCGAGCGGCCCAGCACCGACTCAAAATAGAACGGCAGAGAAACGAAGGCCAGCCCTTGGGCGGCGAAGGTGCACACTGCGGTCAGCGCAGACAGCGCAAACAAAGGGCGGCGGAACAGGTCCACCGGCAGCATCGGCGCCTGGTGTCCAGCCTGACGGCGCAATAGCAAGACAAAGAATGCCAGCGCGCCGCCGGCTTCCGGCAGGATAGCCTGCCAACCCGCCATATGCGCGGCGTCGCCAAACAGCAGGATCAGCAGGCCGAAAGCGCCGACATTGTAGATCGCCGTCAAGGCATCGAATTTATGGCTAGCGCGCGCGGTGACGGGAAGCGCCTTGCGCGCCAGGGAAACTGCCGCCACGCCCAGCGGTACGTTGATGGCGAACAGCCAGGGCCAGGATGCGACCGACAGGATCAGCGACGCCAGCGTCGGGCCAACCGCAAACCCGACCGCGACCACCAGCGAATTGAAGCCGTATCCGCGGCCCAGCAGCTTGGCCGGATAGATGGCACGCAGCAACGCGGTGTTCACCCCCATCACTGCACTGGCGCCTATCCCCTGGAACAGGCGGGCCGCCACCAGGGAGGGCAGGTTCCACGCACAGGCGCAGGCCAGCGATGCCAGCGTGAACAGGAATAGGCCGAAGATGCAGATGCGGCGATAGCTGAGGATTTCACCCAGGGCGGCAAACGGCAGCAAGGTGGCCACCATGGCCAGCTGATACACATTGACGATCCACACCGAATCCGCCGGCGTGGCGTGCAGCTGGCTGGCCATCGCGGGCAAGGCTGTATTGGCGATGGCGGTATCCAGCGACGCCATGCTGACCCCAATCGCCACCGACAGCATCGCCCAGCGACGTTCATTGTCCGGCAAGCCATCTCGCTCTACCGCATTCAAGTTCACTTCACCAGCAATTTGAACAGCCATTTCTTTTCCTGCTCTGCGACATCAAAAATACCGATGATGCTACCAGCATCCGCGGCATTGCGCTTGGCGCAGGCCGGGAACAGGATTGGGGACGGACGTGACGATCAAATAAAAAATCCGGCAAATAAATTACCGGATTTTTCGTCAACTCCGACTACAAAGCAAATCGATTATTTTGTAGGAGCTGGTTTTGCAGTTTCTGCGGTCAGGTCTTTTTTGGCTTCCTTGCCGGCTTCGTGATGCATGCTGCCTTTTGCATGCTTGACCTTCTTCACAGTTTTTTCTGCAGATGCCGACGCGGAGGCGGATGCACTTGCAGCTGTTGCGGCAGGCGCAACGGCGGCAGCGGAACTCGCAGCCTTGGCAGAGGCGGCCGGCACAGCGGGAGCGGCTGGCTTGACTGGTGTTTGAGCGAACGCTGTACCCATGGCAAAGGTAGCAGCAACGAGGGTGGCGATCAGCTTGTTCATGGTGTATTCCTATTCCTTGGTTATCGTAGGCACTCCCTACGTGCTCCTATAACGTAGGCGGTTCACAAGCTGTTGACCAGAGAAGTGTTGCAAGATGTTACGACACACAAATACACAATTGGCTGCGCCATGCATGGGGCTGAACGCAATAACAAATATTCGCTGTCGAGCTTTTTTTGATGGCGGGCATGACGCAAAAAATCTACTTTAGGGTGTTGCCTGGCGACTTCACCCCACTGTAAATTTGTGGGCTGGAGAGCACGTGGAAACCTTGCGATTGCGCGCCTTGGCGCGTCGGTGCAGGCAACACGGATAGAGGTATCAGCCGCGTCCTCCATAGTCACATGTCACCAAAACATAAAGCTGATCCCCAATCAGAGGGGGGACCGCGTAACATCAAACTCTAACCACCATGTTGCGCCTTGAATTTAATTGTGATATGATGACTATCATGCGAAAATCACCCACCAATATCCGAACCGCTGCCAAAGAAGCCTCGCACGAGCGCATCGTCGATGTCGCTGCACGCGCTATCCGGCGTAGCGGCTATGACGGCACGGGTGTGGCCGACATCATGAAAGAAGCAGGCCTGACGCATGGTGCCTTTTACGCACATTTCGCGTCCCGCGAAGCCATGCTGGTTGAGGCGGTAAACCGCGCTGGCGCTGAAGCCAATGCTGTGGCGACAAGTGTCGTCGCGGCCGTTCCTCCGGAACAGTCGCTGCAATCGTTGATTCGCGTTTATCTCTCCAAGGAGCATCTTGATGGCATTGAGACTGGCTGCCCAATTTCAGCTCTCGGCTCTGAAATGCCGCGCCAATCGCCCGAGGTGCGCCGTGCCGCCACGCGCCGTATCAAAGAGATGATCGATCTTGTTGCTCGTCAGTTGCCGGAATGGGGGCAACCAGGCGCGCACGAGCGCGCACTTGTGACCGTTGCCACAATGGTCGGCACATTGATGCTGGCCCGCGCCGTCGATGAATCTGCCTTGTCTGACGCGCTGTGCGATGCCGCATTGAAGAGCCTGACTCCTGCAGGAGATTGAACCCATCCGGGGGTTTTTTTGCTCGCCAATAAATATGATGGCCATCATGCGAAACTACATAGTGGCCTTGCCGTTAAGTTTTAACCCCGCATACCGAAAGAGAAGCGTTATGAACATGAGAAACAAGACAACCCTCATTAAGAATGGCAGTTCCACCTCGTGTCCCCATAACGCCGAAGTCACGCTCGTTCTAGCGTTCTTGCGCGTCACTGGTGCGAAGAGAAATTGACACGCAAAGTCATTCGGGTCGGTCTAAACAAAAATTTTGGAAAGAAGCAATATCATGAAAGCATTCATCGTTGATCGTTACGGAAAAAAAGAGAGCCTACGAGCAGGCGAAGTGCCTGAACCGGAGTTGCGCGAGGACGAGGTATTGGTCCAGGTTCACGCCAGCGGCGTGAACCTTCTGGATTCCAAGGTCCGAGACGGCGAGTTCAAACTGATTCTGCCGTACCGTGCACCGTTCGTCCTCGGTCACGACGTGGCCGGGGTTGTGGCTCGGGTTGGACCACGTGTGCGGCAATTCAAAGTTGGCGATGAGGTCTACTCCAGGCCGGATGACTTCCGGATCGGAACGTTCGCGGAGTTCGTTGCGGTCAAAGAAGGCTCCCTGGCAATCAAGCCCAACAACATCACCATGGAAGAAGCCGCATCCATCCCTCTGGTTGGCTTGACGGTTTGGCAGGCGCTGGTCGAAAAGGCAAAGCTGCAAAAAGGGCAGAAGATTTTTATCCAGGCCGGCTCCGGCGGTGTGGGCACGTTTGCCATCCAATTGGCCAAGCATATTGGTGCGACTGTTGCCACTACCACCAGCACGGGGAATGTTGCTTTGGTGAAGGGCCTTGGCGCAGATGTCGTCATTGACTACAAGAAAGACGATTTTGAAAAAATCCTGAGCGGCTACGACGTTGTTCTGAATAGCCAGGACGGAAAGACGCTTGAGAAGTCCCTAAGTGTGCTCAAGCCCGGCGGAAAACTCATCTCCATCTCTGGACCACCTGATCCCGAGTTTGCTGAAGAAATCAAGGCCCCCTGGTTTGTGAAACAGGTCATGCGTGTTTTGAGCTTTGGAATCAGGAGAAAAGCGAAGCGCCGCAATGTCGGCTTTTCATTCCTCTTCATGAAAGCCAGCGGAAGTCAGTTGAGGCAGATCACGCCTCTCATCGAGTCTGGCGCCATACGCCCAGTCGTAGATAAGGTCTTTCCATTCGCATCAACCAACGATGCATTGGCTTACATCGAAAGCGGGCGGGCCAAGGGAAAGGTTGTCATCAAGGTCCGATGAATCATCGCCTTCAACGCAATTGCACGCCAACTCGTATGATGATCATCATATTTTTATCACCATTTACCCCCTGGAACCGCAAATGAAAATTGAAAATTCTGTCGTCCTCGTCACTGGTGCCAACCGCGGAATCGGCTTGGCGTTTGCACGCGAGTTGCTCGCTCGCGGCGCCCGCAAGGTCTACGCTGCCGCGCGAAATCCTTCTACTGTAACTTTGTCAGGTGTTCAGCCTTTGCGGCTTGACGTGACCAACCCCGAGCAGGTCAATGCCGCCGTTCAACAGGCGGCGGACGTGACGATGGTGATCAATAACGCTGGCATTGCCCAACCCGGTGGGTTTCTCGCGCAGGACAGCGAAGCGATTGCTCGTCGCATTTTTGAAACCAATTTCTTTGGCATGCTGAACATGAGCAAGGCCTTCGCGCCGGTGCTTAAAGCCAACGGCGGGGGTGCACTGCTTAATGTGCTGTCGGTCGCGTCGTGGGTCAACGGCGGTGAGTTGGCCGCATATTCGGCGAGCAAGTCGGCTGCCTGGTCGCTGACCAATGCACTGCGCCACGAACTGGCGGGGCAGAAGACGCAGGTACTGGGCTTGCACATGGCCTACGTCGACACCGATCTCACGCGGGGCTTCGATGTCCAAAAGAGCAGCGCTGAAGAGATCGTCCGGCGCGCTCTCGACGGGCTTGAGGCAGGCTTCGATGAAGTGCTGGCCGATGCGCCGACCCAGCAGGTCAGGCAAGGACTGACGGCGCAGCGTCCGGTCTACCTTCCCCAGGCCAACTGAGCCCGGAACACCTAAACCACCCACCAGAAAGACAAGCATGTTATTCACAACTCTCCCGGCATCCTCTTTATTACTCGGCAACCGCATCGTCATGGCACCGATGACGCGCAGCCGGGCTGTAGAAGCCAACACTCCCAATGCCCTGATGGCTGAGTATTATAGCCAGCGCGCCTCGGCGGGCTTGATCATCACCGAGGGCACCTCGCCGTCACCCAACGGTTTGGGCTATGCCCGCATTCCTGGGCTGTTCAACGAAGCGCAGGTGCGCGGATGGAAGCTGGTCACCGATGCGGTGCACGCCAAGGGAGGCAAGATATTCGTTCAGCTTATGCACACGGGACGCGTGAGCCATGCCGCCAACCTTCCTGCGGACGCAGAGGTGCTGAGCCCGATGACCAGCATCTGCCCGGGAGAAATGTATACCGATGTGCAGGGCATGCAGCCGCACAGTGCCCCCCGCGCAATGAACGCAGACGACATTGCCCGTGCCGTCGCAGAATACGTGCGGGCGGCGCGACTTGCTGTCGAGGCCGGATTTGATGGCGTCGAACTGCATGCAGCGAACGGCTACCTGATTGAGCAGTTCCTGAATGCCAACGTGAATCAGCGCACCGACGCCTATGGCGGCAGTGCGGAGGCACGTAACCGCTTCGTGCTTGATGTGGCGCGTGCGACGGCCGCCGCCATCGGTGGCAGCCGGGTGGGAATTCGCCTGTCGCCGTATGGCGTGCTCAACGGCACCGGACACTTCCCGGGGGTGGAGCCGCAGTACCTGATGCTGACCAAGGAACTGTCGGCGCTGGGCCTACTTTACATCCACCTGCTAGACCATTCCGCGATGGGCGCGCCGCCTGTGCCAGCCGGGCTCAAATCTCAGCTTCGCCAGGCCTTCAAGGGCTTGTCTATCCTGGCTGGCGGCTTTGACCGGGCCAGCGCGGAAAGTGCGCTGGCCGACGGTCACGCCGATCTCATCGCCTTTGGCCGCCCGTTCATTGCTAACCCCGACCTGGTGGAGCGTATGCGGGTCGATGGATCGCTGAATGCCCCCGACATATCCAGCCTCTACACGCCGGGTACCAAGGGCTACACCGACTATCCGATGCTCGGAGCCTGAATATGGAGATCAATGTAATGAAGCATCTACTAAAGACCGTCATCCCCGGACTCGCTCTGGCCGCCACAATCTATTCAACTTCAGCTGGGGCGACGGATGCAATGCCCATTGGCACGTCCCAAAGCCCGCAGGCAATTGGCCGGGAGTCAGGGGATTCCTGGAAGAATGTGCCAACGCAAACCATCACGACAAATGGCGTGAACTTCGCGTACCGTGAGCTTGGGAAGAGCAATGGCGGCACGCCGGTGGTGTTCCTCGTCCACCTGGCTGCCGTACTGGACAACTGGGATCCTCGGATAGTGGATGGCATTGCCGCAAAGCATCACGTAGTCATCTTCGATAACCGCGGCACCGGAGCGTCCAGCGGCTCACCATCGAATTCGATGGAGCAAATGGCTGACGATGCCATTACCTTCATCAAAGCGAAAGGGTTCGAAAGGGTTGACCTCTTCGGCTTTTCGATGGGCGGAATGATTGCCCAGGAAATTGTGCTGAAGGAGCCGCTACTTGTCCGCAAGATGATTCTCGCGGGCACAGGTCCCGCCGGTGGAGAGGGTATCAGCACAGTGGCCGGAGTCGCGAATTACGACCTTCTCCGGGGGTTCTTCACAGGTCAAGATCCTAAGCAATTCCTGTTCTTCACTCGCACGCCCAACGGCATTGAGGCAGGCAAGGCATTTCTGGCGCGATTAAAGGAACGCTCGGAGAACCGTGACAAAGAAATCACCGTGACCGCGTACGTGGCGCAGTTACAGGCACTCAGCGCCTGGGGTAAAAAAAAGCCGGCCGATCTATCGGTGGTCAGGCAGCCTGTACTCGTCGTCAATGGTGACAATGATCGGATGGTCCCAACGAAAAACTCGTACGAATTGGCGCGACGGTTTCCGAATAGCGAGCTCATCATCTATCCCGATGCCGGCCACGGCGGCGTGTTTCAGTTCCATGCCGACTTCGTCCTTAAGGCGCTTGAATTTCTCAAACGATAGCAGCGCAATCGCCCCGCTCTAAAGACCTTATCGACCGACCGGCAGCAGCAAGCTAGAGGTTTTGATCTTTATGTCCGGCACTCATTTACAGAAAGATTCCAACATGACCGATACACATCTCACCGCCCCAACCCGCTTCGTGGAAATCGATGGCGACAGGTTCGCCTATCGCCGTTGGGGCAACAATACGACAGACCAGCCGCCATTGTTCCTCCTTCAACATTTCCGCGGTGGAATGGACCATTGGGACCCGCTCATGACGGACGGCTTGGCCGCAGGGCGCGAGGTGATCCTTTTCAACGGTCGCGGTATTGCATCCTCTTCAGGTAAGCCTCGTACCCGAATTGAAGATATGGCAGATGACGCAGCGGCGGTCATTCGGGCACTTGGTATTCGCAAGCTTGATATCTTGGGTTTCTCGCTTGGCGGTTTTCAGGCCCAGGATCTGACGCGGCGCCATCCCGATTTGGTTCGCAAGCTCATGCTGCTGGGAACCGGGCCACGCGGCGGGAATCCGGATTCAGATCCTGGCGTGCTGGAAGCGGCGCCGCGTCCCGTTCCGACAGTCGAAGATTTCTTGTTCCTTTTCTTCGGCCGTTCCGAGGCTGCGAAACAGGCCGGACACGACTTCTGGAAGCGCCGGCACCAGCGTGTGGATCAAGATCCGCCCAGCTCCCCCGCAGTGATACAGGCCCAGATCGAGGCAAACATGTACTACTTGCCAAAACTGGATTCCAAAGAGCCTTTCGCTCACTTGCGCGAAATCAAGCATCCGACGTTCATCCTGAATGGAACGAATGACGTGATGATTCCGTCTATCAATTCCTGGCACATGGCACAGAACATCCTGAATGCTCAGCTATTCATCTATCCGGATGCCGGCCACGCGGCTCAATTCCAGTACCCTGAGCGGTTTTTGAAGCATGCCATCCAGTTTCTCGGCGAATAGAACGTATTCGAAACGCCAAACGAATTTAAAGAAAGCAAACCATCATGCTGAAATTCAAATTCTTGCTATGGGCCTTGACGAGGCTGCTACAGAGAGCCGTCAAAAGAAATCCTGCATGCGCCAAGTATGCAGAAGGAAAAGAACTTGTATTTCAGATTCAAACTCTTGGCGGAATCGGTCGTCATTTCAGCATCAGAAATGGCAAGGTGAGCTCTATCGCTGGACTCACTAGCAGCCCGAAGTTCATCATGACTTTTAGAGATGCTGCCAAGGGTTTTGCAATTCTTTCCGCAAAGGATGGCAAGGAAGCCTTTCTGGCGGCACTACACGATGAGGATCTGGTTATCAGTGGCGACTTTGTGGAAGTGATGTGGTTTCAAGGACTGACGGATTATCTGCAGCCAGAAAAAGCTGGGGCTTTAGAGCACACCATTTGAAAGGCGGACCACCGAGCTTGGCCGGTATCACCGTGTATTTCTGTGGCTCTCGGAAAGGCGAGCACTGGGGCCAACGCCTCTCTCCGGTATTGATAAATTGAGTTCTAAACACCATGCTTGCCAAAGACAGGCCTTTCGATAACCCTGGCAGCTATTCAGGCCTGGCCGGTTTCATGCCGCCTGTCCTGGCCCTTGGCGCCGGCATAGTAGCTGCGCTTGTCCTGGTACATCATCTGGTCCGCCCTTTGCACCACGGCCTCCAGCCGCTCGCCGGGCTGGCTGGTGGCCGCCCCCATTGAGAAACTCAGCGGCGAACCGGAATAGTACTGGTTATTGATTTCTATCAGTTCCTGTATGCTTTCCATCAGCACGGCAGCGTCCCGCTCTTCACTGGCCGGCATGATGACGGCGAATTCATCGCCGCCTATGCGCGCGGCATGGCAGGGTTTGTCTACGGCCTTGCTCAGGACCTCGCCGACCCGCCGCAACAAGGCGTCGCCGGCGGCGTGACCCAGCTGGTCGTTGGCTGTTTTCAAACCGTTCAGGTCGCCGATGATGATAGTGACCGGGTGCGGCCCCTTGCGCTCCAGGCGATTCAGCTCATCGACCATAAAGGCCCGGTTATGCAGCTTGGTCAGTGCATCGTGTTTTCCGAGGAATTCCAGGTAGGCTTCGGCCTTCTTGCGGGCCGAGATATCGGTCAGCGCGATCAGCACCTGGTCCCATTTTTCTTCATGGCCGGGCAGGATGGGAAATTGCAGATGCACATGCAGTTGCTCGCCGCTCAGCGCATAGTTGACGACCTCCCGCTGGTGGAACTGTTTGCCCTGCCACAGCTCTATCAATTGCTCCCTGAAATGCGGCCGCATGTCGTCGCGAAAAATTTCACCCAGGTTGCGCAGCAGCGTGGCCTTGTCCGCGGCGGCAAACATGCTCAGCGTCTGCCGGTTCACGTCGATGACGCGGATCTCCTGCATGCAGCGTTCTACAAACTCCGGATGCACGTCGGTAAAGGTGCGGAAATCGCTGATGCCGCGCTCGCGCAGGTCATCGAACAAAGTCTTGACCTGGCTGAAATCCTCTACCCACAAGGATACCGGCGAGTGCTCGAACAGGCCGCGCGCATAGTCTTCGCTTGCAGCCAGCTGATGCCTGGCGATCTCCCGCTCGCTGACGTTTTCTATCGCCAGCAATACGCGTTCCCAGCTGTTTTCATAGCCGGGCAGCACGCTGCCGTTCAGTTGTATGTCCAGGCGCTTGCCGGATAGGGAATAGTTGACGGTATTGCTGGCGAAGAGCTGCTTGCCCTCCCACAACTGCACCAGTTCCTCGACGTGGGTCAGCAGCATGTCGTCACGGAAGATGGTGCTCAGGTTGTCGACCAGGTGCGGCAGATCGTCGGCCTCAAACAGGCTCAAGGTCTTGCGGTTGACCTTGAGCACGCGTATCCGTTGCGAGCAGGAAGTGATGCGCCGCTTGTCCGCCAGCAGGTAGCTGCTCAAATCGGTGATGCCTTCAGCGCGCCACTGCTCCATCAAGAGCTTCACGCCACTGAAATCTTCCAGCCACAGTGACACCGGCGCCAGGTCGAACATGTCGGCGTCTATACTTTGATCGGGCTGATTTTGCATGGCGATGGAATGGAATTGTCGATAGGACCAGTTTAATGGTTTTGAACTCGCGTGTCAGGATCCAAGGCCGCATCTTGCGGATTCGGGCAATACCGGTTGCAGAAATCGTGAAAACACCGCCTGCAGGCAATCCTGCTAGCTTGCGAACCCCTCCAGCACATTGACCACATTCACGCCCACCTCGGCCACCGCGTAGCCGCCTTCGAATACAAATACGGTGGGCAGATTCGCGCCGGCTATCGCCTGGCCGACCTGCAGATAGTCGGCGGTACGCAGGGCAAACCCGGAGATGGGGTCGCCCTCAAAAGTATCCACTCCCAGCGAGACGACCAGCGCCTGCGCATCGAAGCGCCGGATCGCATCCAGCCCGCTTTGCAGCGCCTTGCTCCAGGCCGGAAACGCCGTGCCGCGCGGCAGCGGGAAATTCAGGTTATAGCCCAGCCCGGCACCGGCGCCGCGCTCGTCCGCATGGCCCAGGAAAAACGGATATTCGGTGTGCGGGTCGCCGTGCAATGACACCGTCAGCACGTCGCTGCGCTGATAGAAGATGCTTTGCGTGCCGTTGCCGTGATGGTAGTCCACGTCCAGCACGGCGACGCGCTGCAAGCCGCTGTCGAGCAAGGCCTGCACCGCCAGCGCGGCATTGTTCAGGAAGCAGTAGCCGCCGAAGAAGTCGGCGCCGGCGTGATGCCCGGGCGGACGGCTGAGCGCGAATGCGTGCCGTGTCGCCGCTGTGGTGCTGCCGGCGACCGCGCGTGCCGCCATGATCGCGCAGGCGGCGCCGGTCCTGGCCGCGGCCCAGGTGCCGGCGGTCAGCGGCGTGCCGGCGTCAAATGAAAACAGCCCCATGCGCGCGGAGAAGTTACCCGGCAGCACATCATGCCGGAAACTGCGCGTGGGCCATACCGACGGCAAGGCGTCGATGTCGGCATTGGCCGGATCGAGCGCGACCCACTCATCCCATGCGCCGGCCAGAAAATCCAGGTAGCGGCGGCTATGGATGCGCTCCAGGTCGGCCATGCCTATCTCTGCGGGCGTTTGCAGCGGGCCGGTGGGACGGCGCTGCAATTCGGCCAGCACATGGTCCAGCCGGTCGGGCACTTCGTGGCAGGGTACCAGCCGGCCGCGAAACATTTCATGGCGGCCCTGGTGCAGATGATGGATGGGATTGTGGAAGATCAGCATGTGCGGCTACCCCAGGCAGAAAACCATAGCATAGCCGCAAAGCGGCTCATTTACCTGACCAGGTTTTGCAAACCCACCTGGCGGATATCCTTGGTGCCGGTCAGCGCCATGCTGACGTCCAGTTCCTTGTGCAGGATCTCCAACATCCTGGTCACGCCCTCTTCGCCCATGGCGCCCAGGCTGTACAGGAAGGCGCGCCCTATCATCGTGCCCTTGGCGCCCAGTGCGGTGGCTTTCAGGATGTCCTGGCCGCTGCGTATGCCGCCGTCGAACCAGACTTCGATCTGGTCGCCGACCGCGTCCACGATGGCCGGCAAGGCCTGCGCCGACGACATCGCGCCATCCAGCTGGCGGCCGCCGTGATTGCTGACCACCAGCGCATCGGCGCCGGAAGCGACCGCCAGTCTGGCATCTTCCACGTCCAGTATGCCTTTCAGGATCAGCTTGCCGCCCCATTCCTGCTTGATCCAGGCCACGTCTTCCCAGGACAGCGTCGGGTCAAACTGGTTGGCGGTCCACTGGCTCAGGGTTTGTATGCCGCTGGCGCCGCCCTGCACATGGCCGGCCAGGTTGCCGAAAGTCTTGCGTCCGGTCAGCGCGCGCAAAGCCCAGGCCGGCTTGCTGGCCAGGTCGATCAGGTTGGCGATGGTGATGCGTGGCGGCACCGACATGCCATTCTTGATGTCCTTGTGGCGCTGCCCCAGGATTTGCAAATCCAGCGTCAGCACCAGCGCCGAGCATTTGGCATTCTTGGCGCGCTGTATCATTTCTTTCACGAAGCCGCGATCGCGCATCACATATAGCTGAAACCAGAACGGCTTGGTGGTGACGCTGGCGACATCCTCTATCGAGCAGATGCTCATGGTGGACAAGGTGAAGGGAATGCCGAATTTTTCCGCAGCGATGGCGCCCAGCATTTCGCCGTTGGCCCATTGCATGCCGGTCAGGCCGGTAGGCGCGATCGCCACCGGCATGGCTACTTCCTGGCCTATCATGGTGGTGCGTGTCGAGCGCTGGTCGACATTGATCGCAACCCGCTGGCGCAGTTTCAGTTTCGCCAGGTCTTCGGTGTTCGCGCGATAAGTACTTTCTGTATAAGAGCCGCTGTCGGCGTAGTCGTAAAAAGCTTTCGGCACCCGTTTCTTGGCGAGAACGCGTAAATCTTCTACGCAGGTAATGACAGGCATGCTGGTTTCTCCATTAATTGTACAAGTGAAGAAAGTGTAGGGCAAAATAGCAGCCCCATGGCGGAATTCGATTCAGCGCTGGCATGAAGTATTTTCAGCCCGGCCGCATCCAAAGCGGGCGGCTGGCGCCATTTGATGCAAAAACAATAAGCCTGGCACAGTTTGGACGTCGCCGACAGAAAATATTGCCTATACTGTAATAATGGTTATGCCTTGGTTGAGCGGCTGCCGCCTTCTCCGTCTTTGCACAGAGCCGCACTCGTTGCCGGCTTTGAAGATAGCCCCTGGTATTCCTGGACCTTAGTAGATTGAGGCATAGGTTGAGCAGTCCGATGGCTACTGTACGTTAGCGCACAGAATTTCCCTGACGGAATCCGATAATCTGATCCAAGAGACATGCGATGAATAATTGAAGCCGGTGTTATTTTCGTTGATGACAATCCGACCCCGGTAATTTAACTGGAGGCTTGAAAATGCGCTACGCACTCGTTGTGCTGTCAATGCTGTTCGGCTTCGCAACTTCGGCCATTGCTCAGGTGAGTATCAGTATCAACCTGCAGTCGTACCCGGAGCTGGTGCCGGTGCCGGGCTACCCGGTCTACTATTCCCCGCGCCTGCGTTCGAATTATTTCTTTTACGACGGCATGTACTGGATATACCAAGGGGATGCCTGGTACGAGAGCGACTGGTATAACGGGCCCTGGCAGTGGGTGGGGCCAGAGTTTGTGCCGCTGTTTGTGCTGCGCATCCCGGTGCGCTACTACCGCGACCCTCCCGTGTACTTTCGCGGCTGGCGGCCGGATGCGCCGCCACGCTGGGGCCAGCACTGGGGCAATGGGTGGCAGCAGCATAGGCGCGGATGGGATCAGTGGGATCGCCATTCAGCTCCGTCGCGCGCCCCATTGCCGGTCTACCAGCGGCAGTATGCAGGAAACCGGTATCCCCGAGCCGAGCAGCAGCAGGCGCTACGCGCCCAGAATTACCGCTATCAGCCGCGTGACGCTCTAGTGCGGCAGCACTATCAGCAGCCGGCAACCCAAAGTACGCGTGCGCCTGCTCAACCAGGGTCGCAGGGATTTGCACAGAACAGGAATCCAAGGCAGCAAGATATTCCGCGGCCACCCTCGGCGCCGGCCGCGGCGCCGCATATAGCCCCGCGGGCTCCAGTTGCACAACCGCCAGAACAACGAGGCAACGCCGAGCAAAGAACGCCCGCGCTTTCGCCGCCGGGGTCGCAGGGATTTGCGCAGAACAGAAATCCAAGGCAGCAAGATATCCAGCGTCCCCCCTCAACGCCGGCCGTCGCACCACATATGACTCCTCAGGCTCCAGTTGCACAGCCGCCCGAACAACGCGGCAACGCCGAGCAACGGAACCGGAGAGAACCGCGTGGAGCACAAGCGCAAGCGGCGCCGCCGGCCCAGGCCGTGCCGCAACCGGGGCCGAGGATGAGACCCGGGCCAGCTCCTGAAGCACAACGCGCCGAACCCCGCGCTCCTGCCGCTGCACCGCCTCCGCCGCCGCGCGCCGAGCCGGCGCCACGGGCGGAACAGCACGGCCGGGCGCCACCGCCGCCTGCTGTCGACAAACAGAAGGGTGATCCAGAAAACCGCAAACAAGAAAGGTAGCGCAGCCGAATGGGCCGCCCCAAGCTGCTCTTTAAAGCGAAAGCAGCGCCGCTGACCAACGCAACATGCAATCTCACCGGAGCACAGCAATGATGAACAGGCTCCACTTTTCGCTGGTAGTGCTGATCCTCGCACTCCTTGGCGGCTGCGCGTCGCTGCCCCCAGGCTCAGATTTCCCTAAGCAGAAGTCGACGGCGCTTGATCGCCCGGAACAGACCCCGCTCGGCCGCCAGTTCGATAGCGCTGTGCGCAAACACAGCGGCAACTCCGGGTTTCGCATCATTCCGGTGGGCGCCGACGGCTTCCTGGTCCGCATGCAAATGATCAATGCCGCGCAGAGCACGCTCGACCTCCAATATTTCATTTTTCGCGGCGACGAAACCGGCCGCCTGCTTACTGCGGCAGTACTCCATGCGGCCGATCGCGGGGTACGCGTGCGCGTGCTGGTCGATGACGGCGAAACCATAGCAGGCGACGACCAGATCAGTGCGCTGGAAGCGCACCCTTCGGTCGAGATCCGGATCTTCAACCCGTTCAGGTATCGCGGTCATTCCATGCTGTTGCGGGCGACCGAATTCATGTTCAACTCCGCCCGGCTCGACTACCGGATGCACAATAAATTAATGGTTGTGGACAATGCAATCGCACTCATCGGCGGCCGCAATATAGGCGATCAATATTTCCAGATGGACCCCGAGTCCCAATTCGCCGACGACGATGTGTTTGCCGCCGGCCCCATCACCGGGCAACTGTCGGCGACCTTCGACGAATACTGGAACAGCGACCTGGCGATCCCGACTCAGGCGCTTTCCGGCGGCATGCCGTCGCATGCCGCCTTGCATGAACAGCGCGAGGCATTGCATGAACAGGGCCGGCAACTGCAGGCGGACGGCGCCGATTATGCGAAGCAGGTGGCGAGCGGCGAGCCATTCATCGGAATCACCTCCGGCCGCCTGCCTCTGGTGTGGGCGCACGCGCAATTGGTGTGCGACAGCCCCGACAAAAAGAAGGTGGAAAATGGCGTGACGGTGGGCTGGCTGATGCACAAGGCAGTAGCCGACGTCACGAACGCGGTGCAATCCGAGTTGCTGATGGTCACCCCCTACCTGATACCCGGGCACGAGGGAATGAAGATTTTCCAGGACCTGCGTCAACGCAATGTGCGGGTCCGCATCCTGACCAGTTCGCTTGAGTCATCCGTGGTGCTGCCGGCACAATCCGGCTACATGCACTACCGCGTGCCGCTGCTGGAGAGTGGCGTGGAACTGTATGAGGTGCGCTCGCTATTGGGCAACACCAAGGGCAGCGGTGAAACGGCGGCTATTTCGCGCTATGGCAATTATGCGCTGCATGCGAAGCTGTTTGTATTCGACCGCCAGAAACTTTTCATAGGTTCCATGAATTTTGATCAGCGATCGATGCATCTGAACACCGAGATCGGCCTGATCATCGATAGCCCGGAGCTGGCCCAGCAGATTGCAACGCGGTTTGAGGCCATGGTACAGCCGGCCAACTCCTACGCCCTGGCGCTGCGCCCGAACGAAACGGGAAAACCGGCTGGTTTGGTGTGGCGCACTCAGGAAAGCGGCAAAGCCGTCGAGTATGACAAGGAGCCGGCCCGCAGCAACTGGCAAAGAATCAAGGTCAATATGCTGTCGCTGCTGCCGCTGGACAAGGAGCTATGAAGCAGCCCATGGACTGCTGGAATATATTTTTCCATTTAGGAAAATTTACCTCTCTTTTTTCTTTTTTTAAACAAAAAGTATAATATTGGGAATGTTTCATTTTTTAAGAAAATCTCATAGAATGAGGTGATCATGAAAAAATCCCTTAGCGATACACGCAGTAGCCAGCCCTCCGAAACCATTCGACAATTTCGCAACAAACTTGGCCTAACGCTGCACGACCTCAGTGAGCGCACGGGACTCGCAGTCTCGACGCTATCGAAGCTCGAGATGGGAAAAGCGTCCCTGTCGTATGACAAGCTCGTCAAGATCAGCGACGGCTTGGGAATCGACATCACGGAAATACTCGGCTCCCCGTCGAGCACCCCATCGGTGGCAACCCGCAGCGCCGGGCGCCGCCTTATCCAGCGTGCGGGAGAAGGGGTTCGCGTCGACACGCGTAGCTACAGCCAGCTTTACCCTGCGACAGAATTGCTGAACAAGTCCTTTGTGCCTATCTTTGCAGAGGCGCGCGCGCGCTCAATCGAAGAGTTTATAGACGAGTTTGGCGACCTGATTCGCCACCCTGGCGAAGAATTCGCCCTCGTGCTGGAGGGAGCGGTGGATTTTCACTCGGCCTTCTATGCGCCCACGCGGCTGGAAGTGGGCGATTCCGTTTATTTTGATAGCGACATGGGGCATGCGTATATCGCAGCGGCACCCGGCACCTGTCGTGTGCTTTCGCTCTGCTCGAGCCCCCATCCGGATAAAAGTGAAGGACCATTGGATATTTATGCCAATCTTCCCTCTGAAACTTCCGCGGCGGCCCCGGCCAAGAAAAGCGCGCCCCCTCGAATTGCTCGCGCTTCTGCCGCAACAGCCAAAAAAGACTAGGCTCTATCGCATGCCTCCCCCGCTCGTTTCTTAAGGCGGGTGAGGTGAAATTCCACATATGAAAAATAGGCAACCATTTGTTGCAATGAGATCCGTTATCGAGAAATATTTTTCTAAATTAGAAAATTTTTCATTATTTTGGTAAAATTCCCGTTAACGTAAAAATGCGTTCATATCGACGCAGCCAACAAGCCAAACGGGAAATCATGAAAACTTTCGACTTTGTAGTTATCGGGGCTGGGATAGCGGGTGCATCGGTTGCCGCCCTCCTGGCGAAATCCCATCGCGTTGCGCTCGTCGAAGCAGAGGAACACGCGGGATACCATACGACGGGACGTTCTGCGGCGCTGTACTCGGAAATCTACGGCAATTTGGTGATTCGTGCCCTTACCCGCGCAAGCAGGTCATTCTTCTACGATACTCCTGCCGGCTTTAGCGATACCGCCCTGGTCAGGCAACGCGACACGCTGATGTTCGCGCGCCACGATCAGATGGAGGCCCTCAGAGAATTTCAGGCACTACCCGATATCGCCGATGCCGCCCGGTTCATTTCGGCAAAAGAGGTGTCTCGACGCATCCCCATCTTCGCGCCGGACTACCTGGCCGGCGCGGTGCTGCACACTGGGTCGGCCGATATCGAAGTGGATGCACTTCATCGAGGTTTTTTGCGCGCGTTTAGCAAGGCGGGAGGAACCTTAAGGCTAAAAACGGTCGTCAGCGAAATTGAATATCTGGATGGGAGCTGGTATGTGCGCAGTGCCGGGGGTGAATCCTTGTCCGCTCCCGTGCTCATCAATGCTGCGGGCGCGTGGGCAGATGAAATAGCAAAATTGGCAGGTCTGGCCCCGATCGGGCTGGAGCCCCTGAGGCGCACCGCAGTCCTGATCGACCCGCCGGAAAATGCCGGCGATATCGACGGCTGGCCTGCCGCCATCGATATCGACGAACAATTTTATTTCAAACCGGACGCCGGCCTGCTGCTGCTATCCCCCGCAGACGAAACATTGAGCCCCCCCTGCGATGCCCAGCCAGAAGATTTAGACATCGCGATCGCAGTGGACCGCTTTGAGCGCGCAACTGGAAAAGCCGTTACCCGTGTTCGCCATTCGTGGGCGGGACTGCGCAGCTTCGTGGCGGACCGGGGTCCCGTGGCGGGCTTTGACGAACGCGCCACGGGCTTCTTTTGGCTGGCCGGACAAGGCGGCTACGGCATCCAGACCGCGCCCGCCCTTGCCAGGTGCGCGGCAGAACTGGCGCTAGGCAGGGATTTGCCGGAGGACGTTTCCTCACTGGGCATCCGCAAACAAGATCTGGCTGTAACTCGCCTGATATAGGCCCCTATCCGGACCCTGGCTCAGGCACTCGTGCGGGCACTCATAAGGTGCCCGACATCGCATGGGGCGCTGAACGCGCTCCGTTGCCGAGCCTGCCGGCGCACCAGCGCCACCCGTCATTTACATGCGCAAATTCTGCGCCACGGCTAAGTGCCCTTCAAATCATGTGCAATAAAATCAACAAATGCGCGGATGCGATTAGACATCTGATGTCGTTGCGAGTAGACCGCATAAATATCGGCATTTGGAGTCTCGTAATCAGGCAGCACCTGGACCAGGGAGCCGCTATTCAAGTAGGTTTTAATATCCCATTCCGCCCGCATCAAAATACCGTGGCCGTCGAGCGCCCACTTCACAGCGATTTCACCGTCATTGGTAGTCAGATTGCCGCGTATCTTCACAGTTTCTTCTTTGCGGGACGCACCGCTACCCGTTGACAAGCGCCACGCACCGTAAGCTTCGTCACCTTGCCGGATCCCGATGCAATTGTGTTTAGCCAGATCATTTGCCGTCTTTGGTATTCCTTGCCGCGCCAGATAGGATGGCGACGCACAGAGCAGCCGTCGATTCGGGGCAAGGCGACGCGCTATCACACGGGTATCCGGCGGTTCGCCAAATCGGATGCAGACGTCAAATGCATCATCCGTCAGTGGCGGCGGATTAACCGACAATTGAAGCTGAACCGATACCTGCGGATATCTTTCGATAAAACGCGAAATTGACGCGCCGACATGGCTGCGGCCAAACCCCAGCGTCGCATTGACCCGTAATAGCCCCTTAGGACGTTTTTTTGCGCTGCCAAGCAGCTCGGACAGTTCATCGATTTCGTCGAGAATTCGCCGTGCGTACTCCAGGTACACCTCGCCGTCCGGCGTCAGCATCATGCGTCGGGTAGTTCGGTTAATGAGCGTAACGCCCGCGCGACTTTCCATCAGCGTCAAATGCTTGCTGACGGCTGCGGCGGTCAATCCCATTTCCCTGGCTGCAGCGCTCAAGCTGCCGGAGGCAGCCAGGGTAGAAAAAAAGGCCAGATCAGAGGGGAGAACAGTATCCTGCATGGCTTTTCACTTGTGAATTAAAGTTAAGGATGCATTGAGTTTAGCACCGGTTGCAACCAAAAAAATAGGGCTATAGTTCGCTCACCACAACTACATTCCGAGGTCGGAGACGTGAAAACCTATCGCATAGCAAATATTCCCGGTGACGGCATTGGCAAGGAAGTCGTTCCGGCTGGCCGCCAGGTATTGGAAGCACTGGCAAAGACAAGCAGCACTTTCGCTTTTGAATTTGAGGATTTTGACTGGGGCGGTGACTACTATCGCAAGACAGGCTTGATGATGCCGGCCGACGGCCTTGATGCCTTACGTAACAAAGATGCAATTCTTTTTGGTTCCGCTGGCGATCCAGACATTCCTGATCACATCACCCTGTGGGGTTTACGCCTGAAAATATGCCAGGGCTTCGACCAATACGCAAACGTTCGCCCGACCCGCATTTTGCCAGGCATAGACGGTCCTTTAAAACGCTGCAAAACAGAGGACCTGAACTGGGTCATCGTCCGCGAAAACTCCGAAGGCGAATATTCAGGCGTTGGCGGCCGTGTCCACCAGGGGCATCCTATCGAAGCGGCGACCGACGTTTCCATGATGACCCGGGCTGGCGTGGAACGGATCATCCGTTTTGCCTTCCGCCTGGCGCAGTCCCGCCCAAGGAAATTGCTCACAGTGATCACCAAGAGCAATGCGCAGCGCCACGCGATGGTGATGTGGGACGAGATAGCGGTACAAATCTCCAAAGAATTCCCGGATGTGACCTGGGACAAGGAATTGGTCGATGCGGCGACGGCACGCATGGTAAATCGCCCAGCCACGCTGGACACTATCGTTGCCACCAACCTGCATGCGGATATCCTGAGCGATCTGGCCGCTGCACTGGCAGGCAGCCTGGGCATCGCGCCAACCGGCAATATCGATCCGGAACGCCGCTATCCTTCCATGTTCGAGCCTATCCACGGTTCCGCATTCGACATCATGGGCAAAGGCCTGGCGAATCCCGTCGGCACGTTCTGGTCAGCGGTGATGATGCTGGAACACCTGGGCGAACATGACGCCGCCAAGCGCCTGATGGCCGCAGTGGAATCGGTCACCGCCGACAAGACACTGCACACGCGTGATCTTGGAGGTACGGCTACGACAGCTCAGGTAACCGCTGCAGTTTGCGCGTTGCTCGCGAAAACCGTGCAGCCGGAAAATATCGCGGCCTGATACGCCAGGTACAGCAGCCGTCTTCATGCCTTGAAGATGGCCTTGCTCTCAAAGCTGGGAATAAAGCCGCAGGCACATGCGGCCGACTTGATTCGTACACCCACAGCATGAATAAGACAGAAGACAACATGGCTATTCCATTGAATCTCGCGCTACGCGCCCTCCTGCAGGGCAGCGTAATAAATCCGCGAGTACCGGCATGAGCAATTCGCTCAATCCCGTGAGTGCAGCACTCCATGCGGGCAAGGCGCTGGATGTGGACCAGCTTCTGAACGATATGTTTACGGCGGCAATCGCCAGCGCCCAGCCGGCTCTTCGTGTACCTGAATTTCTTCCATTGCCCCCTAAAGGACGCATGATCGTCATCGGAGCAGGCAAAGCGTCGGCAGCCATGGCAAAAGCCGTTGAAGACAACTGGCCAGGGCCGCTCGAAGGAATTGTAGTCACGCGCTACGGCTACGGCGTTCCCTGCAAGCGCATCGACGTCCTGGAGGCCGCCCATCCGGTGCCGGACGCAAATGGCCAGCTAGCCGCCGAACGCATCCTGAAACAGGTATCCGGCCTCAGCGCCGATGAT
The DNA here is from genome assembly GCA_035487495.1 of Undibacterium sp. Taxonomy (GTDB): domain Bacteria; phylum Pseudomonadota; class Gammaproteobacteria; order Burkholderiales; family Burkholderiaceae_D; genus Undibacterium. The sequence goes on from DATHMC010000200.1 coordinate 30,946, forward strand.
CTCGTACTCTGCCTGGTATCAGGCGGCGGATCGGCTTTGCTGCCGCTGCCGGCGGCTGGACTGACGCTACAGGACAAACAGCAGATTAATCAGGCGTTGTTGGCCAGTGGTGCGACGATTTCCGAAATGAACTGCGTACGCCGGCATCTTTCGGCGATCAAGGGCGGACGCCTGGCTGCGGCCTGTTACCCCGCCCGATTAGTCAATCTGATCATTTCCGACGTACCCGATGACGGACTGCACGACATCGCCTCCGGGCCGACGGTGCCAGACTCAAGCACCTGCGCGGATGCGCTGGCGGTGTTGCGGCGCTACGGCATTGAGGCTCCACAATCCGTGCTTGCCCTTCTGGAAAAGAATGCGTCCGAATCGCTGAAGGCCGGCGATTCTCGCTTGCCCTGCATCGAAACGCATCTGGTCGCGACGCCGCAATTGGCCCTGGAAGCCGCCGCCCAAAAAGCGCAGGCCGCCGGGATCAATGCGTACATCCTCGGAGACGCCATCGAAGGCGAAGCACGCGAGGTTGCAAAGGTAATGGCTGGGATAGCCAGGCAAGTGAACCGTCGCGGCCAACCCTTTCATGCACCCTGCATCCTGTTATCGGGGGGTGAGACCACTGTCACAATTCGCGGCAACGGCCGAGGCGGACGCAACGTTGAGTTCCTGCTGTCCCTCGGTATCGCGCTGAATGGAGAGCCGGGCATACATGCCATCGCGGGCGACACCGATGGAGTGGACGGCCAGGAAGAAATTGCAGGTGCAATGCTGAAGCCAGATACGTTGGCGCGTGCGCGCGAGCTAGCAATACGCCCATCGGAATCGCTTGCCAACAATGACGCGCACGGATTCTTCCAGGCGCTTGGCGACTCGGTAATCACCGGACCGACGCTCACCAACGTGAATGACTTCCGCGCCATCTACGTCGCCGGCCGGCACGACAATCAACCAGGGAAAGAATAATTATGCGCCGCCATCGAAATGCCAAGATAGTTGCCACCCTCGGCCCGGCAAGCACTTCCCGCGAGACCATACAAGCGCTATTCAAAGCCGGCGCTGATGTCTTTCGATTGAATTTCAGTCATGGAAGCCACGCAGACCACCAGCGCCGGCTGGAGATCATTCGCTCGGTCGAGAAAGAAATGAACCGGCCCATCAGCGTACTGCTGGACCTCCAGGGTCCAAAGCTACGCATCGGGACTTTCCTTAACGGACCGATCAAGCTTGAGCAAGGCGCGAGCTTCCGACTGGATCTGGACAAGGACGCACCGGGCGATACCCGTCGCGTCTCCTTACCTCATCCCGAAATATTTGCCGCTCTCAAGGAGCAAACCAACCTGCTGCTGGACGACGGCCGAGTGCAACTCAGGGTGGAACGCTGCGGTCTTGATTTTGCTGAAACCACGGTCGTCATAGGCGGAGCGCTGTCGGATCGCAAGGGCGTCAATGTCCCGGATGTGGTGCTTCCACTGTCAGCGATGACGGAAAAGGACCATTGCGACTTGAAATTTGGCCTGGCTCTGGGTGTCGACTGGATAGCGCTGTCGTTCGTCCAAAGGCCGGAAGACATCCTGCAAGTCCGGGAAATCGTCAAGAATCAGGCGGGCATCGTCGCCAAACTGGAAAAGCCGGCAGCAATTCAGCTTCTTGACGAGATCGTCGCTGTGGCAGACGCAGTGATGGTAGCCCGCGGGGATCTCGGTGTAGAAATGCCGGCAGAACAAGTCCCGGCGATACAAAAACGGATAGTCCGCGCCTGCCGCAAGGCAGGGAAACCAGTGATCGTCGCGACTCAGATGCTCGAATCGATGGTGACAGCGCCTGTACCGACGCGAGCCGAAGCATCCGATGTGGCCACCGCCATCTACGATGGTGCCGACGCAGTAATGCTGTCGGCCGAGTCGGCAAGCGGGCAATACCCCGTCGAAGCCGTCCGCATGATGGACCTGATCATTACGCAGACAGAAAATGATCCGTACTACAGGGAAGCAATTGCGGCTTCGCATGCGGCACCCCGCGCGGATACTGCGGATGCCATCGGCTATGCGATGCGCCATGTCACAGGCTTGCTGCAAGCCGTTGCAACGGTAGCCTACACGGCATCGGGCTATTCTGCATTTCGGATGGCAAGGGAAAGGCCGCAAACACCCATTCTGGGCATGACGCCCCGCCAGACCACAGCCCGCCGCCTTGCCATGGCGTGGGGCGTGCATTCGGTGCTGTGCGATGAAGTGATCGACTTGCTGGAAGTGAGCGACCTGGCGTGCCGGACAGTGCAGGCAGAAGGCTTCGGGCACAGCGGCCAGACCGTGGTGATTTCTGCCGGTGTGCCTTTCGGCACGCCAGGCACCACGAATCTGCTGCGCATTGCGGAAATTCAGTAGGGCATGACGCGGATCCCATTCAAGGAGACAGCCTTGCCGATTGATACAACAGGGTTCGGTTCCATCGCCCGCTGTTCCGGGGCAATAAGCGACTATATTGGTGCTGAATAAAACAATAGCTGGTTGCCACGGCATTGCACCAATGCAGTCATACATTTTTATTAGTGTAATGATTAACCCTCCAAGGAGGAGACAATGAATTCTGATCTCGAAAAACGAGTTTCCCGCAAGCTCATGTGGCGCATTATTCCGTTCGTCATGGTGCTGTACTTTATTAGCTTCCTGGACCGCGTCAACGTCGGATTTGCGGCGATGACGATGAACAAGGCAATTGGCCTTTCGCCGACGGCGTTCGGTTTCGGCGGCGGCCTGTTCTTTATCGGTTACTTCCTGTTTGAAGTTCCTTCAAATCTCATACTGCACCGGGTCGGCGCCAGACTTTGGATCGCACGAGTGATGGTGACATGGGGTATTGTCTCTGCAGCCGCCGCATTTGTTGTCGTGCCCAATAGTTTTTACGCACTTCGCTTCTTGCTTGGCGTCGCAGAAGCAGGCTTTTTTCCCGGCATCATTCTGTATCTCAGCTTGTGGTTCCCGACCAAGCAACGTGCGGTAGCTGCGGCCTGGTTTATGGCGGCAGCCCCCATCTCGACCGCGATCGGCTCGCCTCTTTCAGGCGCGATCATGCAACTTCCTCCGATGTTCGGTCTGGCTGACTGGCAGATGCTCTACATTATTGAGGCCGTCCCTGCCATATTGCTGGGCTTTGTCGTGCTGAAGTACATGACCGATACACCGTCGAAAGCGCATTGGCTGCAGCCTGAAGAACGCGAGTGGCTGATCGAAAAACTGAAAGTAGAAGCCCATGCCAAGCAGTCGCACGCTGGCCATACCGCCGGAGCAATGAGTGCATTGCGTGATCCCCGCGTCCTGGCGCTGGCACTTATCTACTTTGGCACATCGGCGGGTCTGTATACGCTCGGCCTGTGGGCTCCGCTGATAGTTCGTCAATACGGCTATAGCCCATTGGAAACCGGCCTGTTGACTGGCATCCCAAGCGTCATCGCGGTAGTAGCAATGATTCTGTGGGCACGCCATTCTGACAAAACAGAGGAGCGCACCTGGCATGTCGTCATCCCTTGCGTATTAGCTTGTGTCGGTTTTTTCTTTGCCGGACAAGCGGCCACGGCGTTACTGGTCATCCTCGCCCTGGTTATCGTGAACGTTGGCATCAGTTCGGCGAAAGCTCCTCTTTGGGCCATGCCAAGCACTTTCCT
>DATHMC010000201.1:0-28950 GCA_035487495.1 Undibacterium sp.
CCAGGCAGACCAGGTGATCGTGGTGCGAGCCTTCGTTCAACTCAAAGATGGCCTTGCCGGATTCGAAATGGTTGCGGCTGAGCAATCCTGCCTGTTCGAACTGCGTCAGGACACGGTAGACTGTTGCCAATCCGACATCCATGTTTTCGCTGAGCAAAATCTTGTATACGTCTTCTGCGGTCAGGTGGCGTACCGGGCTGTTTTGAAAGATTTCCAGGATTTTCAGACGCGGCAGGGTCGCCTTGAGTCCGCTGGCTTTCAGGTTTGGAGTGCTATTCGTCATGTTTTCGGTCAAAAAGGTACTATCTGCTTTATGATATAGGGTTTTAGCACTGTTGCTCAATAAATTGAGGTTATCCATGCGATTGTTGTTCTCAGAAACATCCCGAAGCAAGGCGCTGGGAGCAGGCCTGGTTGCTGCGCTCGTTCCTGTATTGCTCTCCCTGTCCGGTTGTGCTTCCAAAGCCCAGGTGATGGAGACCACTCCGCTTAACGGTGTTGCCGGTGTTTCTACAGCACAAGGCACTTCCACTGGTGATTCGGTTAAGTCCGATTCTATCACTTCGATGCAACCGCTGACACCTGCATCGGCGCAGGGCATTGCAAGCGGCGCGCAAGTGACAGCTCCTTCCGGCATCTACAAGGTCCTGAACTATATTTCTCCGTATCGCATCACGATCCAGCAAGGTAACTTCGTTTCCCAGGAAATGATCGCGCAGCTGAAAGAAGGCATGACCCGCGAGCAAGTCCGCTTCTTGCTGGGTACGGCTCTGCTGACCGACATGTTCCACGAAGATCGCTGGGACTATCCTTTCCGCATCCAGAAGCCTAACGGCGAGGTCATCACCAGCCGCGTCACCGTATTCTTCAAGAACAATACGGTGAGCCGTTTTGAAGGCGGCAACCTGCCGACCGAGAAGGATTATCTGGCGCATATCACCAACGCCAAGATCGGCGAACGGACAGAGATAGCGCCGCCCAAAGATGCGAAGAAAAAAAATAGCGACGAGAAATAAAGCATGACAGCCTTGAAAATAGCGGTGGCCGGCGCTTCCGGCCGCATGGGCAAGATGCTGATAGAAGCGATCAGCAATGCCGACGATACCGTATTGGCCGGCGCGCTGGATATGGCCGGGTCTGCCGGCCTGGGCAGCGATGCGGCTGCCTTTCTGGGCAAGCCTGCGCAGGTGTCCATCGTCTCAGACCTGGCGCTGGGCCTGGCCAATGCCGATTTCCTGATCGACTTCACGCGGCCGGAAGGCACCCTGCAGCATCTGGCCTACTGTGCCGAGCATGGGATCAAGATGATCATCGGCACCACCGGTTTCGATGAAGAGGGCAAGGCGGCGATTGCCGCGGCTGCCCAAAAAACGGCGATCGTCTTTGCGCCGAACATGAGCGTGGGCGTGAACGTCACGCTGAAGCTGCTGGAAATGGCCGCCAAGAGTTTTTCGCACGGCTACGACATAGAAATTGTCGAAGCCCATCATAGGCACAAGGTCGATGCGCCATCCGGCACTGCGCTGAAAATGGGCGAAGTGATTGCCGATGCGATAGGCCGCGACCTGAACGAAGTCGCGGTGTATGCGCGTGAAGGCGTGACCGGCGAGCGCGATCCCTCGTCGATCGGTTTTGCCACGATACGCGGCGGCGATATCGTCGGCGACCATACCGTGCTGTTTGCCGGCATAGGCGAACGGGTGGAAATCACGCACAAATCCTCCAGCCGCGTCACCTATGCGCACGGCAGCCTGCGCGCCGCGCGCTTTTTGGCAGACAAACAGACCGGCCTGTACGATATGTTTGACGTGCTCAACCTGCGTTAGCCGAATCCCGGCGACAACATGAATTTTTCCATTTCGGAATACTGGGCGCAGGGCGATGCGATCAGCCATATGGTCGCCTACCTGCTGCTGGCAATGTCGCTGGCGAGCTGGTTTACGATATTGTCGAAAGCCTGGACCTGCTGGCGCATACGTCGCAGCGCGCGAGTGCTGGACGCATTCTGGAAGGCGCCCACCATGGACGACGCGATAGCGATGGCCAGCGGGGCTGACAGCGAAAATATCTATGCGCCGCTGGCGATCAAAGCCCTGCACGCCGCCGACCCGGTGAACCAGGCCGGCTCGCTGAGTGCGGCGACTTCTGTCGCCGACCTGATCACGCGCAGTCTGCGGCAGGAAATGAACCGCATCGTCGTCCGGCTGGAGATGGGTTTGACCTTGCTGGCATCCATCGGGTCGACCGCGCCGTTCGTCGGCCTGCTGGGTACCGTCTGGGGCATCTACCACGCGCTGACCGAGGTCTCGGCTTCCGGTATCGTCCAAATAGACAAAGTGGCAGGGCCGGTCGGCGAAGCGCTGATCATGACCGCGCTGGGCCTGATGGTGGCGATTCCCGCGGTACTCTCTTACAATGCGTTGAATCGCGTGAACCGGATCACGATGGCCGAGCTGGATGCGTTTGCCTACGACCTGCACGCGCACATGATCAAAGTGCACGGCGACGCCGGGCCGCAGGCACGGCAATAAACGAGGCGGGGCGGGCATGGGATTCGGTCAATTCAACGGCGGTAACGACAAGGCGGGCAAGCATCTGCTGCCTATGGCCGACATCAATGTCACCCCCATGGTCGACGTGATGCTGGTGCTATTGGTCATTTTTATCATTACCGCGCCGCTGCTGACCCATGCGATCAAGCTGGATTTGCCAAAAGCGCACGCCGGCGCAGCGCAGGAAAGGCCGGAAACCATTACGCTGTCATTCGATGCCCGGGGACAGTTATACTGGAATCAAGACAAGATCGAGCTCAACACGCTGGACGACAGGCTGCTGCAGATCGCGCGCAGCGAGCCGCAGCCCGAACTGCAACTGCGCGCCGACAAGTCCACCCGCTACGAAATCATTGCGCAAGTGATGTCCGCCGCACAAAACCACGGCCTGGCAAAAATCGGCTTTGTCACCGCGCAGCCGGCAGTTCCTCCCGCCAAAAATTAGAAGCCGGCTCGTCCGAGCCGCTTTCTCTGAAAATCAGGCTGAACAAGTTATAATCACCGGTTCAGAGTAGTTTCTCCGCAATAAACCGAACTTACCCAACCGAGCCGTCATGCAAGAAAAATACAGTCCATCCGAAGTCGAACAAGCGGCGCAAAGCCATTGGCAGAAAATCGACGCTTATAAAGCAGTGGAAAACGACCAGCGCTTCCCCAAAGGCAAGTACTACGCCTGTTCCATGCTGCCTTATCCTTCCGGCAAGCTGCACATGGGGCACGTACGCAATTACACCATCAACGACATGCTGGCGCGCCAACTGCGGATGAACGGTTACAACGTGCTGATGCCGATGGGTTGGGATGCCTTCGGCCTGCCTGCGGAGAACGCGGCGATCAAGAACAAGGTGCCGCCCGCGAAGTGGACCTATGACAATATCGCGTACATGAAGACCCAGATGCAGGCGATGGGTCTGGCCATCGACTGGTCGCGCGAAGTCGCCACCTGTTCGCCGGAATACTACAAGTGGAACCAATGGCTGTTCCTGAAGATGCTGGAGGCGGGCGTCTGCGAGCGCCGCACCCAGGTCGTCAACTGGGACCCGGTCGATCAGACCGTGTTGGCCAACGAGCAGGTGATAGACGGCCGCGGCTGGCGCTCCGGCGCGCTGGTGGAAAAGCGTGAAATCCCCGGTTATTACCTGAACATCACCCATTATGCGGAAGAACTATTGTCCGCGGTGGCCAACCCGGAAGACCCTAATTACCTGAGCGGCTGGCCGGAACGCGTGCGCCTGATGCAGGAAAACTGGATAGGCAAATCCGAAGGCGTGCGCTTTGCATTCACGCACGATATCCGCGATGCCGCCGGCGAGCTGATCCAGGACGGCAAGATGTACGTGTTCACCACGCGCGCCGATACCGTCATGGGCGTCACTTTCTGTGCGGTGGCTCCTGAGCATCCTTTGGCGACGCACGCTGCAGCGACCAATCCGGCGCTGGCTGCCTTCATCGAAGAATGCAAAAAAGGCGGCACCACCGAAGCCGAGTTGGCGCTGCGCGAAAAAGAGGGGCGGCCTACCGGTTTGTTCGTGGTTCACCCATTGACTGGCGACAAGGTCGAAGTCTGGGTCGGCAATTATGTGTTGATGTCCTACGGCGACGGCGCCGTGATGGGCGTGCCGGCGCATGACGAACGCGATTTCATCTTTGCCAGGAAATACAAGCTGCCGGTGAAGCAGGTGGTCGCGGTGGAAGGCGAAACCTATTCCACCGATGCCTGGGCCGAGTGGTATGGCGACAAACAGCGCGGCGTCACCGTCAATAGCGGCGTGCTGGACGGCCTGAATTATAAACAGGCTGTCGGCAAGGTGGCAGAACTGGTAGGGGCCAAGAACCTGGGCGAAAAGAAAACCACCTGGCGCCTGCGCGACTGGGGCATCAGCCGCCAGCGCTACTGGGGCACGCCTATCCCCATCATCCATTGCGACGATTGCGGTTCCGTGCCCGTGCCTGAAAAAGACTTGCCGGTCATCTTGCCGGAGGACTGCATCCCGGACGGTTCCGGCAATCCGCTGAACAAGCGCGAAGACTTCCTGCATGTGAATTGTCCTAGCTGCGGCAAGGCCGCCAAGCGTGAGACCGACACGATGGATACTTTCGTCGACAGCTCCTGGTATTTCATGCGCTACTGCGATGCGCGCAATCCCGATGCAATGGTCGCCGAAGGCACCAAATACTGGATGCCGATGGACCAGTACATAGGCGGCATCGAGCATGCGATCCTGCATTTGCTGTATGCACGCTTCTGGACCAAGGTGATGCGCGACCTGAAATTGATCGACGCCAGCGAACCGTTTTCCAAATTGCTGACCCAGGGCATGGTGCTGAAAGGCGCCTTCTTCCAGAAGCCGGAAGGCGCGGGCAAGAATTATCACTGGGAACATGAAGTCGACGTGATCTATAACGAGCAAGGCATGGTGGTCGGCGGCCGTCTCAAGTCCGACGGTTCGCCGCTGGAATACGAGATGACCACGATGTCCAAGTCCAAGAGCAACGGCGTCGATCCGCAGGAATTGATCAACCAGTACGGCGCCGATACCGCCCGCCTGTTTGTGATGTTTGCATCGCCGCCCGAGCAGACTCTGGAGTGGAATGACTCCGGCGTCGAGGGCGCGCACCGCTTCCTGCGCCGGGTCTGGACCTTTGGCGCCAAGAACGAGCAAACGCTGTCCGGCGCCGGCAAAGTGCCGGCGGACCTGAGCGCGGACGCCAAAACCCTGCGCCGCGAAGTGCATACCGTATTGCGCCAGATTAGCTACGATTATGAGCGCATGCAGTACAACACCGTCGTGTCCGGCGCGATGAAGCTGCTGAACACGATAGAGTCCTTCAAGCTGGAAGCGGCGGGCAATGAGGCCGGTCATGCGGCCGTCGCGCGCGAAGCTTTCGGCATCCTGTTGCGCAGCCTGTATCCGGTGTGCCCGCACGTCAGCCACGGTTTGTGGGTAGACCTGGGTTATGCGGCAGAGTTTGGCGATTTGCTGGATGCGCCGTGGCCGCAAGTGGATGAAGCGGCGCTGGTGCAGACAGAAATCGAGATGATGATACAGGTCAACGGCAAACTGCGCGGCAGCATCAAGATTGCCAAGGATGCCGACAAGGCCAGCATAGAAGCGGCGGCATTGGCCAATGAAAATGTGCAGCGTTATGTGGAAGGTACGCCGAAGAAGATTATCGTCGTGCCGGGCAAGCTGATCAATATCGTTGCTTGATACCTCAATAAACAGCAAGGAACCTTTACATGCGCCGCAGTCTATCCAGATCCGCCCAGTTCGCCAGCTTGTTCGCATTGGCGTTGATGTTGTCCGCTTGCGGGTTTGCGATGCGCGGCGCGGTTTCCTTTCCGTTCAAGAGCATCTATGTGGGCTTTGGCGAGGCTTCGCCTTTGGGCAGCGAACTGAAACGCAATATCCGCGCCAACGGCCACACCATTATTACGTCCAGCCCGAATGACGCCGAAGTCATCCTTGATGTGCTGGCAGAGAACAGGGAAAAGGTCATCCTGTCCCTGAACAGCCAGGGCCGGGTGCGTGAATACAATCTGCAGTACACCTTCCGTTTTCGGGTCAGGGACAAGGCCGGCAAGGAGCTCCTGGCGCCGACGGACATCGCCCTGAAGCGCAATATCAGCTTTAATGAATCCCAGGTGCTGGCGAAAGAGGCGGAAGAGGCCGTGCTGTACCGCGACATGCAGACCGACCTGGTGCAGCAGATCATGCGCCGGCTGGCCGTGCTGAACATGAGCTGACGGGAATATCAATGCAATTGCGTTTTGATGCGGTTGATGCGCACCTGGCGAAATCGCTGGCGCCGCTGTATGTGATTACCAGCGACGAGCATTTGCTGGCGCTGGAGACTGCGGACAAGATACGCCGTGCCGCGCGCAGCCAGGGCTTTCTGGAGCGCGACATACTGACGGTGGAGCGCAGCTTTAAATGGGGCGCCTTATTGGCCGCCAATCAGTCGCAATCGCTGTTCGGCGACAAGAAGCTGATAGACCTGCGCATACCGACCGGCAAACCGGGCAAGGACGGCGGGCAGGCGCTGCAGGATTATGTCACGCATCTGTCGCCCGATAACCTGACCCTGATCACTTTGCCCAAGCTGGACTGGGCCACGCAAAAAGCGGCCTGGGTAGCCAGCTTGCAACAAGCAGCGGTGTACATTGACATCCCGCTGGTGGAGCGCGCGCAATTGCCTGCGTGGATATCGATGCGCCTGTCCTTGCAGGGCCAGAGCGCCGACCGGCAGAGCCTGGATTTTATAGCCGACCGCGTGGAGGGCAATCTGCTGGCCGCGCATCAAGAGATACAAAAGCTGGCCCTGTTGCATCCTCAGGGTAAACTGGGTTTTGAACAAATCCACGATGCAGTGCTGAATGTGGCCCGCTATGATGTGTTCAAGCTGAATGAAGCGATGCTGGCTGGCGACGTGCCGCGCCTGGTGCGCATGCTGGAAGGGCTGAAGGGCGAAGGCGAGGCGCTGCCGCTGGTGCTGTGGGCAGTCGCGGAAGAGATCCGCACCCTGTTGAAACTGAAGTCCGGCATGACCCAGGGCCGCCCGCTGGGTGTCTTGCTGAAAGAATACCGCATCTGGGGCCCGCGTGAAAAATTGATGGCGCCGGCGCTGCATCGTGTCAGCCAGACAACTTTGGAGGCCGCGCTGCAAGATGCCGCGCAAGTCGATAAGATGGTTAAAGGTTTACGCGCCAAGGATTTTGCGGGCGATGCATGGGATGCGTTATTGCAGCTGGGTTTGCGCATCGCAAAAGCGTGACCGACTTATTGCAGGCGAAAAATCGGGACGGAAAAGTATCATTGTTCAATTGGCAGGGATGCCCACAAGGCATCAAGTTTTGCAATTGAAGCGGCGGTCGGTGCGCCTACCGTGAAACCCTTATCCAGGGACATGCACCAGGCGGAGTTGTATTCGGCAACGGATAGCGGTTCCTTCAGAAATTTATTTTCAAAGCAAGCAAATGGATATCAAGCAATACATGAGCGATGTCGGCCTGCGCGCCAGGAAAGCGTCGCGCGCGATGGCCAAAGCCGATACCGCCGCCAAGAACCTGGCGTTGTCGCTGATCGCCGCCGCCATCCGCCGCGATGCCGCGACGCTGCGCGCCGCCAATGAAAAAGACCTGGACGCTGCGCGCGCCAACGGCCTGGCACCGGCGCTGCTGGACAGATTGACGCTGTCCGACAAGGCGATTGCGACGATGGCCGAAGGCCTGGAGCAAATCGTCAGCCTGGCCGATCCTATCGGCGAAATATCGAATATGAAGTACCGCCCCACCGGCATACAGGTGGGGCAGATGCGGGTGCCGCTGGGCGTGATAGGCATTATTTACGAAGCGCGACCGAACGTGACGGTGGACGCCGCCGGCCTGTGTATCAAGAGCGGCAATGCGACGATACTGCGCGGCGGCTCGGAAGCGATCCATTGCAACCAGGCGCTGGCTACGCTGGTCAAGGAAGGTCTGGCCGGCGCCGGCCTGCCGGCAGATGCGGTGCAGATCGTGGAGACGACCGACAGGGCCGCCGTCGGCGAATTGATCACCATGCCGCAGTATGTGGACGTGATCGTGCCGCGCGGCGGCAAGGGCTTGATAGAGCGGCTGATGCGCGAATCCAAGGTGCCGATGATCAAGCACCTGGACGGCATCTGCCATGTGTATATCGACGACAAGGCGGATATCGCCAAGGCCGTCGACATCGGCTTCAATGCCAAATGCCATCGCTACGGCACCTGCAATACGATGGAAACTTTGCTGGTCGCACAAGGCATTGCCGCACAGGTATTGCCGCAACTGGCCGAACTGTATGCCGGCAAGGAAGTCGAATTGCGCTGCGACGCCGCGGCGGCAAAAATACTCGCCGCTTACCCGCACCTGGCGGCAGCCACCGAGGAAGACTGGAGCACCGAATACCTGGCGCCCATCCTTGCGGTCAAGGTGGTTGCCGACATGGATGAGGCGATAGAGCATATCAATGCCTATTCATCGCAACATACGGAAGCGATCATCACTGAAGACTATACCCGGGCCTTGCGTTTCCTGCGCGAGGTGGATTCCGCCTCGGTGATGGTGAACGCCTCCACCCGGTTTGCCGACGGTTTTGAATATGGGCTGGGTGCCGAGATAGGCATCTCCAACGACAAGCTGCACGCGCGCGGGCCGGTCGGCCTGGAAGGTTTGACGTCGCTGAAGTATGTCGTGTTTGGACATGGCGAAGTCAGGCAGTAGGGGAGTGGCGCTCAGTTAAGGAAAAAACGCCAATCCGTGTCATTCCCGTGCCGGTGGGAATCCCGTGTCGTGCGGGTGCAAGCCGCTGGGTCCCCGCCTGCGCGGGGACGACAAGCCAAGGGAGTCTACGCTTGACTGAGCGGCATTAGCAGTAGGCCGCGTTGCTTGAGTAATTTATTAAAAAGGAAAAATATGCTCTGGATTAAGGTGCTACACGTCATTTTTATCGTCTCCTGGTTTGCCGGTTTGTTTTACCTGCCGCGCATTTTTGTGAACCTGGCGATGGAAAATGAAACGGGCACTACCGAGCGCCTGTTGTTGATGGCGCGCAAGCTGTACCGCTTCATGACGCTACTGGCGGTGCCCGCCATTGTTTTTGGACTATGGCTGTACCTGGGCTACGGCATAGGCAAGGGACCGGGCAACGGCTGGATGCATGCCAAGCTGGGCATCGTTGTTTTGCTGCTGGGCTATCATCACGCCTGCGGTTCGCTGCTGAAAAAATTTGAACAGGGCCGCAACCAGCGCAGCCACAAGTGGTTCCGCTGGTTCAATGAAGTGCCGGTGGTTTTGCTGTTGGCGATAGTGATTCTGGTGGTCGTAAAACCGTTCTGAATCCGGTCGCCTCTTTTTCTGATATTTTGCTAAAGCGCATTTTGGGAGTGATGTATGTCCAAGGTTTGTGAGTATTATTTTGCGCCTCAGTCGCCGTGGTCATACCTGGGGCACCAACGCTTTGCTGCGCTGGCTAAAAAATACGATGTGAAGATAGAGGTCAAGCCGGTTGATCTCGGCAAGATCTTCGGCGTGTCCGGCGGTCTGCCGCTGGCCAAACGCGCGCCGCAACGCCAGGCCTACCGGCTGGTGGAGATGCAGCGCTGGAGCGAGCACCTGGGCCTGCCGATGCATGTGCAGCCGACTTTCTTCCCGGTGGCGGCCGATCCTGCGGCCAGGCTGATCATTGCGGCGCAATTGGCAAACGGCACGGACGCCGCGATGAACCTGACGCAGGCGATCATGTCTGCGGTCTGGGCGGACCAGCGAAATATTGCCGATCCCGACACCCTGGTTGCGCTGGCGCTGGAGTGCGAGCTGGACGGCAAGGCTTTGCTGAAATCCTCGGAGACCGCCAGCGTACAGGCTGAGTATGACCGGTTCACCAATGATGCCGCCGCCGCCAATGTATTCGGCGCACCCTGGTATGTGTACCAGGGCGAAGGCTACTGGGGCCAGGACAGGATGGATTTCCTGGAACGAGCGTTCCAGAAATAAAGAATTGCAATCCCTGCCGCTTCGTTTGAAGAGGCAGTTTGCAACTTGTAGTGAGCAGCAAACAGGACAGGCAATGGTGCCGGTCTTGTAACAATTTGAATCACAACGGATAAAAGGTTCCCCTATGACACGTTATTCCTATTTTTGCCCTTGCCCGCGCGGCCTGGAAGCCGCTTTGGCGGAAGAACTGGACGAAATATCGCACCAGGATAAAACGCTGAAAGTGCACAACCAGGTGCCGGGCGGCGTGCATTGTTCCGGCGTGCTGCAGGATGCCTACCGCATCAACCTGCACTCCAGGATCGCGTCGCGCGTCTTGCTGCGCATGGCGCATGCCGGCTATATCAATGAAAACGACATCTACGACCTGACGCTGGAGCAGCCGTGGGAAGACTGGTTCGGCTACCACCATACGATACGGGTCGACGTCACCGCAGTGAAATCGCCGCTGAAAAGCCTGGAGTTCGCTACGCTGAAAATCAAGGATGCGATATGCGATCGTTTCCGCGATCAGTTCACCCAGCGGCCTTCGGTCGATACCAAGAATCCCGACATGCGTATCGTCGGCTTCCTGGATGCGCACAACTTCACCGTGTACCTGGATACTTCAGGCGAAGCCTTGTTCAAGCGCGGCTGGCGCATGGAAACCGGCGACGCGCCTTTGCGCGAAAACCTGGCTGCCGGTTTGCTGCGTACCTCGGGCTGGAAACCGGGCGTGCCGCTGTTTGATCCCATGTGTGGTTCCGGCACCATCCTGATTGAAGCGGCGCAAATGGTGGCGGGTATCCCGCCGGGCATACGACGCGAGTTCGCATTCGAGAAATTTGCCAGCTTCCAGGAAGAAGAATGGCAGGCGATCAAGGGTGCGGTCCGGGCGCATCCCTTGCCGACCGAACCCAGCATCTTCGGCAGCGACATTTCCGGCGACATGATCGTCATGACGCGCAATAACCTGAACAAGGCCGGCATCAAGTTTGACGTGCCGCTGAAGCAGATCGAGGCGCAAGAAATCAAGGCGCCGACAGAAACCCCGGGCGTACTGCTGACCAACCCGCCCTATGGCGAACGGATAGGCGTGCGCGGCGACAGCACGATAGAGGCTGACGACCAGGCCAGGGAATTCTTCAGCGCGTTCAGCACCACGCTGAAACAGCGCTTTGCCGGTTGGAGCGTCTTCCTGTTCACGGCCGACCTTGGCTTGCCGAAACTGCTGCGCCTGAAAGAGTCGCGCAAGACGCCATTCTTCAATGGCGCGCTGGAATGCCGCTTGTTCCGGTTTGACATGGTTGCCGGTTTCAACCGCAGGGAAGAGGCCAAGCCGAAACCGGCCGCTCAATAAACGTCCGCTGATGCATCCGGGTCCCGCTGCCGCGCTAGCCGGCCCGGATGCAAGTTTCACTGAGTTTTCCCTGGTGTGAAAAAGATTCATGGTGCATCTCCAGCAGAGGTATGCACTTTGCGTTATGCTGGTTAGCTCACTTGTCCAGCTGGAGATATCGATGTCACAAGCCCAAGCACTCACCCTCAAAGACCCTTCGCTATTACGCAATCAAGCCTATATCAACGGATTGTGGGTAGATGCGGCCGGCAGTTTCGCCGTCACCAACCCTGCCAACCAAAAGCTGGTCGGCAGCGTGCCGAATATGGGCGCCGCCGAGACGCAGGCAGCGATTGATGCCGCGCAAGCGGCTTTCCCAGGCTGGGCGGCAAAGACCGGCAAGGAAAGGGCTGCGGTGCTGCGCAAATGGTTTGACCTGATGATTGCCAATGCCGACGACCTGGCCGCGCTGATGACTGCGGAGCAGGGCAAGCCGCTGGCCGAAGCCAAGGGCGAAGTCCTGTACGGCGCCAGTTTCATCGAATGGTTTGCCGAGGAAGCCAAGCGGGTTTCCGGCGATGTAATGGCCTCCACCTGGCGCGACAAGCGCATGGTGGTATTGAAGCAGCCGATAGGCGTGTGCGCCTCGATCACGCCATGGAATTTTCCTATTGCAATGATTACCCGCAAGGTGGCGCCGGCAATCGCCGCCGGCTGCACCATCGTGATCAAGCCTGCCGAACAAACGCCGCTTTCCGCGCTGGCGATGGCGGAGCTGGCGCATCGCGCCGGCTTGCCGGCGGGCGTGATGAACGTCATTACGGCAGACTCCGATCAATCGATAGAGGCCGGCAAGGTGCTGTGCGATAGCCCGGTGGTGCGCCATCTGTCCTTCACCGGCTCCACTCCGGTCGGCCGCATCCTGATGAAGCAGTGCGCGCCTACCGTCAAAAAGTTGGCGCTGGAGTTGGGCGGGCATGCGCCTTTCATCGTCTTTGAAGACGCCGATCTGGACGCTGCCGTTGAAGGCGCCCTGCAATCCAAGTTCCGCAATGCAGGCCAGACCTGCGTCTGCACCAACCGCTTTTATGCGCATGAATCGATTTACGATGCGTTTGTAGAAAAGCTCGCTGCCGGCGCCGGCCAGATCAAGGTGGGCGACGGCTTCGACCAAGGCGTCATGCAAGGGCCGCTGATCGACGAGCAGGCCGTTGCAAAAGTGGAGGAACATGTCGCCGATGCGCTTGCAAAAGGCGCAACCTTGCTGGCCGGCGGTAAAAAAAGTTCTCTCGGTTCGCTTTTTTATGAACCTACCGTGCTGTCCAATGTCCATGACGGAATGCAGATCATGGTCGAAGAAACCTTCGGTCCGGTCGCAGCGGTCGTCAAGTTCAAGACGGAAGAAGAGGTTGTCGCGGCGGCCAATAATACCGATTTCGGCCTTGCTTCGTATTTCTATTCACGCGATATCGGCCGCGTCTGGCGCGTGGCAGAAAAGCTGGAGTACGGCATGGTCGGCATCAATACCGGCCTGATCTCCAATGAAGTGGCACCCTTCGGCGGCGTCAAGCAGTCCGGCCTGGGACGTGAAGGTTCCAAATACGGCATCGACGAATACCTGGAAATCAAGTACCTGTGCATGGGCGGGATCAGCTGAGCGTGTCGGATATTCCTCGTCCCTGTTTCAGGCAGGTCGGGATGGCAGCCCTAGCCCGGACGCGGGCTGCCAGTTCAAAATTTAGTCGGTCATCTGGTTTGGACGCATATATACAGATATAGGCGTGCGGACGCGCGTGCCTTTTATCAGCAGGCAAATTTTTGTCGTCGCTGAAATTATTTTTTTATATATATTATGTCCTCCAACTCAGAACACGCGTCACCCTCGAAGCTGCAACTAGCCGGCACCGGTGCGCTGGCTACCCTATTGGCGGCGCTGGCGATGCTGGGGCCGTTTTCGATAGATACCTACCTGCCGGCCTTTCCCAGCATACAGTCCACACTGAACGCCAGCGCCATAGAAGTGCAACAAACACTGACGGCCTACATGCTGGCGTTTGCGGTGATGATTTTATGGCATGGAGCCTTGTCCGATGCGTTTGGCCGCCGCAACATCATCCTGGTGTCACTGGCGGTGTTCGCGGTGGCATCCTTCGGCTGCGCCTCCGCGCACAGTATTCATTACCTATGGGGCTTCCGCATCCTGCAGGGGGTCTCGGCCGGGGCCGGCGTCGTGGTCGGCCGCGCCATCATCCGCGACATGTACGCCGGCGCTCCGGCGGAACGCCTGCTGTCGCTGGTGACGATGATATTTTCCATCGCACCGGCAATCGCGCCGATATTAGGCGGATGGGTGGTCACTTTTTCCGGCTGGCGAACCATTTTTCTGTTGCTTTTCGGATACACCGTAGTACTACTATGGGTCTGTTACAAACGCCTGCCGGAGTCGCTGCCGGTAGAGAAACGTCAACCTTTCAGCGCCGAATTCCTGTGGCAAAGTTACAAAATGGTGTTCAAATCGCCTTTATTTCACCTGAAGGCAGGCACTATCGCGTTCAATTTCGCCGGCTTGTTTCTCTATGTTTCGGCTGCCCCGGTATTCATTACACAGCACCTTAAACTGGGACCGGACCAGTTCGGCTGGCAGTTTGTACCCTCTGTCGGCGGCATCTTTTTCGGCGCCCTGACGGCGAACCGGCTGGCCGGAAAAATTACGGTGTGGAGGCAGGTCAACATCGGCTTCTACTTCCTGATAGGTTCCTCGCTGGTCAATTTTATTTACCATGCGATCTGGCCGGCCATGCTGCCGTGGTCCGTGATCACCTTGTTTTTCTATACTTTCGGCATGTCCCTGGTCGCACCCGGGGCGACGCTGCTGGTATTGGATTTGTTCCCGACGATACGCGGCATCGTGGCTTCCTGCCAGTCGTTTTCCGTGACGGTGCTGGGCGCAGTAGTGGCAGGTGTCGTCGCGCCCATACTGGATCGTTCGGTGTTGCTGTTGGCGCTTGGGCAACTGTTTTTTGCCGTCGCCGGTATGACCACTTGGTATATGTCGCGTGCTTATGCGCGCATGCTTTCAGGCAAGAAAAATGCCTGGGAGAGCATTGTCTAGCTCGTCTGCACGCAAACCGAAAAGCGCATATCATGCTGCCTGAGATGTGCTTTCTTTAAAGTAATAATTCCCTCTCAGCACTAAAAATGCGCGCCGTACTTCAGGCGATGCACATTATTGTTGCATTGCAAACTGCCCAGTGGTCGGGAACTTTTTCTTTCGAAATCAATCATTGTCATTGGTAACTGAGAAATTACTTTGTAACAAAGCACTTGAAATTTGTTAGGTTAGCTACATTTTGTTAATGCTCTGCACCATTTTCGAATTTTGACTATAATGCGAAGCCGTTTGCCCAAAGTCTCTGATAATTTTGTTATATGTTAATGAGATATCGTTAGTGTATTTTTTAAACGACATCTGTCAGAGTGCATTAGCCAGCTTTGGTCAATTCATCAAGTTGTCACTTTCCGCAGGTATAGTGGTATTCGTCGTTGGGTCTGTAATCCGGATTCAAGGCTTTTGAGACCTGCAAACTTACTGATGCCGATTATGCAACATTATTCTCGGCATGAACCAAATTTCAATTTTTTTTGGAATCTATAAATGAAAAAATCACTAATCGCAGTTGCCTTGTTGGGCGCTTTCTCTGGTGCAGCTTTTGCACAGTCTTCCGTAACTATCTACGGCTTGGTTGACGCAGGTATCTCCCGCGACGACAACGGCGGCGCCGCCGGCAGCAAACTCGGCCTGGACAGCGGCCTGCAAAACGGTTCCCGTATCGGTTTCAAAGGTACTGAAGATCTAGGCGGCGGTCTGAAAGCCAACTTCGTGTTGGAAAGCGGCCTGAAAGTTGACACAGGTACTTACGATCAAGGCGGTCTGGCTTTCGGTCGTCAGGCTTACGTTGGTTTGTCCGGTGACTTCGGCGCCGTGAACCTGGGTCGTCAAAAATCCGTCACTTACTCCATCGGCGAAGCAGTTGATCCGTTCAGCCTGGGTCTGGCTGGTAACATCGACCGTTTGTTCAAAGTCGGCACACGCCGCGACAACGCAGTTACTTACTCCACAACAAACCTGAGCGGTTTCGTTGGTAGCGCTCAGTACGCATTCGGCGAAGTTGCAGGCAACAATTCTGCAAACCGCACTGTCGGCTTGTCCGGTGTTTACTCCGCTGGCCCAGTCTACGCAGCAGTTGCGTACGAAAAAGCTAACGACGTAAACGGCAACGACGCTGTTGGCGGCAAAAAAGTATTCGTAGGCGGCGTATATGACTTCGGCGTAGCAAAAGCACACGTTGCTTTTGAGTCGATCAAAGGCTCCACAAGCGTTACTAACCTGGCAGGCACAGAACAGCGCGTCTGGATGATCGGTACAACAGTGCCGTTCGGCCCAGGTTCTTTCCTGGCTGACTACACACGTGTAACTGACCAAAACGTTTCCAACGCTAACGCTAACCAGTTCGCTTTGGGTTACCTGTATGCTTTGTCCAAGCGTACTAACCTGTACACATCGTTCTCCCGCACTGCGAACGACGCTAATGTAGCGTACAACGCAGGCGCAAACGGCGCGACTGACAAGCTGTTCAACGTAGGCGTTCGCCACGTGTTCTAATCCAGTTCAGGCAACTGCCTGAACTAGCTTAAGCAATATGAAAATGGAGTAGCCAGCAATGGCTACTCCATTTTTTATTGTCCAGGAATTCCGATGGCTGTATGAATTATGCAAAAAAGATAATATTCCAAGGAAATTCTTTCTTTGATACCATGATGATCGAGAGCGGGAGTATTATTCTGGAAATAAATTAGCGCGGTGTTTCGCAGTTGCTGAAACTATATGAGCGCGTCTTTCCACCCCCCCACAGGAGTTGAGATTGCATGCATCGGAATGGATGGCAGAACAGGAGTCCAGTATTGGCGAGCATCAGTTGCGCATCGGAAGAGATGCGGCTGCAGATATGCGGGGAGGTGCGCAATGAAAATACTCATCGCCGATGACGAGCCTATCTCCCTCTTGTATCTGCAGGCGGCGCTGGAAGACTGGGGCTATCAGGTGGTCACCGCCAGCGACGGCAATCAGGCTTGCGAAATCCTGCAAGGCCAGGATGCACCGATGCTCGCCGTCATAGACTGGATGATGCCCGGCATGGACGGCATCGATGTCTGCCGCGTCGTGCGCGAAAGTGTGAAGGATCGCTACGTCTACATGATCATGCTGACCGGTAAAAGCGAAACCGAGTTCATCGTGCAGGCCATGGATGCAGGGGCCGACGATTTTATCAGCAAGCCTTTCAACATGGACGAGCTGCAGGTGCGCGTCAGGGCGGGGCGCCGCATCGCCGAGCTGGAGCAAAAACTGCGCATCAAGGCCAGCCACGATGCGCTGACCGGTCTGTACAACCGCGGCGCGATCATGGAAATCCTGCAAAAGGAATTGACCCGCCATCAAAGGAACCGGCAATCATTTGCGATTATTTTTGGCGACCTGGATCATTTCAAGCGTATCAATGATGATTTCGGCCATCTGGCGGGCGATGCGGTATTGCGCGAAGCAGCCGGCAGGATTTCTTCGGTACTGCGCCCCTACGATTCGCTGGGGCGTTATGGCGGCGAGGAATTGTTGATCGTGCTGCCCGGCTGCGATGCCAGCGAAGCGACGGAGATCGCCGAACGGGTCAGGCAGGTCATCTGCAGCAAGCCGATTGTTACCGACGCGGGCGACGTGCCCGCATCGCTCAGCATGGGAGTGGCAGTCGTCGCGCAGGACCAGCAGATCAGTTTTAACGGGCTGATACATTTGGCCGATGAGGCACTTTACATCGCCAAGGATAAAGGCCGGAATCGCGTAGAACTGGCAATTTGATATTTACCCGGTCGCGGCTGCCGGCATGCGGTCATATTTTTGCATGGGAATATGTCCATGGACCGCTAAGCCCGAGTGGCTGTACCATGCAATTTTGTCCTGACATGTCCTAACATGTCCTGGATTCGGTTTCTCAATTGACCCCTGTACTGAAAGCTTTCAAGGCACCCAGATAAATGGAAATGTTCGTTACCAATGAGGATGTTGTCCAGTTGGAAGGGACGTTGCCTGCCTTGCAGGGCGCCGCCTACTTGTCTGGCCTGGTAACGCTTGCATGGCACTTGCGCCAGCGCGATACGCGCAGGGCGGTATCGCTGGCGGCCGAAGCGGACGCCTTGCTCGCGAAATCCGCGCTGCCCGAGCCGCAACGACGTAGCCTCAGGGCACGTTTGTCATTGGTGCATGGCGAAGCCAAATGGCTGTTCGCCGAACTGGAAGATGCCCAGCACCTGGCCGAGCAGGCCGTACAGGAGTTCAGCCTGCTCGGAGAGCTGGTCGGTAGCGCCGATGCGCATTTCTTGCTGGGTTCCATTGTGCTCAGCCGCGGCAATCCGTTGCGTGTGGCCAGCGAGATGGAGGCTGCCGCCGCCTATGCCCGCGAGGCCGGCGACAAGGTGCGGGAGGAGTTGGCGGAAGGCGGCCTGGCGTTTAATGTCGCGGTGAAGGATGTGCATGATGCCGCAGTCCGCTGGGGTGATCGTTTTTATGCGGACAGGCCGGACCTTGGCCTGGCGCTGCAGGTCAGCGTGCATGAATTCCTGTCCCAGATCGCCGGCCTGTCAGGTGATTTTGCCAAGGCGCTGACGCACGGCATGCGAGCCTATGAAGCGTCGCTGGCCACCGGCCAAATCCGCCGAGCCATCCATACCGCGGCCAATGTGGGCGACGCTTTTAACAGCCTGAACGATCACCAGGAAGCGCTGGTGTGGATGCAGCGCAGCCACGACCTGGCGCGTCCCACCGGGTGGCCCGCCAGCATGGGCCTGTGCCTGACCCAGATGGCCGAGACTTTGCGGCGGCTGGGGCGGCTGGCCCCGGCCCAGGAACTGCTGGAAGAAGCGCTGCTCCTGCTGACGCCGCTGGTGGGCTCGCGCAATTATCTGATGGCGCTCAGATACCGGGGCGACCTGGCGCTCGATTGCGGCGACCATGAGCTGGCGCTGAGCAGCTTCCAGCAACTGAAGCAGCGCGCCGATGCCTTGTCCCAGATGGATTTTCAGATCGGCTCCAGACGCGGCCTGGCGCATGCCTTGTCGGAAATGGACCACGCCGAAGAGGCGCTGGAGACGGCGCGGGAAGCGCTGACGCTGGCACAGCGCAGCAAGGATAATTTCCGCCAGATCGACGTGTTAAAGGTGCTGGCGGCCATCCATGCGCGCCATCAACTGCCGCCGCCGGAAGACATGAGCGAAGCCAGCGCACCCTTGCACTACCTGCAGCAGGCCCTGGATGTCGCCGCGGTGATCAAGGGTTATACGATACCCGGCACTTTGCTCGACGCCGTTGCCGATGCGCATGCCGCGCTGGGAGATTTCAAGGAAGCCTTCGTCGTCGGCCGGCTCGCGATTGCCGCCCGCGACAAGACGCACAACCAGGAAGCCAGCAACCGCGCCACCGCGATGCAGGTCAGCCACCAGACCGAGCGCATGCGCGCCGAGGGGGAGTACCACAGGCAACTGGCGATCGCGGAAGCGAAACGGGCGGAGGTCTTGCTGCAAACCAGCGCCAGCCTGGAGCGCCTGGGGGCCATAGGGCAGGAAATTACCGCCAATCTAGATTTGGCCGCGGTGTTCCAGGCGCTGAATCGGCATGTGCATGGCTTGCTGCACGTGACCTCGTTTATCATTTACCTGATGGATACCGATAGGCGCAGCGTGACGTCTGCGTTCGGCGTGGAGAATGGCGAGCCCCTGCCGCCCAACAGCATCTCGCTGGCTGACCTGAATTCGAATTCTGCCCGCTGCGTGCGCGAGCAGCAGGAGATCATGATAGAGATAGATCCGGGCGAGACCAATCTCAACCTGGTGCCCGGCACCGAAGCGACGCTGAGTCTTTTATTTGCTCCGCTGACCATCGCCGATCGCGTGCTGGGCGTGATGACGATACAGTCCTCCAAGGAGCATGCCTACGGCGAGCGCGAACGCCTGATTTTTCGCACCCTGTGCGCGTACGGCGCGATCGCCGTGGACAACGCCAACGCCTATCGCCTGTTGAAGGAAACCCAGGCGCAGCTGGTCGCGCAGGAAAAACTGGCGGCACTGGGTTCGCTGGTGGCAGGCGTTGCGCACGAATTGAATACGCCGATAGGTAACTGCCTGCTGGTTGCCAGCACGCTGGCAGAAAACACCAAGGTATTGATGTCCAAGCTGGCAGGGCAAGGGCTCAAGCGCTCGGATTTGAACGCCTATTGCGCCGATGCCCAGACTTCGTCGGCCATCCTGATGCGCGGCCTGACCAGCGCGGCGACGCTGGTCAGCAGCTTCAAGCAAGTGGCGGTTGACCGCACGTCGGAACAGCGCCGCGTGTTCGACCTGCATCAGGTGATGCAGGAAATTATCGCCACGCTGAACCTGCGCATCGGCCATTCGGGCCAGAGCATCTCGCTGGATATTCCACCACATATCGCGATGGACAGCTATCCCGGCTCGCTGGGCCAGGTCGTCACCAACCTGATCGACAATGCCTTGCTGCATGCATTTGACAACAGCAAGCCCGGCCAGATGCGGCTGTCGGCCAGAATGGCGGAGTCCGGAATGGTGAGGATAGAGTTCCGCGACAACGGCGTCGGCATACCGCAAGAAAACCTGAAGCGTATCTTCGATCCTTTCTTCACCACCAAACTGGGGCAGGGCGGCAGCGGTCTCGGGCTGAACATCTGCTACAACATTGTCACATCGATATTAAACGGCGACATCAGCGTGCAAAGCGAGCTTGGGGTCGGCACCAGCTTCATTGTCGAGCTGCCGCTGACGGTGAAAGAAAAACGGGACTAGCAAATTGCCTTGCCGCCGTCAGGTGCCGGCTCAAGGCGCGCTTTTTGTAGCTAGTGAAAAAAGCGCCGGCCCAGATTGTCCGGCGCCCCTATCAGCAGCTGGTAGTTGGACGGTACATAGCGATGAACGTCAGGCTGGTGGCGGCCGGTGTGGTGACGGCGTCGCGTTGCCTGCGGTGGATGCCGGCTCGTTGCCTGTGCCTTGTGTGATCGCGCGCTGCAGGAACTGCTTGCTGGCGTTGATCACCGCCTGTTGCGTTTCTTCATTCGGCATTGCCCGTGCCAACAGCAGCGAGCCTACACATTGTGCGATGAAGCCCCAGGCCGCGGTATCGTCTCCCAGGCGGCTGGCCAGCGTGTTTTTTGCATCCAGCATTTGTTGCTCATACATTTTCTTTACGCTGTCGTCCGCGCGCGAAATTTCCGCTCCCAGCGCCGGCAAGACGCAACCGGCTTCAGGGTGTCTGACATGGCTCATGGTCAGGTAGCGGCTGGACTCGTGGTCCAGCCAGGCGGCCAGATCCTGGTGCGGATTGCCGATCAGCATCTGTATGCTGTCTTGCAATTCTGCTTCGACGACGGCCTTGAATAATTCGTTTTTTGAAGAAAAATGGCTATAGAAGGCGCCGCTGGTCACGCCTGCGGCTTGCATCAGGCCATCCACCCCGACAGCGGCAAAGCCCTTCTTCTTGGTCTCTGCGCCGGCGACGGTCAGCAGATGTTTTCTCATCGTGGTTTTATGTTCGGAGCTGTATCGCATGATTTTTCTCGGCAAAATGTGCTTGACATGCGCTGGATCATAGCATAACGTTCGTTATCGTAACGATCGTTATTTAAAAATACAGAGGAGACGCCATGATAGAGAAGGCAAATGCAGGGGAGCACAAAGGCGCGGCGTTGGTGATAGGCGCCGGTGACGCTACCGGCGGCGCGATCGCCAAGCGCTTTGCCAGGGGAGGCTTGATCGCCTGCGCCACCCGGCGCAGCAGCGACAAACTGCAGCCGCTGATAGACGAAATCATTGCAGAAGGCGGCCAGGCGCACGGTTTTGCGTCCGACGCCCGCAAGGAAGAGGAAGTCATCGCGCTGGTGGAACAGATAGAGCGCGACATCGCACCGATAGAGGTGATGGTCTTCAATATCGGCGCCAACGTACCGTGCAGCATCCTGGACGAAACCGCGCGCAAATATTTCAAGATATGGGAAATGGCCTGCCTCGGCGGCTTCCTGGTCGGGCGCGAAGTGGCCAAGCGGATGGTGGCGCGGGGCAGGGGCACTATCCTGTTCACCGGCGCCACGGCCGGCTTGCGAGGTTCCGCCAATTTCGCCGCCTTTGCCGGCGCCAAGCACGCATTGCGGGCGCTGGCGCAAAGCATGGCCCGCGAACTGGGGCCGCGCAATATCCATGTCGCGCACGTGGTGGTGGACGGCGCCATCGATACCGAGTTCATCCGCGATAATTTCCCCGAGCGCTATGCGCTGAAGGCGCAGGACGGCATACTGAACCCCGAGCATATCGCCGAGAACTACTGGTACCTGCACACCCAGCCCAAAGACGCGTGGACGCATGAACTGGATCTGCGTCCCTGGATGGAGCGCTGGTAAATGAGACTGGCGCGAGCTTACCCTTGGCCAGGCTCACACCCGCCTCTCTAATAACGACAACGGAGACCATATGAGCAAGCAGATAGAGTTTTATTACGATTTCGGCAGCCCCTACACCTACCTGGCGTATCATCGATTACCGCTCATCGCCGCCAGGCAACAGGCTGAAATCGTCTGGCGGCCGGTGCTGCTGGGCGGCATATTCCAGGCCACAGGCAATCACAGCCCGGCTGAAATTCCGCTGAAGGCGGTGCATTCGCAAGTGGATTTGCGGCGCTGGGCGGACAGGTATGGCGTCACCTTCAACATGAACCCGTATTTCCCGATCAATACGCTGACCCTGATGCGCGGCGCCACCGGCATGCAATTGCGCGGCAAAAAAGAATTCGACGCCTACAATGCAGCGATCTTCAGCGCCATGTTTGAGCAGCCGAAGAACCTGAGCGATCCCGCGCAACTGGGGGCCGTATTGGCTGCGGCCGGATTCGATGCCGTAGACTTCATGGCGATGGTCGGTAATCCCGAGGTCAAGGAGCTGCTGAAGAAAAATACCGAGCAGGCGGTGCAGCGCAAGCTGTTTGGGGTCCCCAGTTTCCTGGTCGGAGAAGAGTTGTATTGGGGCCAGGACAGGCTGGATTTTGTCGAAGAGGCGTTGTCATCCTGACCCTGAAATTCGCGGGGAAGGGATGAAGTCGATGCCATGCGATTGCCGGCAGTTTTTAGCCGGCTTTGCAATCGACTGCCGGATTGGCTGTCACTGAAAAATCGTAGAATATCTTTGTTGCGACAATAAAAAAATAAGGGGCGGAGAGCCCCTTATTTTTATGATGCTACTTTAGAAGCTTGCGCGCAATCCAACGCGAAATGCGCGAGGCGAACCGGGGGTGATGTTGTTGTCGCCATTCGCAGATACGTAATACTTCTTGTCAAACATGTTTTCGATATTGACTTGAAGTTTCAAGTTCGAATTGATCGTGTAGTACACGGCGCCATCGATGCGGGTGAAGCCCGGCAACGTAACAGTGTTGCTGGTCGACGCATACATGGCGTCGCGATAAATCACGCCGACGCCTGCGCCCAGGGACGGCGTGAAGTCATAGCGATTCCATAGCGAGAAAGTGTTTTTGGGGACTCCGCCTACCGATGCGCCGTTCAATGCAGTGCTCGAAGCCGTGGCGAGCAGTTTGGCATCCTGATGCGCATATCCGCCTTGCACGAGCCAGTTCTTGGTGACATTGCCGCTCAAGCCGATTTCAATGCCGTTTGTGCGTTGCCCGTCAACCAGCCTGTCGGCGATGCCTGTAGCCGGATTGATGACTGCAACGTTATTGCGGTTCAGGCGATAGACAGCGACAGTGGCCATCAAATCAGGAATGATGTTCCATTTTCCGCCGACCTCATAGTTGATGAATTTTTCAGGTTTCAAGCCTTGGTTGATACTGTTCAGGCTGCTCAGCTGATCGCCTCCGCGCGGGAATGATGCAACGCTGTAGTTGGCGTACAAAGTCGCCTCTTCAGCAGGTTTGTACACGATCCCTACACGTGGAGAGACCAGGTTGTCCTTGCTCGACAGGTGCGCTGCGGACGGCAGCAAAGCCAGTATCCCTGCAGCCTGGTTATTGTTGTAGTCCAATTTGAAGCTGTCAAACCTGATACCCGCGATCATTTGCCAGTTTTTTGAAAATTCAATCTGATCCTGTGCATAAAAGCCTGCGATTTTTGCGGTGCTCGATCCGTCGCGATCGGAATTGCTTCCGCCCAGCACATAATTGACCGGCAGGGCGCCATCGGGGCTGGCGAGCGGCACATTGATCGAGGTGCCCTTGTTGGAGAATATGCCGGTCTTGCGCAGATAGTCAGTATCTTGCTGGCCTAGCTCCATGCCGACCAGCACCTGGTGTTTCACGGATCCACTGTCGAAATTGAACGTCACGTCGGTCTGGTTGAACAGGTTTTTCCGCCATTGATGATTGTTGTACGCAGAAATGGGAACCATGTTGGTCGCCAGATTGATCGCGCCGGAATTATAGTTTTGGTACAGCTTGTCATAGTCCGTGTAGCGGGTTTTATTGGACAAATGAACGCCGCCGCCAAAATCGTGGTCGATGACGCTGCTCACGGCATCCGAGTTGAGGCGAGTAGGCCGGGAGTCGGGATTGGCGTCGCCGAAGAAGGCTGTGAACGGCACATCCAGCGGCAGGCCTCGCAGGGACGGCACACCGCGGTCGGCTGCGCGCTTGTCCTCGAAGTGTTCGTAGCCGAATATGGCCGTGGTGTCCTTGCTGAAACGGACGGCGACAGTTGGGTTGATGCCGGATCGCTCAATCTTGGCGTTGCGCTGATATCCGCCCGAATCTTCAGCCAGGCCGGTGATGCGCACTGCGACGTTGTCGTTGATGGGCTGGCCGATATCGATGACCGCACGACGGTTACGGTAATTTCCAAGAGTCAGATCGATTTCGCGCGCGGTGCTCCAGTTCGCCTGCTTGATGACGCGATTGATCACGCCACCAGAACCGCCTCGCCCAAAAATCATTGCACTGGGGCCCGTCAAGGCTTCAACCCGTTCTACGTTATACAGGTCGCGATAATATTCAACGTCGTCGCGGACGCCGTCAATATAGAAGTCGCCGGAGGCGCTCGTGCTGCCCCGGAAGATCGGGCTATCACGGTTGCCTTCACCATTTGCCATTCCAATGCCGGGTACATAGCGGGCAACGTCCGCCATGCTTTGCATCGACTGGTCTTTGATTAATGCCTGGTTGATGACCGTGATCGATTGGGGGATGTCACGGATGACTGTATCGGTTTTGGTGGCGGAAGTCGTCCGCTTTACCGTGTAACTATCGTTTTCGGCCCGGCCGGAGATTGTGACGGTTGGCAGGGATGCCTCCTGCATGGAGGCTGTATCTTGTTCTGCAGCGTGAGCTGCCGTGCCTGTCAGTGCAGTGGCGAAAACGACGCGCAGCAGCAGGGGAATCGGGGCCAAATTGGGGAAACGATCGGATTGCATAGTGTGTAGTTACAAATCTAAATGAGAAGAATTCGCATTATAGTTTACATATGTAACGTTTTGTACATGGATTCAATATTTCTAAGGAATTGTTGCAAATTTGCATCTATTTCAGGCTATGTGCGCTTGCATGCAGCCTGCCGCAGCTTGCTTGCATGATCCCGGCGTTTTCATTCCCATCATCCCAAGGGCATGGCCGACACCGGCCGTCAGCGAGCGCTGGCGGTTCACGGGCCCCAGCAGCGTAGCGATTTGTTACGCGCCGCCGGCCTCCTGGGAGAACTTGGGACAGTCGATATGCTGCGCGCCAGTCGGCAAGACCGGGTGCGACGCGCAATAGCGGGTGTCAGGATGCCTTGCGGTCCTTGAGGAAAACCCTGGATGGATTATCGTTGCGGTTGACGCCGGGGCCGCGCCGGCAACTTGCCCTGCAGCGCGTAGCGCGGATGTGCTATTTTCTGGATGCGGCAGAAGCTGAGCGAAGGACGTGGAACGATAGCGGCAGCCGCTTGCCTCACTGGGCTGCGGGTGCCGGTTTAACGCTGGATTTACGCGCAGGTGCCGGTTTGTTGGCCGCAGCAGAGATCCTCTTTTTGGCCTGCTCAAATACCGGCGCCCACAGCGGATGCTGCTTCTCGCCCGGCTCCAGGTCAAAGCCGGGGTCCATCCTCAGGGCCCTTTCAAATTGCAGCCTGCACAGCGTCTGGCGCGAGCTGACGCAGTATGAGAAGGCCATGGTTTTTAGGGCGGTGAGCTGCAGGCTCTTGTCTGCAGTCCAGATGTCGGCCGACCCTGACAGTTTTTTGATCGCTGCGTTGAAATCCCCCTTGTCATACAAGTCCATCCCCTCCGTCAGCGCCAGTTGCGCAGCGGACGGCGGGATTACGACCGGCGCCGGCGGCTCGGCATGGGCCACAGCGGCGCCGACAGCCGGTTTCGACGCCGCCGGTGCGGACGGCGTGGCCTGTTCGGGAATGGCGCACGCGGTCAATAATGCTGCGCTGAGCACGGTGCTCAGGATGGATAAGCGGCGAAGGTATGGTTTCATTGCAATAGCCCTAGGTAAGGCCCGGATCAAGCGGCACAACAGACCCTATTGCAGTTGCGATTGGCGCGGCTTGGTGGCTTCGCCGCGCTCAGGGGGTGCCGCCCTGGCTGGAAAAATCGTGCGCCAAAGCGACAGCTTTCTTGCTGGTCAGTTGCAATTCCGTCTGAAAATCCGGGAAATTCGGATTCACAATTTTAACCTGATACTTGCCCGGAGGTAATTGTAGTCTTTTCAGCGGGGGGCTGACGCCCTTGTGCGCACCGTTGATATACAGCGTACCCCAGGGTTTGATGTTTAGCGTGACCAGCGTCATCGGCGCCGGTGCTTCCGTCTTGCTGGAATTGCTCGCCCCATCCGCCAGCACGGTTTCATTCTGGTCCAGCGTGGCGGTGATCTGCGCTGCCGTGCTGGCCGCTGCCGATGCGACATCCGGCGCCGGGCCGGCCGGCAAGGCCGGCATCGGTGGCGGGCTGGCATCGGCCGGCGCGACTGTTGCCGCCGTGTTCGCTGTCTCTGTTGCGACGGTGGCGGGTTTGCCGCCGCTCCAGCTCCAGGCGCCCACCACGACAATCATCACGACGCCGCCAGCCAGCGCGTAATACCAGCGCCGGCCCGGCTTGTGCGGCGTGACGGCGGCCGAGGCGCCAGCTTTTGCCGCGCCGGTTTTCTTGGCGGAAGCCGAGAATGTTTTTGCAGTTGCCGGTGCGGCCGGTATGGGCTGCTCTTCCGGCAGCGCAGTAGTGCCGGCTGGACGGCTTGCCGGCGCAGCGTGCGTGGTGAATTGCGGCGGCAGCTTCGCGTGCGGCTGCGGCGGCAGGCTGGGAGCCGCTTCCAGGCCCAGCAGGGCGCGGAACTCGGCAGTCGATTGCGGCCTGAAATCGGGCAATACATTCAAACCCTGGTCGATTGCCGCCAGGAAGGCCGGGCTATATCCCGGCGGTGCCAGGTCCTGCAGGCGCTGCATCGGGTCCTTGATCATGCGCGTGACCGAGCTGGGCGGGGATTTCTTCACGATGGCGCTGTACACAACCGCGCACAAGGCATAGATATCGCTCCACTGGCCCTGGATCAGGTTGGCGTCGTCGGCGTATTGTTCTACCGGCGCAAAGCTGGGTTTCAGGATCACGGTCAGGTCTTGCGGCGTGCCGCCTATCACCTGGCGCGCAGCGCCAAAATCCAGCAGCACCGGCACACCGCTGCGCTGGATCATGATGTTTTCCGGCGAAATATCCCGGTGCAGGATGTGCGCGCTGTACAGGGTTTCCAGCGCCCCGACGATGGAGCGCAGCAGATTGGTCAGCCACGCTTCGCCGATCAGCTCGGGATGGTGTTCCGCGATGTACTTCAGCGTATGGCCTTCGTAATACTGCATGGCCATGTAGGCGGTCTTGTTCTGCTTCCAGAAGCGATAGACTTTCACCAGCGAAGGATGGTCAAACTGGGCCAGCAGGCGCGCTTCGTTGATATAGCTTTCCAGGCCGGTGCTAAAGGCTTCGGTGTGCTTGACCGAACGTATCACCACGCTATCGTCCGGGCCGCGGCCGGCCAGCGCGACCGGCATGTATTCCTTGATCGCCACGATACGTTGCAGGCTGTGGTCGAAAGCCAGGTAGACGATGCCGAAACCGCCCTCGCCGATGACGCCGGTAATCTCAAAATCCCCCAGGCGCGCGCCTACGGGCAGGCAGTTTTCCGAACCGGCATGCGCAGCGGCGGGGTCTGACTGCGGCAGGTCTGGGTGCGTCAGGCGGTTGTCCTGGTCGGGGGAGGGGGTAGGCATTGGCGTGGTCAGGAAAGGAATGTTGCTATCATACAGCGTGTCATTGCGAAACTTGTGACATCAGGGCGCCGCAGCGCTGATCCAGACGGCAAAGGCTGTCGTATTGTCGCGAATCGCGCCGGATTGCGCAAATCGGCGGTTGGCGACAGCTTGCATGCCTTCCAGCCAGGCGGCTGCCGATGCGGCATTGGCGAGCTCGGCCTCCATCTCGTGTTCCAGCACCCATTCCCACAGGCCGTCGGTGCACAGTAAAAAAGCATCGCCGTGCTGCACAGGCACGCTATGTTCCGTCACTTCCGGCGGCGTATCGTCTGCGGCCCCCAGTGCGGCAAACAACACATTGCGCTGCGGGTGGGTGCGGGACTGTTCACTGCTGCAATAACCGGCATCGATAAACTGCTGCACCAGGCTATGGTCCTTGCTCATCGCCAGTATCTTGCGCTGCCTGAAAAAATAGATCCGCGTATCGCCCAGGTGCGCCCACAGCGCGGCACCCTGCCGCCTGTCTATGAGCAGCGCCGCCACGGTGCTGCTCATGTCGTGCAGCCCGGGCTGTGCGAGCTGCGCATGGCCGATCTGCGCGTTGGCGGTGTCTACCCAATAGCGCAACGCCGCCGCAGAGAATTCGGGGCCGGCCGCAAATGCCGCGGCCAAGCCCTCGGTCGCCAGGCTGGAGGCAGTCTCGCCGCCGGCGTGTCCGCCCGCCCCATCCGCCACCACGTAGCAGGCCAGGGCGCCCTGTTGCACGCTGCGCAGCGCATCCTGGTTGGATGCCCGGCCGCCGACATCGCTGATCTGGGCCGACTGCAACAGTAGCAATCCGCTCTCGGCGGCATCACCTGTCACTATCGGCCTCGTCTTCGCAACGAGCGATTTCAGCTTCATAGCCGTCCAGGAAGGCAGTGCCGAACGGGGCTTGAGATTCCTGCAAAATTTCGCGCCTGACGGCCTGGAAGCTTTCCACTTGCTTATCCCACATCCTGGCCTTGCGCAGCGACGGGACCATGTTTTCCAGTACGCCTGTGGGCGGCGTCTGCTGGATCACAATTTCAGGGTTGTAGCGCTCCATCATATCCAGCAATGCGGCCTGCATGCCGGCGATCAGTGCGCTCTGGTGCGCATGCATGTCCAGGAAGGCTTCCTGCATCGCCGACACCGGGTCCATGAAGCCCGGCATCTTCTTGCGCAACATCTGCAGCATGATGGTGTCGGAGT
>DATHMC010000202.1:0-11493 GCA_035487495.1 Undibacterium sp.
TCCGCAAGTTCCTCGGCGAAAGAAATTGCCGGCATCACGCAAGACATGCAGGCAATCGCGCCGAGAATATGGCGCGTTATTGGTTTCAGGCTGGGGCTTATCATTGAAGTGCTTTCTTTATGGTCAGTAATGGTGTGAAAAAAAACGTAAATATCGAATCCCTGGATTTGGGTGCTTCAAGCGCGGCAAGCGAGCCGCAGATTTGTTTTGCACCCGCTATCTGCACCCGCTATCAAAACGGTCCGCTAGCTGCCGGGCCGTGGCAGCGGACAGCTTGCTGCGCCCTTTGACGACAGATGCGGCAGTGAAGCTGGATGAGAGAAGCTTTTTGATTTTCATTGTCATTGACGTCGGAACATATGCAACAACGCGGCTAAAAGGTTTTATTCATTAGCGCTCTTGTTGAGCCCGTCGCATGTTAGTTGGCATTTATGACAAGAAAAAGACATCCGGATATATTGGAAAACATTGTTGTTTTTGCCGGAGATTAAGGAAATTTTAATTTTTCACGAGAAAAAATATGTCTGAATCCGGGTTATTTTGATTCGTCGAAAAAAGAAAAAGACGATGAAAAAAATAATGTGCAAATGCACCTGCCGGAGTAATTTTTAAACTATGATGCCGCGGCAAGATCTTGAAAATATTGACGCTAGATATTCTGAAAGAACGTATTCAATGCATCTGCGATCAAGCAATTGCCTCACCTTTATAGAGAATGAAATCCATGCGATTACTGCTGATTGAAGATGATCCGATGATAGGGGAGAGTCTTGAAGAAGGTTTGCGCAAAGAAAAATACCAGGTCGATTGGGCGCGTGACGGACTGGAGGCGCAAGCCCTGATCGGCAAGAATAGCTATCACCTTGTTTTGCTCGACCTTGGGCTGCCAAAGAAGCAGGGCCTGGACATACTGGAAAGCTATCGCAAGGAAAAAGGCAAGGCTGCAGTGCTGATCATCACCGCCCGGGATTCCACTTTTGACAGGATCAAGGGCCTGGATGCCGGGGCGGACGACTACCTGGTAAAGCCTTTTGACCTTGACGAACTGTTTGCCCGGTTGCGCGCCCTATTGCGCAGATCCCTGGTGCCCGAAAATCGCGAGATCGATCATCTGGGGCTGACCTTGAACGTGTCTACGCACGAGGCAGCTTATCAAGGCAAGCCGCTCCATTTGTCGGTGCGTGAATTCAAGTTGATGCTGGCGCTGCTGGACGAGCCGGGACGGGTGATGTCAAAGGCAAAGCTGGAGGAAAAATTGTATGGATGGGAAGAGGAAATAGAGAGCAATACGATAGAGGTTTATATCCATGCGCTGCGCAAGAAGCTGGGCCAGGATTTTATCAAGAATGTGCGCGGCGTCGGATACAAAGTGGCGAATAAATCATGAGAGCAATCAGGACAATACGGCAGCAGTTGCTGATCGGACTGCTGTCGGGAATGGTGCTGGCGATCAGCATCGCCGGGCTGGCCTCTTACCGGAAAGTGCGGCATGAAACGAATGAATTATTCGACTATCAGCTGAAGCAGATCGTGCGCTCTTTTCCTGCGAATATGACGCCGCAGAAAAGCGAAACGCCTGATGTGCACCCCGGCAAGAAGATCGTAGTCCAGGTGTGGAACCAGGACAGGGAAATGGTGTTCACGTCCAATCCAAAGAGGAATTTGCCCAGGTACGAGGCTCGCGGTTTCTCTGAAGCCGATGCCTACGGCGGGCGCTGGAAAGTATATAGCGAAGAAAACAATCATCAGATTGTCCAGGTGGGACAGCTGATACGTGATCGTGAAAAAATTGAATTCAACCTGGCATTGCGGTCGCAAATTCCATTTATCATCCTCACCCCGATATTGGGGCTGCTGATATGGCTGGTGGTAGGAAAAAGCCTGCAGCCGCTGAACCGGCTGGCGTCGAATCTGGATGAACGGTCGGCGGATGCGTTGCGGGAGCTGGATACCGCCGGCTATACCCCGGAGATGATGCCTATCGTGCTGGCGATCAATGACCTGTTCAAAAGGCTGGATAGGGCGATGCGTTCGCAAAAAATGTTTGTCGCAGATGCGGCGCATGAACTGCGAACTCCGCTCGCGGCGTTAAAACTCCAATTGCAATTGGTCGAGAGGGCGGACAACGAAGAGGAAAGAAGCGTTGGCATACGCAAATTGCATGAGCGGCTGAATCGCGCCACGCATCTGGTGCAGCAACTCCTGACTTTAGCCCGGCAGGGCGGGATAGCGGACCACGCCGGCCCCGAAAAAATCAAGCTGCAGGACCTTGCCAGGCAGGCTGTATCCGATTATGCATTCCTGGCGGAACAAAAAAACATAGACCTCGGCGTTGAGGCGCTGGATGAAGACGTGGTGATCGATGGGCACCACGAAGCACTGCGCGTCATGCTGGGAAATATTGTCGATAACGCCATTCGCTATACTCCGTGCGACGGCAAGGTGGATGTCATTGTCAGCAATGACGGTGCGAGGCCGGCACTGACCGTTTGCGATACCGGCATCGGCGTTCCCGAGGACGAGCGGCGGCGCATTTTTGACCGATTTTACAGGCGGGACGGGATGCGGGAGCCCGGCAGCGGCCTGGGATTGGCGATAGTCAAGGATGTGCTTGAGCAGCACAAAGCGCAATTCAGCTTGGCCGAGGCGCACCCCGGCGGCGGCTTGGTTTTCAAGATTTTTTTTGTAGCGGGCCATCCACACTGAAACCCGATTCCGTTTCTCAAGCTGTCAAACCTGGTTTTTCAATTTAACTCATCGGAGTGATTCAATGCGTAAGCTTCCCCATTTTTTCCTGGTTGCGTTGTTGGCAATCGGCGTCGCGAGCAGCCCCCTGTCCTTTGCCAAGGAGGGCAAGCCCTTCATTACGGCGAAAGACCTTGATCTGACCCGGTTGCTGCCGCCGCCCGCAGACAGGGATTCGCCGCAAACCAAGCTTGAGTTGGCAGAGGTTCTGAATTTTCAGGTAACCCGCACGCCGGACATGGTGGCGCGGGCGCAGGCCGACGCAGTGGAAAATATCTGGCGGTTTTCCGATGTGCTGGGGGCTAGATTCAATAAAGATAAATTGCCGAAGCTGAATGCCTTTTTTATCCGAGTGCTGGCCTCTGAAGGGCCGGTGACCGATCCTGCCAAAGATTTCTGGAAGCGTCCGCGTCCGCATCAGTACAGCGACCTGGCAAAACCGGTAGTCAAACTTTCCAGCAGTTATTCTTACCCGTCGGGGCATGCAACTGCCGGTACGTTGATGGGCATCGTCCTCGCAAACATGGTGCCGGAGAGGCGCGCGGAGATCATGCAGAGGGCCTACGAATACGCCAATAACCGGATAGTCGCTGGCATTCACTTCCGCTCGGACGTGGACGCCGGCCGCATGGCCGGCACCCTGATGGCTGCGACATTGATGACGCATGACGACTTCAACGCCGAGTTTGACACGGCCAGGTCCGAGTTGCGCGCGGAGCTGGGACTGAGCCCGCTGCCGGCGGTCGCTGCGGCAGCCGGCAGATAGCCCGGTTCGCTTATTCCGGCTGGCGGCGGATTGGATGCTTTGGCGGCGGACAAACTGATTTCCGTTGACGGCATATGGCTCATCTGCCAACATCAAGGCTTCGTTTTTCCGAGAGCCATGCCATGTCCAGCCAGCCAGCCGTCCAAACGGAGCCGCCTTTTGCCGATTACCTGTTGCTGTTGCTGCTTGCCACTTTGTGGGGCGCTTCATACACCTTCATCAAGCTGGGCCTGGCGACGATACCTCCATTGACGCTGATCGCTGCGCGGACCTTGATTGCCGGATGTTTGCTGCTCTGGTGGGTAAGGGTATCCGGGATCAAGATGCCGACCGACGTCAAGCTCTGGAAGTTGTTTGCCTTCCAGGCGCTGATGAACAGCGTGATTCCATTCACGCTGATTGCGTGGGCAGAGCAATTTGTGGATGCAGGGCTGGCGACGATATTGAATTCCACATCGCCGATATTCACCTTCCTGATCACACTGGGCGTCACGCACCATGAACCGGTGACCAGGCGCAAGCTGGTCGGTGTGTTGTCAGGTATTACAGGTATCGTGCTGGTCGTAGGGATGGGTGCAATGAAGCATCCGGGGCGCGGCTTGCTGGCGCAACTGGCGATTGTCCTGGCCACCGTCTGTTATGCCGTTGCCGCCATCTTTGGAAAAAATTTCAAGGGATTGCATCCGGCGGTGCCTGCTGCCGGCTCGTTATTGTCCGGCGCTGCGGTGTTATTGCCTGTCAGCCTGGCGGTCGATCATCCGTGGACCCTGTCGCCCTCGGCAACGTCTATTGCGGCGCTGCTTGGCCTGGGCGTTGTATCGACGGCATTTGCGTTCGTATTGTACTTCCGCTTGCTTGCCTCGCTGGGCTCCATTGGCACTACCAGCCAGGCTTACCTGAGGGTGCCGATAGGCGTATTGCTCGGCGCCTTGTTCCTGGGAGAAAAGCTGGCGCCGACGGCTTACTTTGGTTTGGCCTTCGTCATGTTCGGCGTGGCCGCGATGACCATCCCAGCGAAGCCGCGCATAGTGGCGGCTTCGACCTGAGGCATGGGCAGTGTGCTTGGATTCTCAAGTCGCCAGGATCGCCGCCACCGCCTCGCACACGCGGTCCACGTCCTCCAGGCTCATGTTCACGTGCAGCGGCAGGGTCAGCGTTTCATTGGAGATGCGCTCCGCGTTCGGGAACTGTCCCTGCGCATAACCCAGGCTGCGGCCCAGTGTCGTGGTATGCAGTGCTTCATAGGAGATGCCGGTCGCTATGCCGTGCTGGCGTAGCGCGTCGCGAAATTCCTTGCGGGTCAGTTGCAGCTGGCTGAAAGGAAACAGCACGCAGAACATATTCCAGCTTTGGCGCGGCAAATCGTTCGGCGGCAATATTGCTCCCGGGATTGGCGGAAATTTCTGGAAATAGCGCTGCACCAGCAGCTTGCGCTTTTGCAGGAAGGCATCCAGTTGCGGCAGCTGGCGCAAGCCTATCGCGGCGGAAACATCGGACAGATTGAATTTGCCGCCCGCGACGACGACGTCGCGAGTGT
Organism: Undibacterium sp.; assembly: GCA_035487495.1. Classification (GTDB taxonomy): domain Bacteria; phylum Pseudomonadota; class Gammaproteobacteria; order Burkholderiales; family Burkholderiaceae_D; genus Undibacterium. The sequence goes on from DATHMC010000202.1 coordinate 5,049, forward strand.
CGTCTTGCAGACGGGTGATGCCGTGAAAGCGCAGGATGTCGACTTGTTTTGCTTCTTCCTCCGAATTGAGGACGATCGCGCCGCCCTCTATCGTCGTCATGTTCTTGTTCGGGTGGAAGCTGAAGGTGGCGATATCGCCGAAGCTGCCTATGGCCTGATCCTTCCAATACGATCCCTGTACCAGCGCTGCGTCCTCGATCACGCGCAAGCGGTGTTTTTTTGCCAGCGCCAGCAACGCATCCATATCCACCAGGGCGCCGGGGAAATGGGTAGGCATGATGGCCCTGGTGCGCGGCGTAATGGCCGCCTCCACCTGTGCCAGGTTGATCGAGCGCGAAACCAGGTCGCAATCGACAAATACCGGCCTGGCGCCGACCTTGACGATCATGTTCATGGTCGAGAAAAAGCTCTGTGCCGACGTGATGACTTCGTCGCCCGGGCCTATCCGGCATACTTCCAATGCCACCTCCATGGCCGCCGTGGCCGAGGTCAGCACCCTGGTCGGGCGTCCGCCGAAATTGGCGGACAAGGCCTGCTCCAGCGCAGCAGTCTTCGGTCCGCTGGTGATCCAGTTGGAGCGCAATACATCGGCAACGTCCTGTATCGTTGCATCATCCAGGCAGGGTTGGGCGAAATTGATCATGGGTAGGCTGGTATTCATTGGGTTGAATTCGGTTGATGAGTGTAGGTTGGCTCTAAGCCTGGGATTTTATCATCCTGGAAAGATGAAGGTCCGCTTTCTGCGCTCACGCTCTGCCGGTGGGTACCGGTTGGTGCTAATATCATTGTCGCACTTTGTTATTTATGTCGCGGTACATTGCCAGGGCCGTACAGGACGCCGATACAAGCCCGGAAATGAATAAAGGAGGCAGGGAAATGAATATTCGAAGAACTTCAGGCTTGGCGGCTGCAGCAGGCGCAGCGCTCGTGTTATTGACGGCCGCCGTTTTTGCGCAGGACAATAGCAATGCGCGAACAGAGATCAGACGAACCGACCTGACCGGCGCTCCGGGAATGGAGGTGATCAGTTCAATCGTGGAATACAAGCCCGGCGAAAGTTCGCCAAGGCATCTGCATCATGGCGTGGAATCCGGTTATGTGCTGCAAGGGGCGATGATACAGTTTCCAGGGAAAGAGCCTGTAATGATGGCGACGGGAACGCCGATTTTCAATCTGCGCGACGTGCCGCACGGCGGATTCAAGATCGTCGGCGACACGTCGCTAAAACTCTACACTGTACATATTGTGGACAAGGGCAAGCCCCTCTACGACGAGGTCAAATAAACCCGGCGGCACATCGTATGCTGCCGGTCCGGCCGTGCCTGGCGCCTGCTGTATCTGTATCCGGGATACGTCGCTTTGTAACACCGTTCCGTAGCGCCGGGCTATGTCTCTTCCCCTATTTTGAGCCTCCGCTATTGAAGAGGATCTCCCTGCACTGGTCATTAAGCCGTCACATTTAGGAGCGACACTTTGCGCGCTCTTGTCCAAACACTAACGCCGATTTTTTGGGAAATGGCGTTGTGCAGTTGGGCGGGATTATGCAATTTCAATCGCGCAATCGATTTCGTCGCGATCCACCTATTTGGAGATCAGCTTCATGTTGAAGAAAATACACCCGCCCATGTTGGCTGCCGCCGTTGCAGCCATTGCGGCGGCTCTCGCGGGATGCGGCAACAGTAATACCAATGCCAGTGCGATTCCTGAAGGAACGACGCTCAAGATGGCGATCCTGGAAACGACCGATATCCACTCCAATGTCCTGGGGTATAACTATTATTCCCTGTCCGAAGACACCAGCCTTGGCCTGGACAGGACATCCACCCTGATCCAAAGCGCAAGGGCCGAGAACCCTAACAACGTGTTGTTCGACGACGGCGACGTAATCCAGGGTACCTTGCTGGGCGACTACCAGGCTGCGGCATCGCCTATTTCCTGCGCCAGCACATTGGCCGTACACAAGGTAATGAATGCCCTGAAGTACGACGGCGGCGGTCTGGGCAACCATGAATTCAATTATGGCCTGGGCTTTCTTAGCCAGATCACCAATACCGATTTCGGCGTGGCCGGCGTGTCCAAGCCGGCCAACTGCGGCGCTCCGAGTTTCCCGCTGGTGCTGTCCAATGTGTATAGCACGGCCAGCCAAAAGCCTATCTTCAATCCTTATGCCGTCATTGCCAAGCAATTCACTGCTACCGGCCCGGACGGCGTGGCAGTCAGCGTCAAGCTGAATGTCGGCATCATGGGTTTCGTGCCGCCGCAAATCATGGACTGGGACCAGAAAAACCTGGCAGGCAAGGTGTATGTGAATGGTGTGCAGGAGTCCGCCAATCAGTACGTGCCGATCTTGCGCAATGCCGGCGCTGATCTGGTCGTGGCTTTGTCGCATGGGGGATTGGATGCCTCTCCCTATAGTCCCAAAATGGAAAACGGCAGCTTGTACCTGGCTTCCACCGGCATCGATGCCTTGCTGGTGGGGCATTCCCATTTGATCTTCCCGCAGGCCAAGGAAGCGAAGGGGCCGGCCATTGATGCATCGTTGGCGGCTTTGCCCAAACCGCTGGTTGATACTGTGAATGGCTTCGTCAACGGCGTCCCTACCGTCATGGCGCAAAGCTGGGGCCGGCGCCTCGGCATCATCAAGATGACGCTGGTCTACCAGGGCGGAAAATGGGTGGTGCAAAAGCCGCAGACTACCGTTGAGGCGCGCGGCTTCAAGTACACCGACGGCGCGACCATCGTTGCCGCGGATCCTGCGATTGCGCCTATCGTCGCCACCGAGCACAAGGCGACGATTGCCTATGCGCAGCAGCCGCTGGGCACGACCACCGACTTTGAGATGTCTTCCTACTTTTCATTGGCGGGAGATGTAGGTGCGATCCAGATCGTCAACCAGGCACAGATTGACTATGTGAAAAATTTCCTGGCCACGACTACCGATGCCACGCTGTCCAGTTACAAATCCATTCCGGTGATTTCTTGCAGCGCACCGTTTAAGGCCGGCCGCAACGGTCCTACCGATTTTACCGATGTCGCCCCGACAGCGACGCCGGCGGTGCCGTTCGGGTTGCAGGTGCGTAATCCCGGCGACCTGTATTTGTACAGCAACAATAATCTGCAGGCTGTCAAAATCAAGGGTTCGGATTTGAAAAACTGGCTGGAAACGGCAGCTTCTCAATTCGCGAAGATTGATCCGAACAACACGGCTGAGCAAGATCTAGTGCCTTCGTACTCGACGATTTATAACTACGATGTGTTCTATGCCGAGGGCAATGCCCTGCAATACCAGATAGACGTGACCCAGCCGGTTGGCAGCCGTATCGTGAACCTGACCTACCGGGGTAATGCCATTGCGGCCGGCGATGATTTTATTGTCGCCACGAATGACTATCGCGCGGGCGGCGGCGGCAATTTCCCGGGGATAGACGGCAGCAAGACCATCATCAAATCGCCGGACGCCAGCCAGGCCGTGGTCAGCAATTACTTGCAAAAAATCGGCAAGGTAACGCTGGCAGGCAATGGCAGCGGCCAGAGCTGGAGCTTCGTCAAGGTGGCGACCCAGGGTCCTGTGATCCTGCGTTCTACACCGGGCAAGCTTGGGATTGCGCAAGCCATCGGCCTGGCACGCGTGAAATCGGAAGGCGCCCTGGATGCGAGCGGCTTTGCCAAGTATGCGATTGATTTGAGCAAGTAATAAGAAGACCCGCAAGTTTCTCGGGTCATTGCACATGCCTGTGTATCTCGCCAGCCGGGGTACGCGGGCTTTTTGGGTTAGATTGTCATGTTTCAGAATTCCAGGAAATGGATATCCATAGCTGCCGGCATCCTGCTGGCGGCTGCCTGCTCACAGCAGGCAAAGACACCACCTACGACGGCGGAAATCGAGTCGACGGCGATTCGAGCCAACCAGGGGCAGCAGGAACAAGCGGGCAAACAACTCAGGCAATGGGCAGAGCAGGGCATGCCGGTTGCCCAGCGCGAACTGGCGCTGATGCTGCAACGCTCGCCGCAAGGATACGCCGAGGCTCGCGAATGGTTTAAAAAAGCCGGCGCGGCCGGCGACGGCCAGGCTGCGTTTCATCTGGGGCAAGTCTATTACCGAGCCACATTAGGTGTTGCCAGGGATGCCGCAGCCGCTTGGCAATGGTATGGCCTGGCGGCGCAGTACGGCGAAGACAGGGCTGCGCTGATGTTGTCGCGCATGGCCAAATATGGTGACGGCGTACCGCAGGATCTGGCGCTATCGGTCAAATGGCTGAAATTTGCCAGCGAGCATGGTAATGCGCAGGCGATGTTCCTGCTATCTAATGCCTATCTGTCGGGAGACGGCGTGGAGCGTGATGAGCACGCGGCACGCACCTGGCTGGAAAAATCGGCGCAGGGCGATTTTCCTGTGGCAATACAGGCGCTCGCTATGGCGACCGAGGGGGGCGATTTGCATTTGCAGAGAGACCCTGATCGTGCCAGGCACTTGCTGAAAGAAGCTACTGAAGAAAGGCGTATGCATTGGAACAAATCCCAATGAGTGCTGTCATACACCCGGCTATGCTATGCCGCCGTGTCGTTTCCAGCTGTCGACGTGAAGTGAGAACTATGCCAAGATATGCTGAAATCAGGCGGTGAAGCATAGGGGGCGTCGCAGTATTCGCTCTGTTAAATATATTGCAGATATGATGGCGGCTGGGCGCGGGCCCTATACCGGCATTTTTTTCAGCGGTGGCTTGGCCCGCAAGCCTGCCAGGAAAATATCGACCATGACTTCTGCATGCAGTGCCAGGTCGTAGTCCTCAGGGGTTTCCAGCCACTGATGAATAAGTCCCATCAGGTAGGCGTGGTGGGCATGCATGGCCAGCCAGATGTCGGTCTCCGGCGGCAGCTGCCCTTTGTTGATTGCTTCCTGGAAAATGAGGAGGACCTGATCCAGGCATTCGCCGCGTTTTTCCCGCTCCTGGATAAAAAATTCCAGGGCGCTGTTTTTCTCGCAATGATGGAATAAGATATCGAATACGGCGCGCTGCCGCGTATCGGTGGCCACCAGGCTCAACATGTGTATCGCCATCTGGCGCAAGGATGCAAGAGGGTCATCTCCGGGCCCTGCGGCAGTTTCGTTCAGCATAGCCTCCATGGGCATGAAGGCGCGGTCGCACATGGCCTTGAACAAATCAATCTTGTCTTTGAAGTGCCAGTAGATAGCCCCCCGCGTCATGCCTGCAGCAACGGCGACGTCGGTCAGAGTTGTATTGGTAACACCTTTTTCACGAAATACGTTTTCAGCGGCATCCAGTAGAGCTGTGTAGGTCTCTTGTGCCTCTTCTTTTGTTTTTCTGGCCATTGTTATGTCTCCTCTCGATTTCTTGGCAGCCCGGCATCATTCTCGGATATCTGAGAAAATTATGTTTTTTTTAAGTGCAAGAAGAAAAACTTTATCACTGTGATTTACAAACATTCATGAATGTATATAATAGCACACCCTCCGTTAATAGAGAAGAATCCATGCGCGCCTATCAATATCCCTTTTCTGCATCCGTTTCCCCCATGACCATCTCCGGTAACAGCAAGTCCGGCCGGGCTTTGCGTACACTGGCTGTCAGCGTGCCGCTGCTGTTGCTGGCCGCCTGCGGCAGGCACGACGGCGGCGCAGCTGCCGGAGCCCCGGGCGGCATGCCTCCGCCCGAGGTGAGCGTGGTCACGGTACAGCCGCGCAACCTGGCCCTGGGCTTTGAATACGTAGGCCAGACTGCCGGCTCGCGCGAGACCGAGGTACGTGCGCGCGTTGCAGGCATCCTGGAAAACCGTCTGTATGAAGAGGGCGCCAAGGTCAAGGCCGGTGCCGTGCTGTTCCAGATCGATCCGGGCACTTACCAGACCCAACTGGCATCGGCTGAAGCCAATGCCGGCGTGAATGAGGCCAAGCTGAACCAGGCCAAACGCGAACTGGCGCGCCTGACGCCGCTGGCAGCCGACAAGGCCATCAGCCAGAAAGAATTCGACGACGCCAAATCCACTATGGAAACGGCCGAAGCGGCATTCAAGCAATCCCGCGCGCAGGTCAATGAAGCCAGGCTGAATCTCGGCTACACCAAGGTCGTTGCGCCTATCGACGGTATCACTGGCATCGCCAGCAAATCCAACGGCAGCCTGGTCACTGCCAGCGACAGCCTGCTGACAACCATCGTGCAGACCGATCCTATGTACGTGAACTTCAGTGTCACCGAGGCCGACTACCTGAAACTGATCAAGGAAGTCACCGCAGGCAAAGTCTCGGTGCCGGGCAAGCGCTCCAACAACGGCAGCCTGAACTTTGAGGTAAAGATCAAGTTGGCGGACGGCAGTATCTATCCGGTTTCGGGCAAGATGAATTTTGCCAGCGAACGCATTAATCCTGCCAACGGCGGTTTTGATGCCCGCGCCCAGATCCCCAATCCTGATGGCATATTGCGCCCCG
>DATHMC010000203.1:0-6003 GCA_035487495.1 Undibacterium sp.
GCACGTAGCCGACATCATGAGCGAGATCACTGCTGCCAGCCAGGAGCAGAGCTCAGGGATAGAGCAGGTCAACCTGGCGATCACGCAGATGGATGAAATGACGCAGCAGAATGCGGCGCTGGTGGAGCAAGCCGCTGCCGCGGCGGAGAGCATGCGCGTGCAGTCCCACAGATTGTCGGACGTCGTCAGCCAGTTCAGGATTCATGCCACGCAAACTCCGGCCGCCGCCGTCGCCATCCATCGCAACCCAGGCAAGCATGCCGTTGCGGCACACGCAAAAAATGAAACGACTGGCTTAACCGCCGGAACTTCAGCCCACCTGGCGTCAACCTGTCTTGCAGGCCTGCGCCAGGCGATGCCCGCCGTGCGCCGAGGTGCTGTGCAGCCGTCTGCGTGAGGATATCCGCGACGCCTCAGCGCATAAAAACGCAGCCTCTCACATCCGTGAAGGATGGAGAGGCTGCGTTTTTTTAACTGCTGGTTTACTAGTAATGCAGGGCCAGGCTTAACAGGCTTCGGCCAACTCCGGCGCCGGCGTTTTCAACTGGAAAGCCTTCAGCGCCTTGCTTGCCTCAGGAACGTCCAGCACTTCCTCCGCACCATTCATCAGGTCCGCGATACGATTTTCCAAGTCCTTCGCTTGCGTGGCCAATACAAAATGCGCAGCCCTTTGACTTTGCACGATACCCCAGCGCACCACCGGCGCCATGCCGCTGCGATTAAGCAGGGACCTGTCTTCCAGCCACTTTTCAAACGAAAGAGTGGACAGGTCGCTGTCGATCCAGATCAATTGGTCTGGTGTGATTTTATGACTAGTCTGGTTGCGAATTTGGACTTCGTAGATCATTTTTCAAGACTCCATGATTGGGAATCGTCACCTGCATATCGAACATTGCTTGCAAGGATTCGTTAGTTATGTCAAAGAACGTGCGAATTTGCGGTTTAGTTGACAGGAAATAGAATTTTATTTGGTGCAAATGCTGCCGAAGATGCTCCACAACCGGCGTATAGCGCGGTATTCTGCAAAGAAAATACCATTTATACAATTTTCACCTTAAAAAATATCTCCACTTAATTCTCGATAGCGCACATTCGATGCATCCGACGGAAAATAGTTAATAAAAAAATATTTCCAATGGAATACGCATTGCGCAAGCCCGGCCACACAGCCGGCTCGCCCTGGCCGTGCTACATTATTCATTGAGCATTGCAGCGCCGCACCCTTCCTCGTCGGTCAATGCCGGTGCAAGCTGTCGGCTTCACTCAGACCCATCAATTACCCAAGCTGGAGACCTATCTATGTACCTGACCTATTTCAACGAACGCTGGAGCGAGGGCAATACGCCGCTTTTCGGCGCCATGGACCACAGCGTATGGCTGGGTTCATCGATATTTGACGGCGCGCGCTCGGTACGCGGGCATGTGCCCGACCTTCGCCTGCATCTGCAACGGGCGATCCAATCGGCCGAAAGGGTCGGCTTGCAATGCCCGTATACCGTGGATGAAATGGAAGCCCTGTGCCGCGAAGGCATACAGCGCTTTCCGGCGGACGCCGAACTTTACATACGCCCGCTGGTTTTCGGCACCGACGGCCTGCTGATACCGGAGGCCGACAAGTCGGGCTTTGCGCTGACCTTGTTCGATGCACCGATGCCGCCGTTTGCCGGCTTTTCCGCCTGCCTGTCCGAATTGCGTCGTCCCGACCCGCTGATGGCGCCTACCGATGCCAAGGCTTCCTGCCTGTATCCCAACACGACCAAGGCATTGCGCGAAGCCAAGCAACGCGGTTTCGACAACGCCGTGGTATGCGATATCCACGGCAATGTGGCGGAATTCGCCACCGCCAATCTCTTTCTGGTGACCGCATCGGGCGAGTTGGTCACGCCGGCGCCGAACGGCAGCTTCCTGTCCGGCATTACCCGTGCCCGTGTCATCGCCCTGCTGGCCAAGACGGGGACGACAGTGGCGGAACGCACCGTCAAGCCGGAAGAATTGGACACGGCGCAGGAAATCTTCAATACCGGCAACTTCGGCAAGGTGATGCCATGCACGCGCTATGAATCGCGCGAATTGCCCATCGGCCCTATTGCAAGCAAAGCGCGTGAACTGTACATGGCGTATATGGAAGAAAATTAAATTCCAGCGTATGCGGGCGGCCGGGAATCCCCGGCCGTCATCAGAGGGCCGACCACAGCATGGCCAGGCCGGAAACCAGCATCAGGCCATCCATCAGCAGGCGAAAAAAATCCGGTTCCAGTTTCAGCACGAAGCGTTTCGACAGATACGAACCCAGCATCAATGACGAGCCTATGATGAGTCCCTTGACAATGGCATCGGTAGGCAGCGCGCCGAAATAGCGAAAGGTGAATGCCTTGCTCAGGTACACGCCCAGCGAACCTGCAGCCTCGGTCGCCAGGAATGCCCCTTTCACCAGGCCATACGCCAGGAATATCGGCGCATTGATGGGGCCGGTGGAGACCACGATGCCGGTCAGGTAACCAATTACCGCCCCTACTATCGCAAGGTGCCATAGCTTCACGCGCAGATGACGGGCGGCCAGCCAGCGTCTAATCGGTATCATCAGGATGAAAAAAGCGCCGAGCGCAGCCTCTATGATATGCGGCGGCACCACCAGCAGGGTTCTGGCGCCCAGCGCGGCGGCCGGGATGCCGGTGGCCGAATAGACGCCGCAGGCGCGCCAGTCAATTTCCCGCCACCAGACCATGATGCGCGATAAATTAGCCATCAGTGCAGAAATCGCCATGATGGGCACCGCTTCGCGCGGCCCATACTGGATGACCAATACCGGCATCAGCATGATGGAAGATCCAAAGCCGACGATGCCGCTGATGGTGCCGGCGGCGAGCCCGATTGCTAGAATGAAAAGCCAGTCCATCAAAACTCTCTCCCGTTCATTCAGCGGATACTGATCCCGACGGACAAGGGGGGCACTATTGCAGTGCCCCTTGGCCAGAGGCTATTTGCCTACCTGTGTTGGAAAGGCCGGCGCAGTTTTGTGCCGTATATCCTTGTAGGTCTGCAATTTTTGCAGCACATTGGCGATCGCCGCATCCAGTTGCGTGTCATTGCCTTTGTTGACTTCGCCCGGCTCCAGCTCCACATCGATGTCCGGCGCCACGCCCTCGTTTTCAACCCGCCATTCACCGTCCGGCGTAAAGAAGCGGAACAGCGGCACCACCAGGCTGCCGCCGTCGATCAGGTCGGGGTTGGCGGAAATGCCGATCAGGCCGCCCCAGGTGCGTTTGCCGATCAAGGGCCCCAGGCCCAGGCGCTTGAACGCATACGGCAGGAAGTCGCCGCCGGAGCCGGCATCCTGGTCGATCAGCATGGCTTTCGGTCCATAGATGGCGCCGCCGGGGGTGTCATAGACGAGTCCATCCCTGTCCTTCCAGCTGGACAGATAAGGGCGGCTCAGCACATCGGTGATGTAGTTGGCGGCCTGGCCGCCGCCGTTGCGGCGTTCATCGATGATCACCGCCTGCTTGTCCACCTGGGCAAAGAACATGCGGTTGAAGTACTGGAAGCCGTCTGCCGCCGTATTGGGCAGGTAGACATAGGCAACCTTGCCATTGGTTTTTTTCTGCACATACTGGCGGTTTTTTTCCACCCACTGCCATTGGCGCAGGCCGCTTTCATTGGCAATCGGCTGCACCACCACATGGCGGCCTTTGCCGGCGGCATCGCTGCTGACGGTCAGGGTCACCTGCTTGCCCACCGTGTTTTCCAGCAAGGCGTAGATGTTTTTGTCGGCGTCCAGCGGCTTGCCGTTGATCGCCAGAATGTAGTCACCCTCCTTGATACCCAGGCCGGGAGCCGCCAGCGGCGCAACCAGGAAAGGATTCCATCGGTCGCCGGCATACAGGGTCTTGATCCTATAGCGGTCTTTCTCCAGGCTGAAATCCGCACCCAGCAAACCCACGCTGGCGGGGCGTTCGCTATACACGTCGCCGCCGCCGACGCGGTTATGCCCGACCTGCAGCTCGCCTATCATTTCCACCATCAGGTCGTTCAGGTCCTCGCGCCTTTGCACGCTCTTCACCAGCGGATGATAGCGGGCATAGATCGCATCCCAGTTCAGGCCGTGCAGCTTCGGATCGTAGAAAAATTCCTTCTCCATCCACCAGGTCTCATTGAAGATTTGCTCCCATTCCTCGCGCGGATTGACCAGCATGCGCACCTGGGTCAGGTCCACCAGCTTGATGTCGAGATTTTCCTTCGCGTCCGACACCTGCAACATGCCCTTGCCGTATTGCAGCAGCAGCTTTTTGCCGTCCGCGCTCATGTCATAAGCGGCGATGCCTTGCTTCAGCGACTTTGCTTTGCGGTCTTCAAAATTGAAGCGATACAATTCTGCATCATCTTTGCGCTCCACTTCCGGCGGCTCCGTGCTGGCGCCGGGCTGCTTGCGCTCCAGGTAGAACAAGGCGCCATCCGCAGCGACGCTCAGGCTATCGTAATTGCGCTCCGCTACAGGCAAGGCGACGATACGCTGCTGCAATCCTTCCAGGTCGATGCGGACTGGCTTGGGCGGCTTGGCCGGCTTGTCCTTGTTGTCGGCATCCTTGCCGTCTTTGGACTTGGCGTCCTCTTTGCCATCGTCTTTTTTATCCGCGTCCTTAGCGTCCTTCTTGTCATCCTCTTTTTTGCTGCCTTCGTCGCCCTCCTTCGGCAATAAAGGCGACTTGCCGTCCGCCGCCAGCACTGCGACATACAGGCCGCTGCGCAATGGCCGCTCCTGCGTGGACATATCCAGGCCTACCTGGGTAGGGCCGGAATTGATCGACGAGGTAAAGTATAAATAGTCCTTGGCGGCGAAAACCGGGCTGTCCGCATGGCTCAGGCCGTCGGTCAGCGCGGCGTTTTTGCCGGTCGCGAAATCGTGCAGCCTGATCTGGCTGAAGTGATTCTCGCCGGCTATCGTATACGCCAGCCAGCGGCTGTCCGACGAGAAGGAAATATGGAAGTCCTGGCGGCGCAGGCTGCTGTCGATGGGGGTAATGCCGCCCTTGTCCAGCGCAATCGCATACAGGTTCAAATGATAGTCCTGGTACACGATGGTTTTGTTATCCGGCGACCAGCCCAGCAGCTTGTAATAGCCTTTCTTGCCCAGGCTATGGCTCTGAGGCTTTTCCAGGCCGGCCTGGTCCCTAACAACCAGCGTGTGCTGCATGCCGGCGTCTGAAATATACGCGATGCGGTTGCCGTCCCGGCTCCACAGCGCATCCTTCTCGCGTACGCCCGAGGTTTCGGTCAGGTTGCGGGTAGAACCGTCCTTGACAGGAACGGTAAATACATCGCCGCGCGCAGTCAGCACAATGCGCTTGCCGGTGGGCGATAATTGCGCCGATGTGATGGTCTTGCTGGCGTCTTTCCACTGCGGGCGGGCCTGCTGCGCCTGCGCGGTGATGTTGACCGGGATGTCCTTGATCTGGCCGCTGACGGTGTCCAATTCCTTCAGCACCCCGCCTACTTCATACACGATAGCCTGGCCGTAGGCATTGGCGTTGCGCACGTCCCATACCGTCTCCCTGGTGACCTGGCGCACCGCCCTGGTTTTCCTGTTATACGAAAACAGGTTGGCCGCGCCGTCGTTGCGATCGGAAATGAAATAGACGTCGTCTTGCACCCAGATAGGATTGCTGTCGGTCGCGTTTTCATGCGGTACTTTTTCCACTGCATTGCTGGCCGGGTCGATGATCCAGATCGGCGGCGTGGTGCCGCCCCGATGCTGGCGCCAACCCGCATTGGCGACGTAGGCCTGGCGATACGGCCGATACGCAAGGTGCTTGCCGTCGGCCGACCAGCTGCCCTCATACGCGACCGCTTCCATCACCTTCTTCTCGAAACCGCCGTCCATCGATATTTCGTACAACTGGTTGCTGCGATTGTTCGCCACTTCGCGCGACGAAGAGAACAGGATACGCTTGCCGTCCGCACTCCAGCCGCGCACGATATCCTGGCCCGGATGCCAGGTCAGGCGCC
>DATHMC010000204.1:0-9969 GCA_035487495.1 Undibacterium sp.
GGTCAGCGCGATAGAAGATATCACCAACCGCAAGAAGATAGAGTGGGACCTGCTGCACCTGGCCAACCATGATTCTTTGACCGGCTTGCCGAATCGCCTATTGCTGCAAGACAGGTTAAGCCAGGCGATTGCCCATGCGCACAGGATGGGCATACAAACCGGCGTCATCCTGATTGATATAGACAGGTTTAAAAATATCAATGACAGCCTGGGCCATGGCATCGGCGACCTGATTATTGTGGAGATAGGCAGGCGCCTGTCGGCCATCATAGAAAGCGACAATACCGTAGGGCGCCTGGGCGGCGACGAATTCGTGGTCATGCTGTCGGAGTTGGTGAGCGAAGATGTGCTGGCGATTACCGCGCAAAACATTCTGGATGCGCTGTCGCAGCCGATAACGATCTATGAGCATGAATTTTTTCTGACCGGCAGCCTGGGCGTCAGCGTGTATCCCAAGGATGGGGCCGATAGCCAGAGCCTGTTAAAAAATGCGGATACTGCGATGTACCGGGCCAAGGATGCGGGCGGCAACAATATGCAGTTTTATGCGCATGAAATGAATGCGCGCGCACTAGCCCGCTTCACGATAGAAGGCGGCTTGCGGCGCTCGCTGGAGCGCGATGAATTTGTCTTGCACTACCAACCGCAGATAGATGTGCTGACTGGGAAGGTGGTCGGCATGGAGGCTTTGCTGCGCTGGCAGCCACTGGACAAGCCGGCCATGTCGCCGGCAGAATTTATTCCCATCGCCGAGGAAACCGGCCTGATCGTGCCGATAGGCGAATGGGTTTTGCGCACCGCTTGCCGCCAGACCCGCCTATGGCAGGAGCAGGGATATGCGCCGCTCAGGGTGGCGGTGAACCTGTCTGCCAGGCAGTTCAAACAGAAAAATATTGTCAGCCTGGTTAAAAAAGTCTTGGATGAGAGCGGTTGCCGGCCGGAATGGCTGGAATTGGAAATTACCGAGAGCGTCGTCATGGAAGATCCGCAATCCGCGACCGATACCCTGCAGGAATTGAGCGATATGGGCGTGCATCTGTCGATCGACGATTTCGGCACCGGCTATTCCAGCCTCAGTTACCTGAAACGCTTCCCGATTGATACGCTGAAGATTGACCAGTCTTTTGTGCGCGACATCAGCACCGACGCCGATGACGCGGCCATTGCGCGCGCGGTGATTGCGCTGGCGCATAGCATGCGGCTGGAAGTCGTGGCCGAGGGGGTGGAGACGATAGAGCAGCTGGATTACCTGCGCGCACAAGGCTGCGACCTGATGCAGGGATATTACTTCAGCCGCCCGCTGCCTCCCGAGGATATAGAAAAATTCCTGAAGATGAATAAATCCCGTTCCAGGCTCGCCGCAATGCCGAAGCTGGCATCGGCCGGGTAAGGTCAATAAGGTATGAAAAAAAACCGGCATCGCCGGTTTTTTTCCGTCTACTGTCTATCGGGCAAAAGCCTACTCTGCTTCCACCTTGATCTGCACGTCGCCCAGCCTGACGATCTGGCCCGCGCGGATTTTTGCCGTTTTGCGTAATTCCTGCTGCCCGTCTACCGATACTTCGCCGCTGGCGACCATTGCCTTGCCGGCGCCGCCGCTATCGCACAGGCCGACCAGTTTCAGCAACTGGTTTAGTTCCACAAATTCGCCGTTCAGGCTGAAAGTTAATTTTTGCATGAGGGTTCTATCCAAAAAAGCTGCTTGCCGCAGGCTCTCTTAATCTTAAAGCAGCGCAGCATACACCAAATTACGGTACAGCTGCCGATAATGGGCCCTTGCTTCCGGCGCCTGCATTAGCCAGATGGCGATCATTTCCTGTTGCGGATCTATCCAGAAATAGGTGCCTGCCAGCCCGCTCCAATTATAGTCGCCGACCGATCCCGGCGTGTAAGTGCCGCCCTCGCTCAAGCGGACCGCAAAGCCCAGGCCGAAGCCGTAGCCGGGGCCGGGCAAATAGCTGGCGCCCGCCCTGGCCAGCGGCAATTCTCCAAGATGGTCGCTGCGCATGAATTCCAGTGTCTTGCGGGCGATGATCCGCACCCCGTCCAGCTGGCCGTGGTTTAGCAACATGCGGGCAAAACGCAGGTAGTCTGCTGCGGTGGATACCAGGCCGCCGCCGCCGGACAAGAACTGCGGACGTTGCTTGATATCCGACAGCATGACGCTGACGCCGGTTTCCGGGTCCTGGGCAAACGCTTCGGCTATCCGGTGCTGCGCGGTCTGCGGCACCCAGAACCCGGTATCCGGCATCTTCAACGGGGCAAAGATACGTTGTTCCAGGAAGACATCCAGCGTCAATCCGCTGATGCGCTCTATCAATGCCCCCAGGACGTCGGTGGAGCGGCTGTATTCCCATACGGTGCCGGGCTGGTAGGCCAGCGGTACCGTGGCCAGGCGCCTCACCAGTTCCGCATTGCTGATATCGGCGGCGTCCACCCGGTTGGCGCGGTAACAGTCCTTGACCAGCGATTCACCGAAGATGCCGTAGGTCAGGCCCGAGGTATGCCGGAGCAGGTCCTGTATCGTCATTTCCTGCCTGGCGGCTTCCAGCTTCAGCACGGCTTGCCCATTTTCGTTGGTGCCGGCGACGCCGACCTGCAGGTCTTTCAGTTCGGGCAGGTAGCGCGATACCGGATCGCTGATCAGGAAGCATCCTTGTTCCACCAGCATCATGATCGCAATCGAGACCACCGGTTTGGTCATTGAATAAATGCGGAAGATGCTGTCCAGCGACATTGGCCGCTCGCTGTCAGGACCTTGCCGGCCCAGAGCCTGCGCGTAGGCCAGTTGCTCTTTCCTGGAGATCAGCATCACGGCGCCGGGAATTTTTCCGGCATCGATGTCGGCTTGCACGCAAGAGGTCATTTGCTGCAGTGCGGTGGCGGAAAAGCCGGCACTTTCAGGATAGGTGTCGAATTTCATGTCTCTCATGGTTGTGTCCGCAGTTGGGTGGCCTTGTCCAGCCAGATGTCTAATTGGGCTGCCAAATCAGCCTGGCTAAAAGAGCAGCTTTCTTCTGTGAACAGGCTGCCAGCCTCCAGCCTGCCTAGCAAATCCTCCAGCACCTCGGCATAGCGCGGCGGCAATGCGGCCAGCAAATCTGCCTGACTACGCCACAGCCGGCAAAAACTGGTAACGGGAATGGCCTGTTGGCCCAGGGAAGCAAGGCTGGTTCTCAGTTGGGTAAGCGTAGTTTGGTGATTCATCTTGATCAGCAGGTGGGCGGGATGCATTGTCGGCAAACATAATCTTAACCCGAATGGCTGGTTTGAGACTGCCGGGCATCGAAACGGCCCGATCCGTTTGAACACATATGCCAGCGTTAACCTGTAAGTATTACGCAATATGGATTAGTTTTATTTGTTACTTTATTGATATCCGCATGATTTTTTCAAAAATCTTGTGTAAGGTGTGAATGCTTTGCCCGACTACATGTCAGTAGTTAAAAATGCCCGCTTAAGCTTGGGCATCTGTCCTGAAAATTTTTTTCAACCACCGAGGAGATTCAAATGAATAACAAGGCAATGATCGCAGTAGCACTGGCAGGTTTGCTGGGTTCCAGCGTAGCGATGGCCGCTGAGCCGGCGAAGACAGAAAAGTGTTTTGGCGTGGCAAAAGCCGGCCAAAATGATTGCGCTTCAAAATCCGGCAGCCATTCTTGCGCTGGCCAGGCTAAAAAGGATAATGAGCCTACCGATTGGAAAAAAGTACCTGCAGGCACTTGCGAGAAAATGGGCGGCAAACTGGATAAGGCCGCCTGATCATCGTGCCGGACCTGTTTGCAACTGCTGAAACAATGCGCAAGCATGATGCCGGTGCCGCCGAGGTGCGCGGCACCGGCATAGGTTTGCGCAGCCGGCACTATAAAGACTTCATGCATGCCCCGGTAGATATTGCCTGGCTGGAAGTGCATTCAGAGAATTATTTTGGTGACGGAGGGTATGACCTGCATGTGTTGCAGCATCTGCGCAGCGACTATGCGGTCAGCTTGCACGGGGTAGGCCTGGGGCTGGGGTCCGCGCAGGGTTTTTCGATGGCGCATCTGCAGCGCTTGCAGCAACTGGCGGATCGCATACAGCCCGGACTGGTCTCCGAGCATTTGTGCTGGGGCGCAATTGCAGGGCGGCATTTGAATGACTTGTTGCCGTTGCCTTTGATCCATAGCGCGCTGGACCTGGTGTGCGACAGGGTGGACCTGAGCCAGAACCTGCTGAAGCGCAGGATCTTGCTGGAGAACGTATCGACCTATTTGCGTTTTGCCGGCGACGATATGTCGGAGACCGAATTTTTATCGCAAGTTGCCCGGCGCACCGGGTGCGGCATCTTGCTGGATGTGAATAACCTGTACGTGAATCAATGCAATCACGGCGAGGATGCGTTGGAGGCGATCAGGCAACTGGCAGCCTTGCCTCCCGGCACCGTTGGCGAGATGCATCTGGCAGGGCACCTGGTTGCAGGCGACTGCCTGATTGATAACCACGGAAGCCGGGTCGATGAAAAGGTCTGGGAGCTGTATCGGCAAGCGTGCCGGCTGCTCGGTACAGGTATTCCGACTTTGATCGAATGGGATACCGATATTCCCGCGCTGGACGTATTGCTGGGCGAGGCAAATAAGGCCGAGCAGTGCAGGATCAGCCTGGCGGAGGCCTCGCATGCATAAGAAGCTGCTGAGCAACTACCCTGGCGTTGTTGCGTCTCCTCGCCGTGCTAAAGCACCGTCCCCGCCGGTGGCGCCTGGCCACGCTGATTTCGCAACAGCTTCTGCGGCAGACGGGGCGTCGCTGCAGGAGCTGCAGCAGCAATTTGCCGCTGCCCTGCTGGATTTCGGCCAGGTAGACCGCAGTTTGCCGATGTTTGGCGGCGATCCGGCTATGGCTGAGGATAGGCTGGCACTGTACCGGGGCAACTTGAATGCCATCTGGAGCCAGTCGCTGGCGAGTGCGTTTCCGGTCATCCGGCAACTGGTAGGGGACGTATTTTTTGAACAGATCGCGCGGGACTACGGGCACTTGTATCCGTCGCAGCATGGCGACCTGGTCCATTTCGGCGCGGCGTTTGCCGATTATCTGGCGCAGTTGGACAGTGTGGCGGCTTACCCGTATTTTGCCGACGTGGCGAGGCTGGAATGGCTGGTGCATCGTTCCTATTATGCTGAAGATGCACCGGTACTGAGCCTGACGGGCCTGGCGGCAGTTGCCGTGAATGGCGTAGAGCAACTGTGGCTGCTGCCGCATCCGGCCTGTTGCCTGCACCGGTCAGCGTGGGCAACTGGCGCCATCTGGTTGGCGCATCAGCCGGGTAGCGAACTAGCCTATCCCGAACTATTGCAGGCGGATAGTTACGCGGTAGTCGGCAGGCCGGAATGGCAAGTACAGGTGACCGAGGTCGGCAAAGCCGCTTTCCTGGCTTTGCGGGCATTAATGAAGGGCCGTTCGCTGGGCGAAGCACTGGAAATAGCCCTGCAGGAAGATGCGCAGTTTGATATTGCGCAGGAATTGTCGCGCTGGTTTGCCGCAGGAATGTTCCGCGGGGCGACAGCAGTAGCGCCAGAGCAGGGCGCATAGTAAGACCGATAGGTCCACAAGCAAAATAATCGACAGGGAAAAATCATGAATGGACTCTTGCGTTTGCACGGGCTTAGCACCCGCTTTGACGGCGTTTTACAACTATGGGGCGGATCGCTGATCTCACTGGCGCTGCGCTTATGGGTGGGCTGGCAGTTTTTCAAGGCCGGCATGGTCAAGGTCGGCGACTGGAACGGCACCTTATCCTTATTCAGGGAAGAATACAGCGTGCCTTTGCTGCCGCCGGATCTGGCCGCGGTCATGGGCGCCGGCGGCGAGCTGATGTTTCCGGTATTGCTGTTCCTGGGCCTGTTTTCGCGGCCCGCCGCGCTAGGATTGTTTTTTGTCAATGCGATGGCCGTCATTTCTTATCCGCAGCTATGGAAATTTGAATGCCCGGCAGCCATCAATGACCATATATATTGGGGATTGCTGCTGCTGGTCCTGATCGCCTTTGGCCCAGGCAAGCTGGCTTTGGACAACTGGATCAATAAGTCGGGAAATAAGCCCATGTAACCGGCAGATCGCCCGCCTGCGCCTGTCGCTGTTGTCGGCAGGCATTTTCCCGCTCGTATTTGCAGTTCATCCTTCCTGCTTTTCCGCTCATCCCGGTTATTTCAATTCTAGTCACTGGTTTATGCATTTCATCGCATATCTGTCGCGACGCCATGTTGAATGCCATACATTGTCATCATCCGCAAAAAGATAATGAGGCTCCGCACTATTTTTGGCGAACTTCTTGACAGGTCCAAGGTCTGAACCTCGCAAGTTCCTGAGAAATATAAAGACCATCATTGTCTTGTTTCGAAAAAAAATCCAAAACAAGGTGGCGTAAATGATAAAAATTTCACAAACTGATTAATTTCCCGTCCCGCCTTTGCGGCAACGGAGTTTGCTCGCGTTCAGGCTTTATGCTGGACCGCGCGGCGAGATGTCCCGGCATGAACTGAATTAGAGCCTTGTCACCATTGAGTGCAGTACGGCAAATATCAACTATAAAAGTAAAATCATGAAGACAGATAGCATGCAGTTATCACCAAATCCCCGTAAGCGCTGGCGTATTCCCGTCATTGGTCTTGTGGTTGTCGGTATTGCCGGCGGCGGCTGGATGATGTATTCGAAAAACACCGCGGCACAGGCCCAGACGCCGGATAAAACGGCTGCCAAGAAGGAAGTGATATTTGAACTTGCGCCAGCCGATGTGACGCAGATCCAGATGCGCGAAGTTGCCGTCAACTTGCCTATCTCCGGCTCGCTGACGCCGGTCAGCCAGGCCACCGTCCGCTCCAAGGTGGCCGCCGAAGTGCTGGAAACCCTGGTACAGGAGGGCATGCCCGTCAGGAAGGGCCAAGTGATCGCCCGCTTCGACGGCGCCGATTTAAGGGCGAGGCTGATTACGCAGGATGCGCTGGTGGATGAAGCCCGAGCGAAGTTGTCGCTGGCGCAAAAAAATCGCCAGTCCAACGAGACTTTGCTGAAGCAGAACTATATCTCGCAAAATGCCTTTGACACCATGCATAACGGTGTCGAACTGGCCCAGGCGAATTTGAAGTCTGCGATGTCGCAGCGCGAAGTGGCCCAGATCGCCGTGGCCGATACGCTGATCAAGTCCCCGGTGGACGGAATAGTCAGCAAGCGCAGCGTGCAGGCGGGCGAAAAGGTGTCGCCGGACAGCGCCTTGTTTACTATCGTGAACCTGTCGCAGCTGATCCTGGAGGCGCAAGTGCCGTCCAGCGAGATACCTCGCATCAGCATAGGCCAGAGCGTCAACTTTAATGTGGACGGCTTCAATGGACGCAATTTCAGCGGCAAGGTGGCACGCATCAATCCTGCGACAGAAGCGGGTTCGCGCTCGATGCTGGTGTACATTGAAGTAGGCAATGCCGATGGCGCGTTAAAAGGCGGCATGTTTGCCAAAGGCAACCTGACGCTGCAAAAAAACGGTGCCTATCCCGTCATTCCTTTGAGCGCAGCGCGCCAGCAAAACGGCAAGGATGTCGTCTACAAAGTCGTCAAAAATCAGGTTCAGCTGCAAGCGGTCAAATTGGGTCTGCGCAATGAAGACGAGGGCGTCGTGCAAGTGCTGGAAGGGCTGGATGCCGGCGCCAATGTAATCTCCGCCAAGCTGGATGAGATCAAGCCGGGCAGCAAGGTCGCGCTGCCCAAGCTGAGTGCGGCAGCGGGCGCTGCATCGTCCGCTGCACCTGCATCGTCTACCGTTCCTACAAAAGGCTAAGCCATGTGGATCACAAAAGTCAGCATACAAAATCCGGTCTTCGCCACGATGTTGATGGTGGCCCTGGTGGTGTTGGGGCTGTTCTCCTATCAGGGGCTGGGATTGGAGAAAATGCCTAACGTGCAGTCGCCTGGTGTCTGGATGGAGGTCGCCTATCCGGGAGCCTCGCCGGAAATCGTCGAGAACGATATCACCAAGCCGCTGGAAAATGTATTGAACACGATCAGCGGCGTCAAGCGCATCATGGCCAGCTCGTATGAGGGCAGGGTCGGAATTTGGACGGAATTTGAATTGACCGTCAGCCCGGACAAGGCGATCCAGGAGGTGCGCGACAAGGTTGCCCAGGTTCGCACCGGCTTCCCCAAGGAAGCGAAGGATCCTTTAATCGTCAAGGGCGGCAGCGACGGCAATGAACAGCCGGTCGTGCAATTGTCCGTCAGCTCCAAGGTCCGCAGCCTGCGCGAACTGTCCACGATGACGGACCAGATCATAGGAAAGAGGCTGCAGGGCGTGCAAGGCGTGGGCAAGGTTGACGTGCGCGGCGCGGTGGTGCGCCAGGTACAGGTATCTTTGAATCCTGACCGCATGGCAGCCAATAATGTGGGCGTCAATGAAGTGCTGGCGGCGATACAGGCGACCAATCAGAATATGCCGGCGGGCCTGATTACACAAGGCGCCAAGGATAAACTGGTGCGGCTGGAAGGCAAGATTGTCGATCCGCGCGGTTTTAACAAGATCATCGTGGCGCGTCACGCCGGCGTACCGATCTACCTGGAGCAAATTGCCGACGTGAAGGACGGTGAACGCGAGGAAACTTCGATCTCGCGGGTGAACGGGCAGCGCGCCATCGGCATTGCAATTACCAAGATCCAGGATTCCAATATCGTCAAGGTCGGCGACGGCATCATGGAGGCGATTGACGATTTGAGGAGCCGCCTGCCCAAGGATGTGGAAATCGTCGTCAATTACAATAATGCCGAAGACGTCAAAAAATCGCTGGCGGGTGTCAAGGAAACCATCCTGGAAGGCGCCGGCCTGACGGTGCTGATCGTGTTCCTGTTCTTGCATTCCTGGCGCAGCACCATCATCACCGGCCTGACTTTGCCGATTTCTGTGATCTCCACCTTCATTGCGCTGAAAGCCTTTGGCTTTACGCTGAATTTCCTGACACTGATGGCGCTGTCGCTGTGCATAGGCTTGCTGATTGACGATGCCATCGTGGTCAGGGAAAACATCGTGCGCCACCTGGGCATGCGCAAGGATCATAGGCGGGCGGCGGAAGACGGCACCAATGAAATCGGCCTGGCCGTGATGGCCACGACCTTTGCGATTGTTGCCGTGTTTGTTCCCGTGGCCTTTATGCAGGGCATGATAGGCCGCTTCTTCTTCCAGTTCGGCGTGACGGTGACGGTGGCGGTGCTGGTATCGCTGTTTGTCAGTTTTACGCTGGACCCGATGTTGTCCTCGGTATGGCACGATCCGGTGGAAAACCGCTTCAAGCGCTTTCCATGGCTGAGAAGGCTGATGGATGGCATGGAACACGGACTGGACAAAGTGCACCGTATTTACGGCCGCATGCTGGAAGGCGTGCTGGTCTGGCGCAAGACGACGCTGCTGGTGGCCCTGGGATTGTTTTTAAGCAGCTTCCTGTTGTTGCCGATGATAGGCACCGAGTTCACGCCCGACACCGACGACAGCCAGATCTCGCTGAACCTGAAGACCCCGGTAGGCTCCAGCCTGGCCTATACCGACGCCAAGGCGCATCAGGTGGAGGATGCATTGAAAAACATGCCGGAAGTCCTGGCGGTGAATACCAGTGTCGGTATCGAAGGCGAGCGCAATACTGCGCAAGTGGCGCTGAAATTGACCAATCCGCGCACTACTCACAGGAAATCGCAGAAAGAATTGGAAACGCAGATCCGCCGAAACCTGAAAACGATACCCGGCATAGAACTGGGCGTCGGCTACAACAAGCCGATCTACGTCGCCATCCTTGGGCCTGAGGCGGACAAGCTGCAGGGGGTGATAGACAAGGTCATGTTGAAGATGGGCGCGATCAAGGGCATTGCGGATCTGGAGAGCAGCCTGACAGGGGCCAATCCTACCGTGCTGGTCAAGGTCAACAATGAACTTGCGAATGACCTCGGCTTGTCGGTGCAGCAGATAGG
>DATHMC010000205.1:0-2955 GCA_035487495.1 Undibacterium sp.
ATACAAAAGAAGACCTTGCTGGTATTTAAATCCGGCTGCACGTATCGGCGCCGCCTGGAAAGATGGTTTGCCGACGCCGGCTGCACGCCTTTGCGCACGATGGAGTTCGGTACCTTTGAAGCGATCATAGGCTGCGTCGCCGCAGGCATGGGCGTGGCGCTGATGCCCAGGACAGTGATGCAGCAGCGCGAGCTGGGCGACAGCATACAAATCCACGCCGTGCCCGCCGACATCGCGAAAGTGGAAACCCTGATGATATGGCGCAAGGAAGTAAGGCACCATCCGGCGCGGCAGGCATTTGCCGAGAGTCTGCCCGGCGTCAAGAGAGCGTCTGCGAAGTAAGCGAATTTTTGCAATCGCATTGCCGCGGCGATGCGGAGGCGGGTGCAATCCCATGGCGCGAACTTGGCGTCAGCCTGAAAAACTTGTATCGTTGCGCCTGACTCTATAACGACTCCGGGGATTATATGAAGATTCAACGCAAGTTGCTGGCGGGCTCGTGCCTGGCAGTGTCCATGCTGCATGCCGTGGTGGCCGCCGCCGACTATCCGCCGCAGGAAAAAGTTGCCGTGGTCATCGATGCTGCACGGGCAGCCGCGGATACTGCGACGTTGCAGGGCCTGAAACGCGACAGCTTTGCCGCAGAACGTTTTCAGCCTCGGCCGGGTGTTTCCTTGCCTTACAGGTTGTTGAAGCCGGCATCGCCCCAGCCCGGAGTCCGTTATCCGCTGGTGATGGTGCTGCACGGTTCCGGCGCTGTCGGCGACGACAACGTCTCGCAGCTTGGCCCGTTCGGCTTGTCCTGGTCCGCCCCGGCGATACAGGAGCGCTTTCCCGCCTACATATTGATTCCGCAATTTCCTGAGCGTAGCGCCAATTATGCCAACTCGGAGGCTGACGGCTTGCTCGCCTCACAGCCGGGGGCGTCTTTGGAGATCGCCTTGCAGTTGCTGGACGACGTGGTTGCGCATCATGCCGTCGATGCGAGCCGCATCTACCTGACCGGTTTTTCGATGGGCGCCTCCACCGCATGGAATGCCTTGCTGCTGCGCCCCGACCGGTTTGCAGCGGCGGTGCCGTTTTCCGGCATACCGCCGGCGCGCGGCACGGCTGCGCAATTGAAGGACATTCCTTTGCTGATCGTGCACGGCAATGCCGATACGGAAAATCCGATACAGCCGGACCGGGAGATGTATGCCGCGCTGCAAAAGGCCGGTGCGAAGAAGGTGCATTTCCGCGAGTATGAAGGGATGGAGCATCGCGTGCCGGCAGACATGGTGCTGGATGCGCGCTGGCGCGAGTGGCTGTTTGCGCAGCGTAGGGCGAACTAATCCGGCTTATAGCGCGCCAGATGCCATACCACCAGCGTGTCGAACGGCGTCCACCGGCTGACTTTGACGCCGGCACGCCGCAAGCCGTCGCCGACCCAGGAGTTGCAGGTGTTGAACAGGCTGTACTTGCCGCGCGCCTCGTAGAAGGCATCTTGCGTATCCTGGTGGCTATTCGGCACGGGCCGCAATTGCCGGTCTGTCATTTCGGCGGACGCCAGCACGTAGTCGACCAGCGTCCGATAATTTTCTGCGTTTAGCGCCAGCCGGTAGGCGTGCTGCTGCAGATCCGCCCGGCGCAGATAGCTGACGTGCAGCACGGTGGCGTGCCGCCCGGCCAGCGCGCCGACAGCCCTGGCAAACGTCAGGTCTTTCCATTCGGGCGTGTTCAGGTAGAAGTCGCGGTCGCCCCAGCCTATCGCGATATAGGCTGCGTCGGCGGGCACGGCCGCGAAGTCCTTTTTAGGAAAATATTGTTCCCAGTCGACAGTGCTGGACCTGAGCGGGAACACCAGGTCTGTGTGTACGTCATTGGTGATGACATAGGCCTGCACGGCGGCGGCAGCGCCCGGCGCGGTAGCGTTTAGCGGAAACAGCAGCAGCGCATAGGCAATCGCGATATACGCCAGCAAGCTGCCGACAGGCAGCAGCAACAAGATTCCGGCAAGCTTGCAGAGGCGGCGCATGGGTTCCCGTGGGCGTATCAACAAGGAGGACTGCTACTTGATCAGCTTCAGGATTTGCCTGAATTGCGGATGCTCGCTATTTCGCATCCACTCAAACATCACCATTTCGGAGCTGACGATGTCGGCGCCGGCCGCCTGCGCCCGGTGAATTGCCGCCGCCTTGTTTGCATTGTCGCGCGAACCTGTCGCATCCGCTACCAGCCGCACCTTATGCCGCCGGTGCAGCAGGCCCAATACGGTTTGCAGCACACAGACATGCGCTTCGCAGCCCAGCACGATCAGTTCGTCCCTGCCACCTTCCAGCGCGGCCAAAAACTCCTTGCCGGCGCACGCATCGAAACCGGTTTTCTCTATGTTTTTGTCCAGCAGCGAATGGATGGCCGGGACCGTAGGGCCCAGGCGCAGGGGTTGCTGCGCCGTTCCCAGCACGGGGATGTCCAGCAGCCTGGCTGCTTGCGCCAGCAATACGGCACGCTTTAATACCCGCTCACCGTCCGCGATCACCGGCATCAGTTTTTCCTGCAGGTCGATGATGATCAGTATCGAACGGGAGGCGTCGCACAGATAGCTCATAGATAGCTCACGATATGCTTCCCCGCCCATTGCTGGCCGGCACCGCTGGCAATGCCGGCTTTTTCATCAGGCGCCCGCCGAACAATACGCTCACCAGCGAGGCCGCCACCAGCGCAATCCCGGCCCATTGCCAGCCGCTGATTACCTCTCCCAGCGCCAGCATGCCGGTCGCCAGGCCGACTACCGGCACTCCCAGGCTGAACGGCGCGACGCGGTTCACCGGATGGCGCTTCAGCAAGCCGGTCCATAACGCGTAAGCAAGTATGGTGGCGATCCAGCCCAGGTAGGCGATCGATGCCCAACTGCTCCAGGAAGCCGCCAGCCACTTCCAGTGTGTGGCGGGCGCATCGAACCACAGCGACAAACCG
>DATHMC010000206.1:0-3716 GCA_035487495.1 Undibacterium sp.
TGCAGACTAGCTTTCATTTGTCGGCATATGGTCTACCCTGTACATTATTCCGACAACACTAATGAGAAGTTTGTTGCGGCGGCGCTGGCCTAGCACACGGTTTGACTCCCCCGCAACCATCTTCCAGCACTTGCAGCCGGAGAATCCCCTATGTTAAATACAGAGAGTCCCAGTAGTCAGCATACCGATCTGGATCAATACACGGCAGAACAACTGGTAGACGCATTTGTCAGCGACCAGATCACCGCGGTCAACGCAGTGCGGGCAGCCGGCGTGCAAATCGCCGAGGCGGTCACCGCCGCCGTGCCGCGCATCAAACAAGGCGGGCGGCTAGTCTATGTGGGCGCCGGCACTTCAGGGCGACTGGGAGTGCTGGATAGCGTGGAACTGCTCCCCACCTTCTCCTGGCCCAAAGAGCGCGCGGTCGCCATGCTGGCCGGCGGCCAGACCGCCATGTTTGAAGCGGTGGAAGGCGCGGAGGACGACATCGGCCTCGGCCTGGCAGATGTCCAGGCGTTGAATGTGGGCCCGCTGGACGTGGTGCTGCTGCTGGCCGCCTCCGGCACCACTCCGTATGTGATGGGCGCCTTGTACGCGGCCAAATCTGCCGGTGCCTTGACGATAGGCTTTGCGAATAATCCCGGGGCACCGGTCAGCAGCGCGGCCGACATCGGCATCACGCTGGATACCGGCGCGGAGGTCATCTCCGGCAGCACGCGCCTGAAGGCGGGCACCTCGCAAAAAATCGCACTGAATACCTTTTCCAGCAGCCTGATGGTCAAGTTGAACAAGGTCTACGGCAACCTGATGGTGGACCTGAAGCCGACCAACGCCAAACTGCTGAAACGCGCCGTCGCACTGACCATGTTTGCCACCGGGGCGGACGAGCAAACCGCAGAGAGCACGCTGGCAGCCTGCGAGCACCATGTCAAGGTGGCGATTGTCGCAATCAAGAAGCAAATCGATGTGGAGCAAGCGAAGGCGCTGCTGGAGCAGGTCGAAGGCAACGTCCGCCTGGCTCTGCTCAAGTGAATTCGCAAAGCACGGCCCTTACCCACATAAAGTGTTAACAAGACTGTGGATAAGTCCGTGCCGGCCAGGCTAAACGATTGATATGCATCAGTTTTTTGCCATCGCCCAAATTTTAATCAACGCAGTAAACACATCAGCGCGCCACCGGCTGACAAGAGATGACGAGCCGGCCTCCCTTCCTGCTTGCATCCACAGCTTATTTACCCACATTTATTGTTAACAAAATTGTGGATAACCTCCGCATCAAACCGGCAGGTGCTTGATTTGTAAGGAAATTCTTTCCTTGATTAAAATTTAGGCAGAAAAACCGCTGCCGCCGCACCGTTCAAGCGTCCGAAGCGTTAAAATTGACAGCTTAAGCTGATAGCTCTTTGAATTATAGGTAAGCCAGAATGCGATTGCGTCACATAGAAGTCTTCCACGCCATCATGCAGGCAGGCACCATCAGCGGTGCCGCCCAATTGCTGAGTATCTCCCAACCCGCTGCCACCAAGGTCCTGCAACATTGCGAAATGCAATTGGGCCTGACCCTGTTTGAACGTATCAAGGGCAAGCTGCACCCGACCCCGGAGGCGCGCAAGCTGTTTACCGAAGTCGACCGGTTGAACCGCGACCTGCAATCGGTGCGCCGGCTGGCCAACAACCTGAAAAACCATCCCGACGAGGCCGTGCGCCTCGCCTCCACCCCGACCCTGTCGATCACCGTCGTGCCGTCGGCGCTGGCCGCATGGCGCAGCAAGTTTACCAACGTGCACTGCAACCTGGCGACGCACCACACCAGCGACATCGTCAATGCGCTGCTGCTGGGCGACGTCGATTTTGCGTTATCGCTGTATGACCCGCTGCACCCGAACATCGCCTCGGAATCCCTGGTGCAAGGCGGCATGACGACCATCGCGCCGTTAGGAACGTGGTCCTCCAAACTGGATCACACGCCGCTGTCAATCGCCGACCTGCCGAAAAATTTGATTGCCGTGGATATCGACGACCACCTGGTCAGCCGTGTGATGGACGCTTGCGAAGAACAGGGCCTGAGCTTCATCTCGCATACGGTAGTGCAAACCTATCTGCTGGCGAGAACCCTGGTGGAGAACGGCGCAGGCGCCGCAGTCATCGACCCCTTCACCGCCGCCACCGCAGACCAAAGCAAGGTACAGTGCCGCCCACTGGTGCCGGTGGTGCCGGTGAATTTGTACCTGTTGACGGTCAAGGCGACGCCTTTGTCGCGTTCGGCGCGGGCGTTTGTGCAGTGTATCCGGGAGTCGGCTGCGGAGTGCATTGCGAGGACGGCTGCGGCATAAGGCGTGCCGCTGGCACCTTGGTTTTTGCTGGGATTTTCGCTTAATAAATCGTTTTCGCTTCGTGGATACAAGCCGGGAGTGGCCCGGCAGCCACTTACCTTTTTTTGCTTCGCCAAAAAAAGGTAAGCCAAAAAAAGGCGACCGCAGACTTGCCCGTTGGGTGATGGCGCAAACGCCATCACATTTTGCGCATCCCAAAAAATGGGAAATGAACGAAACTCGCTACGCTCAGACAACGTTCATTTCTGATCCATTTTCTGTGAAGCACAAAATGCTGCGTCCCGAGCGGATTAACGTCAAAAACAACATCAACACCAACATCAACATCAACATCAACATCAATCGATCGCAACTTTGAAAGATAAGATTCTTCTGAAATTGGAGAATCTGGTTGCCGTTGTTTTTGACGTTGCTGTTGTCTTTGACCTTCATCCGCTTGGAGCCTCGCCGATTGTGCGGCACAGAAAATGGATCAGAAATGGCCGTTGTCTGAGCGTAGCGAGTTTCGGCCATTTCCCATTTTTTGTACCGCACAAGCGGGCACCCCGAAGGGGCGAGGCTTGCGGTCGCCTTTTGTTTGCTTACTTTATTTTGGCGAAGCAAAATAAAGTAAGTGGCTGCCGGGCCACCCCCGGCCTGCACCAACGAAGCGTAATCTAATCATCTCGCCAAAAAGCCTAGAAATCACTGGACCAAAATCGCCCCGCGATACAACCCATCCAACACCTGCTCCTCCCAAATATTCAAACTGGAATATTCCCCCCGATGTTTGTCAGGATCAGCCCCGACGCCGCCGATGATATAGATCATCCCATTGCGCCCAACTGGATCAAAGATAAACCCCGAATTCAAGCCATAGGCAAACCCCAGATGTCCATAGGCGCGAAAGCCGCCTCCCGCCACCACCCTGTCGCCAAAATGGACGGCGCTGACATCGCTGAACCGCTGCGCGCCCAATCCCCAAGCCTGGAACAGGCCCTGGTAGTTATCGCCGTTCTTGCGTGAAGAGTCATAGCGCCATTGCTCGCTCAGCATCGCGTTCACGCTTCCAGGGCTCAAAACCCTTACGCCATCCAGCTGACCGCCGTTCATCAACATCAGCATCAGGCGCGCGAGGCCGCCGGTGCTGATGCGCAGGCCGCCTTGCGGGCTGAACAGCGTGGCATTACTGCCTGGCACATAGCTTTCCAGGTCCTTGCGCCTGGCCGGCAGCTTGCCTCGGTAATCGTCGGTCTGCACGACCCAGGGGCCGGCTGTGTTCCAGACTTCGTCGCTGCCTTGCTTGCGATACAGCACCGCCAGGTTGGCGATGTCGGCTTGCGTCAGCTCCTCGGGATTGTAGCCGCCGGCAATCTTCAGCGGCCCCAATACGGCTTGCCGCAT
>DATHMC010000207.1:0-2309 GCA_035487495.1 Undibacterium sp.
CCAGAGCCAAACCACCGGAACCAGGATTGCAACCACGCCTGGCAGAGCAACGAAGGCAATGAGCGCGCGGAAGAGCATGGGCTTCTGTCTCTCTGTATGGTAGGCACTCAAGGAGCCAAAATTAACCGGCCGGATTGTGTAAAAGTGCGACTCTCAGGTTCGTTCATATTTTGCCAGGTCAAATCACGACTAATACAGCCAAATTTTGCAAAGAATCACCTTTTCATCCTGATATTCATCATTATTGGTTGCAATGAAACAACGATTAAGCGAGGGAAACACATCTTGCTTCTGAAGCAGGACATCGAACCTCAGAAGCAGCGCACCGAGCCTTCGAAGCTGGCCGTCGGCTTCCCAGAGTAAACAAGCACGCCGTCCTAGCCCTAAGCCCGCCCACCTGTTAGACTTCCCTCCCCCCTTCCCCGACCCCTTAAGCTGGCGACATCATCATCGTGAAAACTTCCTCCTTCTCCACCCTCCCGCTGGCGCCGGCGTTACTCAGCAACCTGGATAGCCTTGGCTATCATGAAATGACCGTGATCCAGGCGCACAGCCTGCCGGTAATCCTCGAGCGGCGCGATCTGATCGCTCAGGCCAAGACCGGCAGCGGCAAGACGGCTGCCTTCGGCATCGGCATCCTGCACAAACTCAATCCCAGCTATTTTGCGATCCAGGCGCTGGTGCTGTGCCCTACGCGTGAACTGGCGGACCAGGTCGCCAAAGAGCTGCGGCGCCTGGCGCGCTTTGCCGACAACGTCAAGATCCTGACCTTGTGCGGCGGCACCCCGATGGGGCCGCAGATCGGCTCGCTGGAACATGGCGCACATATCATCGTCGGCACGCCGGGGCGTATCCGCGATCACATCGGGCGTGGCAGCATCAACCTCGGCACGGTGCAAACGCTGGTGCTGGATGAAGCCGACCGCATGGTCGACATGGGCTTTTACGAAGAAATCTCGGGCATCGTCAGCGCTTGCCCGGCGCGCCGCCAGACCTTGCTGTTTTCCGCGACTTATCCTGACAACATTCGCAAAGCCAGCGCCGAATTCCTGCGCGACGCGGTCGAAGTCAAGGTTGAAGCGCAGCACGATACCGGTCGCATCGAGCAACGCTTTTACGAAGTCTCTTACGAAGGCCGCAACGCAGCGGTGGCGCAGTTGCTGAACCACTATAAGCCGGTCTCTACCATCGCCTTTTGCAATACCAAGATCCATTGCCGCGAACTGGCCGACGAATTGCGCGCCCAGGGTTTCAGTGCGCTGGCGCTGTACGGCGAGCTGGAACAGCGCGAGCGCGACGAGATCCTGGTGCGTTTCGCCAACCAAAGCTGCTCGGTGCTGGTCGCAACAGACGTTGCGGCACGCGGGCTGGATATCCAGACCCTGGGCGCGGTCATCAATGTCGATGTTTCCAAGGATACCGAAGTCCATATCCACCGCGTCGGCCGCACCGGCCGTGGCCAGGAGCGAGGATTGGCGCTGAGCTTGTGCGCGCCGAATGAAAAGAAATGGGTCAAGCTGATCGAGGATTACCAGCAAGGACCGGTCAGCTGGTTCGACCTGGCAGAGCTGAAAGCGGCCGACGGCGAGCCATTGACGGCGCCCATGCTGACCCTATGCATCATGGGCGGCAAGAAAGACAAGCTGCGGCCGGGCGATTTATTGGGCGCACTGACCGGCGAGGTCGGCTTGAGCAAGGAACAGGTCGGCAAGATCAGCGTATTTGAATTCGTCACCTATGTGGCGCTGGATAAACGGATTGCCAAGCAGGCGTTCAGCCGCTTGAGCAGCGGCAATATCAAGGGCAAGAACTTCAAGATGCGATTTATTTAATGCTGGACGCCGCCGGCTAGCATTGTATTTGATTGCATATAAATAATTGTTTTTGTATATTAACTCGATGCGCGCGGCGGCAAAAGTGTGTTAAATTTCTTAACGGAAACCTTTTTGCGAGTGCGGAAACCCGGGACCCGCGCCGCAGCTGAAGCCAAAAAAAGGCATACACCTTGTGATTCGAAATGCTAGCCGATGTGATGTTGCAACACCCTCGCTATCAGTTCACTATCGATAGAAGCGCCGTCCCTTCTTTGACAGCAATCTGACAGCGGTTTTGCAGCAAAAGAAAAGAATTTCCTTCCATGAAAAACACACATTTTTTACGGGAGTGCAGCTATGTTTAGTTGGCAAGAACAACAAATGCAATCGATGCTGAGCGCGAAATCCGCGCCGGTTCTGTTTAACGCCTTGTCCGGAGTTGCCAAGCAGCTCGGCTTCGATTATTGCGCTTACGATATGCGCCTGCCCTGGCCT
>DATHMC010000208.1:0-20618 GCA_035487495.1 Undibacterium sp.
GCGGGTGCCGGTCTTGATGACGCGGCCGTCGGCCGTGACCACCGTCAACGCCAGTACATTTTCCCGCATGGTGCCGTAGCGTACCGCATTGGTGCCGGATGCCCGCGTGGCTGTCATGCCGCCTATCGAGGCGTCGGCGCCCGGGTCTATCGGGAAAAACAGGCCGGTATCCTTGATTTCCAGGTTCAATTGCTTGCGGGTGACGCCGGCCTGCACGGTTGCGGTCAGGTCTTCGGCGTGCACGGCCACCATATTATTCATTTGCGACAGGTCCAGCGTGACGCCGCCGCATAGCGCCAGGATGTGTCCTTCCAGCGAAGAGCCGGCACCATAGGGGATCACCGGCACTTCATAGTGGTTGCACAGCCGGACGATGCTGGCAACTTCTGCGGTGGTCTGTGCAAACACGACGGCATCCGGCAACATCGGATCGTAGGAGGATTCGTCGCAGCCGTGATGTTCGCGCATTGCCAGGCTGGTGCTGCAGCGGTCTTCCAGCAGGTTTTGCAACGCCAGCAGCAGTTCTTCCGGCAGGGGCTTCCTGATTGCAGCTAGCGCGGCGGGATGGTTCATTGCAGGCTCCGGGGTTTATTGTTCCATATGCATATTATGCACCCTGATGATCACCCCGACGCAAGCTGATGCACTTTCGCGGGTTTTGCCGTATCCTCTGCCCATCTTCAATTCTATTTTTATTTGTCATGGGAAATCGACTTTCAAAAATTGCCACGCGTACCGGCGACAAGGGCACGACCGGCCTGGGCGACGGCAGCCGCGTGGACAAGGATGCGTTGCGCGTGCACGCGATGGGGGATGTGGATGAACTGAATTCCCAGATCGGCGTGCTGCTCTGCGAAGACTTGCCGGAACAGATGAAGCGCGAACTTGTTTCCATCCAGCATGATCTATTCGATATGGGCGGCGAGTTATGCATCCCCGGCTATACGCTGATCACCGACGCGCAAGTGGCGCGGCTGGATGCCTTGCTGGCGCACTACAATGCCGATCTGGAACCGCTGAAGGATTTCATCCTGCCCGGCGGTTCGCGCGCGGCGGCGATTGCGCACGTATGCCGCACGGTGTGCCGTCGCGCCGAGCGCGCGATAGTCAGCGTCGGCAAGGCGGAAACCATCAACGACCATCCGCGCCAATACATGAACCGCCTCTCCGACCTGATGTTTGTGCTGTCGCGCGTGCTGAACCGTTATGCCGGCGGTAGCGACGTGCTGTGGGAGAAGGAAAGGCAGCGCTAGGTTTTGCGGCTACGCAAGCCGAAGAAAGATCGTATTTGGTGGGGTGGGCACTCCGTGCCCACCCTACAAAAAAGGAAGCCGCCTGGCTTCCTTTTTATTTGGCTCAACCCCTGTTTATTTTGTCGGAAATTTTATTCCCAACTGGTCAAACAAAAACGCATACACGTCGGCGGTCTGGTTGGCCTTGATCGACAGCGAACTGCCTATGCCGTGCCCGGCATGCGAATTGATGCTCAGGTAGACCGGTTTGCCGCTGGTGGCGGCCTGCAGGCGCGCGATCATCTTGCGCGAGTGCATGGGGTTGACCCTGCCGTCCGTTTCACCGGTCGCCATGAAGAGGGCCGGATAATGCGTGCCGTCCTTTACGTGATGATACGGGGAGTAGGCATACAGGGCTTTCAACTGATCGGGGTTTTTCACGCTGCCGAATTCCGTCGTATTGAAGGCGCCGTTAGGATCGAGCTCAACCCGCAGCATATCGTAAATGCCGACTTGCGACACCACCGCCTTGAACAGGTCCGGATGCTGCGTCAGCACGGCGCCCATCAGCAAGCCGCCGTTGCTGCCGCCTATGGCGGCCATGTGTTCGCTGGTGGTGTACTTCTGCGCGATCAGGTATTGCGCCGCTGCGGTAAAGTCGTCAAACACATTCTGCTTGTTGGTCAGCGCGCCCTGGCTATGCCATTCCTCGCCGAACTCGCCGCCGCCGCGTAGATTGGCAATCACGAATACGCCGCCGGCATCCAGCCACAACCGGGTAGCCGGAGTCAGGAAACGCGGGGTCTGGTTCACACTATAGCCGCCATAGCCGTTCAGTAAGACAGGATTGCTGCCGTCCAGTTTCGTGCCTTTGCGGCGCACGATATTCAACGGTATTTTAGTGCCGTCCTTCGATGTTGCAAATTCCCTCACGACTTCGGTGTCGCCATACGAAGTCGGGCTGGTCTGGGCCAGCTTGGTGGCGGCGGACTGGCCGGATTTTTCATCGTAGCGGGAATAGTAGGGCGGTGTCAGGTAGGTCTTCACCGAATATAGCAACGTGCCGTCGCTCAGGGCTTCCACTTCATCCACTGCCGCCACGTCCGGCAGCGGCAAGCTTCCACGCGCTTTGCCTTCGTGGTCGTAGATCGCAACGCGTGACGGTCCGCCGATGATTTCACGTACATACAGCGCGTCTTTGGTGACGATGACCGGCGAGCCGCCGAATTCACCGCCTGGTTGGATCACGGCGTCCGATTCCGGCACGATGACTTTGGCATGCGCCAAGTCCAAATCATCCAGTTTCAGCTTCAGCAATTTGCCGCGTGGCGCGTCTTTGCGGGACACCAGGTACATCGCATTGTCCGCACCTATCGTTGCGGCGACGATCTTGTCTTCAAAGCGGCTCACCTGCTTGATGCTGCCGTCCTGGTGGATCACATAGTGGGCAAATTCGCCGCCGTCGCCGTTGGCGACCGAAGCGACGACGTAATTCGGGTTCTGATGGCTATCCAGCGCAATTTCAGCGACCTTGGGGAAGTCCTTGCCGAGCACATAGCTGTCCTGTGCAGGATCGTCGCCTATCTTGTGGAAGTAGATTTGCTCATAGAAGTGCTGGCGGTCTGCCGGCTGGTCGGCGCCGGGATAGCGGGTATACCAGAAGCCCGTGCCGTCAGCCTTCCAGGCGACGCTGCCGCCGCCGGTCGGGTACTGCACCAGCGGAATGACTTTGTCTATCCGCTTGCCTGTTGCGACATCGATGATATGCACCGAGCCGTCTTCGCTGCCGTTGTCGGACATCGATACCGCGACTTTGGCGCCGTCATGCGACGGCACGAACCAGTCTATTGCTGTCGTGCCTTTAGGATTGATCACATTTGGATCGAGCACGATTTTCGCTTGCGCAGGATCGGCGGCATTGCCCAGCACCGCGATCATAGGCTGCTGCTTAGGCGGCTGGTTATACATGGAAAATACCTTGTCGCCAGCGGTGTGCAGATCGTAGTATGAACTCGAAGTGGCCGAGATCTGGGACATCAGGCTATCGAACAAGGGTTTGCGGAATGGCAGGCTGTCAAAATATTTGCGGGTGCGCTGGTCTTGCGCGACGCTCCATTGATGCACTTTCGGGTCGCTTTGCTTTTCCAGCCAGCGGTACGGGTCCTTGACCGTGACATCGCCATAGGTGTCGATGACTTCCGCGACACGGGTGGCAGGGGCGCCGCGGTCGGCGGCCAGAGCGCCGGCAGCGCAAGTCAGCAAGCCCAAAGCGGCAAGCGTCGCCAAAGTGGAACCGGAAAAAATGGTTTGTCTCATAAATTATTTTCCTAATTGATCATCAAGATTGTTTTAGATTCACCATGGGGTACATGATTCATATAAAAAAAAGCGAAGCCGGTAGGCTTCGCTTCTTTATTTTATCTTTGCTTAGCTATTCACTGCCAGCTTGGGCTTTTCAGTGACGAACCGTTTTTTGATCGACGCCTCTATGCCGGCGGCATCCAGACCGCATTGCGCCAGCAGCAGCGCAGGATCGCCGTGATCGATAAACTGGTCAGGCAGACCCAGGATCAGCAAGGGTTTGCAGATGCCGGCCGCGGCCAGCGCTTCCGCCACGGCGGAACCGGCGCCGCCCATCGTCGTGCCTTCTTCTACCGTGACCAGCGCATCGTGCGATGCCGCCAGGCTCTTGACCAGTTCCACGTCCAGCGGTTTGACGAAGCGCATATTGGCAACGGTGGCATCCAGCTTGTCGGCCGCCTGCAACGCCGGGTGCACCATGGAGCCGAAAGCCAGGATGGCGATACCCTTGCCGCTGCGCCTGATTTCGCCCTTGCCTATCGGCAGTGCGGTCAGCTCCTGCTTGATTTCCGCGCCTATGCCGGCGCCGCGCGGGTAGCGCACCGCGGCCGGACCGGGGTAGTGGTAGCCGGTGGTCAGCATCTGGCGGCATTCGTTTTCATCGGCGGGCGCCATCACCACCATATTCGGTATGCAGCGCAGGTAGGCCAGGTCGTAGTTGCCGGCGTGCGTGGCGCCGTCGGCGCCTACCAGTCCGGCCCGGTCCAGCGCAAAGGTGACGTCCAGGTTTTGCAAGGCAACGTCGTGGATCAGCTGGTCGTAAGCGCGCTGCAGGAAGGTGGAATAGATCGCGACCACCGGTTTCAGTCCTTCGCAGGCCAGGCCGGCCGCGAAAGTCACCGAGTGCTGCTCGGCGATGCCGACGTCGAAGTAGCGGTCGGGGAATTTCTGGTCAAACTCCACCATGCCGGAACCTTCCCGCATCGCCGGCGTGATGCCGATCAGGCGCCGGTCCGCGGCCGCCATGTCGCATAGCCAGTTGCCGAACACGTGCATGTAATTCAGCTTGGCAGGAGTAGCCGCCGGCTTGATGCCCTCGGCCGGATTGAACTTGCCGGGGCCGTGGTACAACACCGGGTCGGCTTCGGCCAGCTTGTAGCCCTGCCCCTTCTTGGTGACCACGTGCAGGAATTGCGGGCCCTTCAGGTTTTTCAGGTTTTGCAGCGTGGGGATCAGCGAATCCAGGTCATGGCCGTCGATAGGGCCGATATAGTTGAAGCCGAATTCTTCAAACATGGTGGCTGGAACCACCATGCCCTTCGCGTGCTCTTCCAGGCGTTTCGCCAATTCCAGCATGGGGGGCGGCAATACCGATTTGCCGACATTGCGCGCGGCGGCATAGAACTTGCCCGACATCAGCTTGGCCAGATGGCGGTTCAGTGCTCCGACCGGCGGCGAGATCGACATGTCGTTGTCGTTCAGGATCACCAGCAGGTTGATGTCTTCATGGATGCCGGCATTGTTCATTGCTTCAAAGGCCATGCCGGCGGTCATCGAGCCGTCGCCGATGACGGCGATGGCATGCCGGTCTTCACCCTTGGTCTTTGCTGCCAGCGCCATGCCCAGTGCTGCGGAAATCGAAGTCGACGAGTGTGCCGTGCCAAAGGTGTCGTATTCGCTCTCCACGCGACGCGGAAAGCCGGAGATGCCGTTCAACTGGCGCAGCGTGTGCATCTGGTCGCGACGTCCGGTCAATATCTTGTGCGGGTAGGTTTGATGTCCCACATCCCAGACTATCCGGTCTTCCGGCGTGTTGAACACGTAGTGCAGCGCGATCGTCAATTCCACCGTGCCGAGATTGGACGACAGATGCCCGCCGGTCTTGGACACGGAGTCGATCACAAACTGGCGCAACTCGTCGGCCAGCGGGCTGAGCTGGGAGCGCGGCAGTTTGCGCAGGTCGGAGGGGGAGTCGATGGTATTGAGTAATTTCATATTACGCTTTCCGCTGCACGATCAGATCGGCAAGATCGTGTAGTTGTTGAGCTTTTTCGCCAAACGGCAGCAATGCCGCATGGGCGTCGCTGCATAATTTTTCTGCCAGTTGCCTGGATGCTTCCAGCCCCAGTATAGACACATAGGTGGGTTTGTTGTCGGCCGCGTCCTTGCCCGCCGTCTTGCCCAGAGTCGCCGAATCGGCGGTCGCATCCAGTACGTCGTCCACCACCTGGAACGCCAGGCCGATGGCCGCTGCATAGGCATCCAGTGCGCCTGTTTCTGCGGCGGACAGCGTCTTGCCGCCCATCGCTCCCATCAGCACGGAGGCGCGCAGCAGGGCGCCGGTTTTCAAGCGGTGCATCTGCTCCAGTTGCGCGCGGGTCAATGACAAGCCTACGCTGGCCAGATCGATGGCCTGGCCGCCGCACATGCCGACCGAACCCGCCGCCTGCGCCAGCAGCCTGACCATCGCCAGTTGACGGAGCGCATGTTCCGCGCTGCCATTGTCGCCGCTGCCTTCGGACAGGACCAGGAATGCCTGGGCCTGCAGCGCGTCGCCGACCAGCAGGGCGGTGGCCTCGTCATACTGCACGTGCACCGTGGGCTTGCCGCGCCTCAGCGCGTCGTCGTCCATGCAGGGCATGTCGTCGTGCACCAGCGAATACGCGTGTATCAATTCCAGCGCGGTCGCCGCCCTGGCCAATAATTCCACCGACGCGTCGAACAAGCGGCCGGCCGCATACACCAACAGCGGGCGCACCCGTTTGCCGCCGTCCAGCGCCGCATAGCGCATGGCCTGGTGCAAGCGTTCCGGGACTACGTCGGCGGCAGGCAGGAAGCTGGCCAGCGAGAGTTCAAAATCCGCCTGCGTTGCCCTCATCCAGTCGCGAAAGCTGTCGCTCATGCCTCCCCCTCGCCATCCTCACTGGAAGCGCGGTTGCCGTCCTTCTCGATATCGGCAGAAAATGGTTTCAGCATGTCGGCCTCCAGGATTTTTACCTGGCTTTCGACCTTGTCCAGTTGCCCGGCGCAATATTTGATCAATTCAGAGCCGCGTTTGTAGGCAGTGACAGACGCTTCCAGCGGCAATTCCCCGGCCTCCATCTGGGAGACCAGGTCTGCCAGTTCCGACATGGCGGCTTCAAACGACTCTGGCTGGCTGGTGCTTGGTGTTTTTTTCGGCATAGGCCCTAACGGTGTGCTAAAAATGAAGTCTAACCCTGTATTTTAGAGCAATCCACCTCAACACACTGGCATTTGAGAAAATTTGCTGAAAGCTTTAGCACGATCGTACCGGCGACTGCCAAAAAATAATGCAAAAAAGAGGCTTAAATTGCGTTTCAAACATTTCCATGTGGAAATTATTCGTATATATTGGCTGTACTTGCTGATCCTGCGTCTTTAGCTAAGTAACTGAATATTAACGAAATGTAATGTTTCGCGGCGGGATCGCCGGAAGTCGGTTTTTATATGACCTACTCCTGACAGACAAAGCCGCAGGCGATCTTAATTTAACCTAAGTTAAATCTACGCTAAACTGATAGCACCATGTCATCACTGCCCGAGAACCAGGTAGCACAAAAATCGTCCGCACTGTCTGCGCGCGGCGAGATTTTGCGTGGCCTGGCTGTGCAGGCTGCGCACCTGTCGGTGGCACAAATAGATGCGTTTTCCGCCCGCCTGGCAAATGCCTTGTTTGCCGCATCGGAGCAACAGGCCGACCCCAAGCAGGCCAACCTCAGTTTCAATGCGGCGCAGTTATTAAAAAATAATGGTTATGCATTTTATTATCTTGCCTCCAGCGGTATAGAGGCCGCTTTTCGCAAGGAAATCCAGGTATTGCAGCAGGGGGTGAAAGCCGAAGTGATACCGCAGGATGTCGCATTGTCGCTGGTGTCTTACGAGGAAATGGACAAGAAGCTGGCGATTGGCCGTGTCAGCCGCTCGCTCGAATTGGCGAGTGCAGAACAACTGGCTGCGCTGAATATGCGCCTGGCCGCGCTGATGGAGTATGACAGCGTCGGCGTGCAGCAAAACCCGTTCCGGCCGGAAGTGTACCTGAAGGTGATCCATGCGGCGTGGTGCGAGTTCAATCCCGACCGGGAGGCGCACCATCTGGTATTGCCCTTGCTGCGTACCGACATCTTGTTCGATCTGGCGCCGATATTGCAGGCGTTGAACCAGGCGTTGATTGAGCGCGGCATCTTGCCCGACTTGCAAGAATCTTATCGCGTCAAAAAAATGGACAGCGCCGGGCATGCCGCGAAGAAGCCGGAGCCGGCAAAAGCCGAGCTGGAACAAAGGCTGAAGAATTATTTTTCGGCGTCGCAAAATCAGGCTGACGCCGTCGTTGCCCCTGCCGCGCCGCCGAATGCGTCCGACACGGGAAATAATCTATTCGATAGCCTGCAAAACGACCTGGCCCGCGCGGTACAGGAAGGCAGCGGGCAGGGCGGTTCCGGTTTTGCGCCGGCAAGCGGCGGCGGCTTTGGCCAGCCGAGCGCGGTAGAGACCCAGCTCTTCAATTACCTGGCCGATCTGCAAAAAGGGATGGCGATACGCCAACTGGTCGCCGGTGCGCAGGGTGTCATGCGCTTGTCGCAACTCAAAGAGCAAATGCCGGAACTGGCGACTTCGGGCGTGGAGAGGAACACGCTGGATTTGCTGTCCAAGATTTTCGATACGGTGTTCCGCAACCAGGCGATTCCCAACGAGATCAAGGAATTGATCGGCGTCCTGCAGATTCCGGTATTGAAGGCAGCGCTGATCGACAAGGAATTTTTCTTCAAGGAAGCCCATCCTGCCCGCCGCCTGATCGAGCTGCTGACTAAGCACAGCGTCGCTTGGGACCAGAAAAAAGGCCAGGAAGATCCGCTGTATCAAACTCTGCAGCGCAATGTGAATCGCGTGCAGCAGGAGTTTGATCAAAAGCTGGAATTGTTCGACGAAGTTGCCTCCGACATTGAGAACTTCGTTGCCAAAGAAGAGGCCGCCGCCGCCGCTACGCTGCAGGAGCCTATTGTTCGCGCGTTGCGCAAGGAAAAGGTCAAGCAGGCCAACCTCGCCGCCAACAGTGAAGTGGCGATGCGCGTCGGCAGCGGCGAAGTGGTCGCCTTCGTCGAAACCTTTCTGGAAGATCGCTGGGTCAAGGTGCTGACCTTGGCCTATACCGTCAAGGAAGAAAAGCCGCAGGCGGTGGAAGACGCCATCAAGACCATGGACGACCTGATCTGGAGCGTGAAGCCGAAGATCACCTTGCAGCAACGGCAGGAGTTGATCAACCGTTTGCCGGCGATACTCGTGACGCTGAACAAATGGCTGAACGTGATCAAGT
This sequence comes from Undibacterium sp., assembly GCA_035487495.1. Lineage (GTDB taxonomy): Bacteria > Pseudomonadota > Gammaproteobacteria > Burkholderiales > Burkholderiaceae_D > Undibacterium. The sequence goes on from DATHMC010000208.1 coordinate 8,866, forward strand.
GGAACGACGCCGACCGCCTGCAGTTCTTTGCGGAATTGGCCGACTGCCATGCCTCCATCGTGCGCGCGCCGCTGGATATTTCGCCGGAGCGGCAGCTGGAAATCGCCGTTGAAGTCGCTCAGAAAGCGGCCGAACGCCGGCTGGAAAAACGCGCCAAGGCCGAGCAGGAGCAACAGGCCGAGCCCGAAGTCGATGAATTCACCGAGATCGTCGCCGGCCTGGAGCGCGGCATCTGGCTGCAATTTACCAGGAAAAACGGCGACAGCGGCAAGGTCAAGCTGGCCTGGGTCAGCCCCATGCGCAGTTTATATATCTTCACGACCAGCCAGAAAGAAAAATCCTTCTCCGTTTCAGTCGAGGAGCTGGAGCAGACCTTCCGTGAAAAGCGCGCGCAAATCCTGATACTCGACAAGCTGGTGGACAGGGCATTGATGGATGCGCTGCAAGAGCCGGAGCAGGAAGCCGTTGCCGAAACCGCCAGCGTAGAAACTGCCGGCGCCTGATAGCCGGTTTTGACGCAAGCGACGCGGTTGGGGGATTTTCCTGTATTGCGGCGAACTCGAGGTATGTGGCCGCTTTGCAGCCCCATCTGGCTTTTAAACTTGCCATCTAGCCCACTTTCCCCAATTCGGGTATAATCGCCCGTTCTGTCCAAAATTTCCTCTTCATTTCGTTTTTCGTTTGAATTTTCGTTTGAAAACAGGTTTTTGCGGATTCTTTCTCCTTTAGGTTGGTGCAAATTAATTTGGGGGTGGGGATGTCCGATCTGGCTTCTTTTTCCAAACTCGCGCGCTCAAACGCGCAACTTCCAGTAAATGTCTATTTTGATCAAGCCTTGTTGCAGCGGGAGATCAAACAGCTATTCCAGTCAGGTCCGCGTTATGTCGGCCATGAGCTGATGGTGCCCAATGTCGGCGATTTCGCCACGCTTGCGGCCGAAAACGAGGGCCGCATGCTGGTCCGGAATGCTGAGGGTATAGAGCTGATTTCAAATGTCTGCCGTCACCGGCAGGCGCTGATGTTCAACGGCCGCGGCAATGCCAATCATATTGTCTGCCCCTTGCATCGCTGGACCTATGACCTGAAGGGCGAGCTGATAGGCGCGCCGCATTTTGCCGACACGCCTTGCCTGAACCTGTCCAAAACGCCGCTGCAAAACTGGAATGGCCTGCTGTTCGAGCAGAACGGCTACAACGTGATGGAAAAAATGGCGCAGCTCAGCGTCACCAAGGACCTGGATTTTACCGGCTATATGCTGGACCACGTCGAAGTGCACGACTGCGACTACAACTGGAAGACTTTCATCGAAGTCTATCTGGAAGACTACCATGTCGAGCCCTTCCATCCCGGCCTGGGCAGTTTTGTCACGTGCGAGGACCTGAGCTGGGAGTTCGGTGCCGATTACAGCGTGCAGACGGTAGGCGTGAACAGCGGCCTGCTGAAGTCGGGCTCCGCCAAGTACAAGGCATGGCAGGAGCAGGTGCTGAAGTTCCGCAACGGCGAAGCGCCTCCGTACGGCGCGATCTGGCTGACGCTGTATCCGAACATCATGGTGGAATGGTATCCGCATGTACTGGTGGTTTCCACCTTGTGGCCGCAAGAAACAGGCAAGACCCGCAACGTAGTGGAATTCTACTATCCGGAAGAGATCGTGCTGTTCGAGCGCGACTTCATCGAGGCCGAGCGCGCTGCCTACCTGGAAACCTGTATCGAGGACGACGAGATCGGGCAAAGGATGGATGCCGGCCGCCGTATCCTGCTGCAGCGCGGCGTCAACGAAGTCGGTCCCTACCAGTCGCCGATGGAAGACGGCATGCAGCACTTCCACGAGTGGTATCGAAGTAATATCTCTTTTTAGTTGATTACCGGGGAGGCCAAGGCTTCCCCTTATTTTTTACGGGACAAGACGCTAAATTATGCAATCGCTGTGGATGCTCGTAGCAAGTTTTCTGTTCTCCATCATGGGCGTCTGCGTCAAACTGGCGTCCGATTATTATTCCACCGCCGAGATCGTCGCCTTCCGCGGCTTGATCGGCATGGCGATGATCCTGGCGCTGGTCAAGCTGCAGGGCGGGACCTTGCGCACCAGCATGCCTTCGCACCACTTATGGCGCGGCATGATCGGCGTGGTCTCGCTCTGGATGTGGTTTTTTGCCATCACCAAGCTGCCGCTGGCGACGGCCGTCACGCTGAACTATATGTCGCCGATCTGGATCGCAGTGATCCTGTTTGCCACCGCATGGTGGCAAGGCAAGAAACGGGCGGACATGGGCCTGATCGCGGCCGTTGCGCTAGGATTTGCCGGCGTGGTATTGCTGCTGCGTCCCAGCATGCAGGCCGACCAGATGCTGGGCGGCATCATCGGGTTGGCATCGGGCATGCTGGCGGCGCTGGCGTATCTGCAGGTACGCCAGATGGGCTTGATGGGCGAGCCTGAATACCGGGTAGTGTTCTATTTCTCCGCTACCTGTTTCATGGCCGGCATGCTGGGCGCCGTGCTGACAGGCGGCGTGAGCGCTGCGCAAAACATGTCAGACTGGCATCATCACGGCATCAAGAGTTTTTTGTTGTTGCTGGTCATAGGTTTTACCGCCGCCTCGGCGCAGATCGCGATGACGCGCGCCTATCGCCTGGGCAATACCCTGGTGACCGCCAACTTGCAATATGTAGGCATTGTATTTTCCAGTGCCTGGGACGTATTGTTATGGCATGATGTCCTCAAGTGGCAAAGCTGGCTGGGAATTGCGGTCATACTGGCCAGTGGATTGACAGCAACTTTCTATAATGCCAAGAATAATAAGCCGGTCGTCGCTTCCGACCCTATCGGCTCAGAATAAGAGTGCGAGGAGAGCAGATGTATACAACACTGATTTCAGCAACAGACCTGGCCAGGAATATCGACAAGCTGCAATGGGTAGTGTTGGATTGCAGGCATGATCTGGCCGATACCGCAGCTGGCCAGAGAGCCTATGATGCCGGGCATTTGCCGAATGCCAGGTTTGCCCACCTGGACAATAAACTGTCAGGGGCCAAGGCGGCCGCCAATGGCGCTTTCCATGGCCGCCATCCGTTGCCGGACAAACAGGAGTTTATGCATACCTTGCGTTCCTGGGGCATAGACGATTCTTCCCAGGTTGTCGCCTATGACGCGCACGGCGGCATGTATGCTGCGCGCTTGTGGTGGATGTTGCGCTGGGTCGGGCACAAGGCGGTGGCCGTGCTGGACGGCGGCGTCGCGGCCTGGACTGCCGAGCAATTGCCGCTGACCGACAAGGTGCCCAATGTAACGCTGCGCGGCGGCATCAGCGCCAAGAGCAGCCTGGGGCCGCAAGTCAATGTCGCCGATGTCCTGGCGAACCTGGCGACGGCCTCGCGCACACTGATCGACGCGCGCGCGCCGGATCGTTTTCGCGGCGAAAATGAGACCATCGATCCGGTCGGCGGGCATATCCCGGGAGCCAGGAATCGTTTCTTCAAGGATAACCTGCAGGCCGACGGGCGTTTCAAGCCGGCCGAACAATTGCGGGCGGAATGGTCCGCCATCCTGCCTGATTCAGGCAGGGCCATCATGCAATGCGGGTCGGGAGTGACTGCCTGCCATAACCTGCTGGCGCTGGAGGTGGCGGGTTTGCCCGGCGCCGCCCTGTATCCGGGGTCGTGGAGCGAATGGTGTGCCGAACCGGCACGCCCGGTGGCAACCGGCAGCGAAGGCTGATCGGCACAGGGCGGCAACCGCCGGCCGCCTTTTGCGGCTTATATCTCGACGGTCCGTATCGTCCAGAAGTCCGCCGCCAGATTGGATTCCAGCAAATATGCGTAGGGCACCGTGAAATAGCCTTTTTTGCCCCACTGGTCGCCCCAGGAATTCATCACGATAAAACGCTCGCTTTTATCGTCATAGCCCACTGCCAGCACCGCATGGCCGCCTACCAGGCCCTCCTTCTTGCCCGGCATTTTTAATGTGCCGCTGGCCGCGACCGAATCGGATTCAAAACTGTCGTACACGGTCAGGCCGAATACAAACGGATGGCCGCCGGCGAGGCAGGCCTTCAAATGCTGCATGTCCTGCTTCATTCGCTGGTAAGACACTGCCTGGTGCTGCAAGGCCTCTGCATATGCGGCCCTGGGTGGTTTAACGGCATATTTTTTGGCGATATACGGCCACGCGTTTTCGCGGCAGACACCCTGTTTGGCGATGCTCTTGATGGCATCGCGGATCTGGGCGCCGTGGTTCAATCTTTGCGTGCCTATCATGGCGCGCGCATTGTAATGGAGGAACAAGCGCGACGGCAGAAAATGCTTGCCGCCCTGTTTCATCTGATTGAACCGGTGCGCATTGCAGACCGCATTCGAGGTACAGCTGCCTATCTTCTGACCCTGGTTCAGCACCGGCGGGCAGGATGGCCGCAGATCTACCCTGGGCGGCAGGACATCCAGGCCGGGATGCGGGATGAAGCCGTGATCCCTGTGGTCGGGGAGGTCGGGAACCCAGCCGTAGCCGGCGATTTTATTCTGCATGGTCTGTACTTTCCCTTTAATGGCTGTGCCGGGTTACGAACACGACCAACGTGACGCCGATCGCAATCAGGATCACTTGCGGTATGGTTTCACGCATGGTCGCCCGGCGCTGCATCTGCGGCATCAAGTCGCTGACCGCAATATAGATAAAGCCGGAAGAGGCCAACACCAGCACATAGGGGATCAGGTTGCTGGCATTGCCCAGGGTGAAGTAGCCGAGCAGGCCGCCGATGACGGCCATCAGGCTGCATATCAGGTTATACACATAGGCGCGCGTGCGCGAGAATCCCGCGTTCAGCAGCACGATAAAATCGCCTATCTCTTGCGGTATCTCGTGCGCGATGATCGCCAGGCCGGTGACCAGGCCCAGCTTGGGGTCGGCCAGGAAGGCCGCTGCGATCAGGATGCCATCGGTAAAATTATGCAGGCCGTCGCCGACCAGGATCATCCAGCCGGCCTTGCCCGCTTCATGCGCATCGTGGCCGTGCTCATGATGATGGCCGTCGCCTTCGTGGTGATGCGAGTGGCGCAGGATCGCGAATTTTTCCAGCAGGAAGAAAGCCAGCAAGCCGCCCATCAGGCAGGCAAACAAGGTGTGCGGGTCGGCCCCGGATTCAAATGCCTCGGGCAGCGCATGCAGCAGCGAGGTGGACAGCATGATGCCGACCGACAGGCTGACCATGCGTTCCACGACTTTGGACAACAGCGAGAAAGAAAAAATCGCCGCAGCAGTGATGCTCAGCACGCCGGCGATAGTAGTGGCAAACAGGATGGAAAGCAGCGTGGAATGAATTTTAAGCCTCTAAATCTGAACAATAATTGCAACACGGTTGCAAATTAGAACACAGAGCGGCGATTTGAGCAAATCCGGTGGGGTGGCGAAAAGCTAAGGCCTTGTCCACGAAAGACACGAAAAGCGCGAAAAACATCAAAAATAACGCCGATTAGTCGTCCGCATTTAAGGAATTTCGCATTTTTTTCGTGCTTTTCGTGTCTTTCGTGGACAAAAAGCCTTGTCTCTGAATCAGGCGACGCCGTGCGCCTTGAACCAGGCCAGCACCCGCTTCCAGCCATCCTTGGCGTCCGCCTCCACATAGCTGGGGCGGTAGTCGGCGTTAAACGCATGGCCGGAGTTCGGGTAGACCACGAATTCCGATTTATTGCCGGCCTTGGCCAGCGCGGCTTTCATCTGCTCCACGGTGGATACCGGGATGCCGGTGTCCTTGGCGCCGTACAGGCCCAGGATCGGCGCCTTCAGCGTAGGCGCAATATCGATGGGATTGGTCGGCGACAGGCTGTTGGGCTCGCCCACCAGGCGGCCATACCAGGCGGCGCCGGTCTTCACTTGCGGATTGTGCGCCGCATACATCCAGGTTATCCGGCCGCCCCAGCAAAAGCCGGTGATCGCCAGCTTGTCGGTATTGCCGCCGTTCGCTTTGGCCCAGGCGACCACTGCATCCAGGTCGCCCATCACCTGTGCATCGGGTACCTTGGAGATGACTTCCTTGATCAGTTCTGCCACCGTGCCGTACTTGCCGGCATCGCCCTGGCGGATGAACAGTTCCGGCGCCAGCGCCAGGTAGCCCTGCTTGGCAAAGCGCCGCGCCATGTCGGCGATATGCTCATGCACGCCAAAAATCTCGGAGATCACCAGCACCACCGGCAAATTGGTCTTGCCTTCCGGCTGGGCACGGTACACCGGCACGTTCTGGCCGCCGATATTGATATTCACTTCGCCGGCGGTCAGGCCGGCGGTATCGGTCTTGATCACGGTCTGCGCGCAGATCGGCATTGCCGCCGCGGCAAAGCCGGTGCCCATGGCGACCTTGATAAAGCTGCGGCGGTCCACGCCGTCATTCAAACTGGATGTACCCACCAAACTATCGAAATCTTGCCGTTGCATGCCGGTCTCCTCGTCGTGGTTTAGCTGTGCGAATGGCGTATGGATCCTGGCGCCGCATCGCGTTGAAAATACTGCAATAGCATAGCGGAAAATCAACAGACGCGAGCAAATTACAAATAATCTGCGGGACTGCGATTTTCAAACTCATTTCATCAATAGCATCTCACTGGTATCGATGAAATGAGTTCTAGTTGATACGCTTGAGTCGTTGACCGTGAATACCCCAGATGCAATCTTCGCCGTCCAGGACGCCGCACAATGCCCATCCTGTGCCAATTTTTTGCACGCTCACGTCAATACCGAGTTCGGCCGCGAGCTTTTCGCTCCAAAGCCCTGCGGAGCCTTTTCCCTTGAATAGCTCTTTTCCTTCGAATATCACAGTTGCATCGAACACCGAGGCGGCAAAGATAGTCATCGTATTTTCTTCTTCATAGTTTTGTCAGGGGGATCAAATGCGGATATCGTCTGGTCCAGGGGATATCGCATGCACAAATGGGCGCCGCTCCATGCGCTGCATGTTTGGCTACTTAGTGCGCCTCTTCCCAATTCTTCCCTATCCCCACCTCGGCCAGCAAAGGCACCTTCAGTTCCGCCACATTCGCCATCAGCTCCGGCAACTTCTGCTTGACCAGTTCCAGCTCGGCCTGCGGCACCTCCAGCACCAGTTCATCGTGCACCTGCATGATCATCCGGGTTTGCATCTGCGTGCTTTCCAGCCAGCCTTGCACCGCGATCATCGCCAGCTTGATCAGGTCGGCGGCGGTTCCCTGCATAGGCGCGTTGATCGCCGCGCGTTCGGCGCCCTGGCGGCGTGGGCCGTTGGGGGAGTTGATTTCCGCCAGCCACAGGCGGCGGCCGAACACGGTTTCCACATAGCCTTGCGCCTTGGCCTGGGTGCGGGTGTCGGCCATGTATTGCGCCACGCCGGGATAGCGCATGAAATATTTGTCGATATAGCTTTGCGCGGCGGCGCGGTCTATGCCCAGGTTGCCGGCCAGGCCGAACGCGCTCATGCCGTAGATCAGGCCGAAGTTGATCACCTTGGCGTAGCGCCTCTGTTCGCTGCTGACCTCGGCGGTGGCGATGCCGAAGATTTCCGCCGCGGTGGCGCGGTGGATATCCTCGCCTTGTTCAAACGCGCGCAGCAGGCTGGCGTCGCCGGAGATGTGCGCCATGATGCGCAGTTCGATCTGCGAATAGTCGGCGGAAATGATCACGTTGCCGGGGCCGGCCACGAAGGCTTCGCGAATGCGGCGGCCTTCGGTGGAGCGCACCGGGATGTTTTGCAGGTTAGGATCGTTGGAGGCCAGGCGGCCGGTGACGGCCACCGCTTGCGCATAGTTGGTGTGCACGCGGCCGGTGTCGGCGTTCACCATCTTCGGCAGCTTGTCGGTGTAGGTCGACTTCAGCTTGGCCAGCCCGCGGTATTCCAGCAGGATCTTGGGCAGCGGATAGTCTTCCGCCAGCTTTTGCAGCACTTCCTCATCGGTGGACGGCGCGCCGGACGGGGTTTTTTTGACGACCGGCAATTGCAGTTTTTCAAAGAAAATCTCGCCCAGCTGTTTCGGCGAATTCAGGTTGAACGGCTGGCCGGCCAGCTCATAGGCTTGTTGCTCCAGCTCCAGCAGGCGTATGCCTATCTCATGCGATTGCCTTGCCAACTGGTCCTTGTCGATCAGTACGCCGTTGCGCTCTATCTTTTGCAGCACGACCGAGGTAGGCAATTCTATCTGCCGGTAGATGCGCATCAGTTTTTCATCGCCGTCTATCTGCGGCCACATCGCATAGTGCAGTTGCAGCGTGATATCGGCATCTTCGGCGGCGTAGGCGGTGGCCCGCTCGATGTCGACCTGGTCGAAGCCGATCTGCGACGCGCCCTTGCCGCACACCTCGGCAAAGCTGATGGTCTTGTGCGCCAGGTGGCGCAGCGCCAGGCTGTCCATGTCGTGCGACTTGTGCGATTCGAACACATAGGATTCCAGCAGGGTATCGTGCACGATGCCCTGCAGGCGCACGCCGTGGTTCTGGAAGATATGGCTGTCGTATTTCAGGTTCTGGCCGACCTTGGGTTTGCTCGGGTCTTCCAGCCAGGGTTTCAGCCTGGCCAATACCAGTTCGCGCGGCAATTGCGGCGGCGCATCCTGGTAGCGATGCGCGACCGGGATGTATGCGGCAATGCCGGGTTCGCAGCATAGCGAGATGCCCACCATCTGCGCGGTCATCGGTTCCAGCGACGTGGTTTCGGTATCGACCGAGGTCAGCGCCGCGCTGGAGATTTTTTGTATCCACGCATCCAGTGCGGCTTCGGTCAGGATCGCTTCATAGCGGGTCTCCGCCGGGGCCGCGGGTATTTGCGGCGCGCTGTTGGCTGCGCTGCTGCTCGTCTCGTCGCCGAACAGGCCGCCCTGGGCCGGCGATGCAGCGGCAGGGGCGTTCAGCGGCGTTGCATTGGCGGTAGGGTTGCCGCTCAATTCCCTGAGCCAGGTTTTGAAGCCGTAGCGGGAATAAAAATCGATCATGCCCTGTTTGTCTTCCGGGTGGGAGACCAGGGATTCGGTGATGGATTTCATGTGCGCAGACAGATCGCAGTCGGTCTTTACCGTGATCAGGACCCGGCCTTGCGGCAACCAGTCCAGCGCCTGGCGCAGGTTTTCGCCGACCGCGCCGGTAATCTTGTCGGCATTGGCGATGACGCCGTCCAGCGAGTCGTATTGCGTCAGCCATTTGACGGCGGTTTTCGGCCCCACCTTGGAAACGCCGGGCACGTTGTCCACCGTATCGCCGATCAGCGTCAGGTAATCGATGATGCGGTTGGGCGGCACGCCGAACTTGGCCAGCACGCCGGGTTCGTCCAGTTTTTCATTGCTCATCGTATTGATCAGCGTGACCTTGTCGTTGACCAGTTGCGCCAGATCCTTGTCGCCGGTGGAGACGATGGTGTTCAAGCCTTGTCTGGCCGCGTCTACCGCCAGCGTGCCTATCACGTCGTCGGCTTCTACGCCTTCCACCATCAGGATAGGCCAGCCCATATGGCGCACTGCCGCGTGTATTGGTTCCACCTGTTTGGCCAGATCCTCCGGCATCGATGCCCGCTGCGCCTTGTATTCCGGATACAGGTCGTCGCGGAAGGTCTTGCCTTTGGCGTCGAAGATACACGCGATGTATGCCGCCGGGTAATCCGAGCGCAAACGGCGTAACATGTTAATCATGCCGTAGATCGCACCTGTCGGTTCGCCTTGCGGGTTGCGCAAATCCGGCAAGGCGTGGAATGCGCGATAGAGGTAACTGGAGCCATCGACTAATAACAGGGTTTTTTGCATATGAATGAAGACAGGAAAAATGTAACGAGGTTGCGCCAGATTGTAGATCGCGAGCGGGCTACCGTACTGAAAGCGCGCGAATCATGGCATATGTTCACGATTATGGCAGAGTTTATCGAGTCTACCGAGCGCTTGTCCGATGCCCGGCCTGCTGTGTCGATTTTCGGCTCGGCCCGGACCACGCCGCAGGATCCTTTTTACGAGACCTGCGTGGATACCGCGCAACGCTTGTCCGACGCCGGTTTTGCGGTGATTTCGGGCGGCGGTCCCGGCATCATGGAGGCGGCCAACAAGGGCGCGTTTGCCGGAAAATCCCCCTCCATAGGCTTGAACATAGAATTGCCGCGCGAGCAGTCGAATAACGCCTGGCAGAATATCTCGCTCAGTTTCCGGCATTTTTTCGCCCGCAAGGTGGCGTTCGTCAAATATGCCGACGCCTATGTGGTATTTCCCGGCGGTTTCGGGACGCTGGACGAAATGACCGAAGTGCTGACCTTGATCCAGACCGGCAAGTCGCGCCACATACCGGTGATACTGGTCGGCAGCAGCTTTTGGCGCGGCCTGCTCGACTGGTTTGAGAAAAAGCTGGTGGGCAAGGGCATGATCGCCGCCAAGGACATGAACCTGATCCAGTTGATTGACGAGCCGGCCAATATTGTCGATGCCATTTTTGCGTTTTATGAGGCCAGGGAGATAGAGCCATCGGAAGATGAGCGGCAAAAGATGCTGTACCTGTGACGGTGCTGTAACGGTGGGCCGTGGTTGACGCGCAAACAGGCCGAAACCCGGCTATGAATGATATTTCTGGGAGTCCTTGCCGCATTTGTTACAATGCTCGCAAGACTGTCAGCAAACCTAGAGTAAATTATCATGAAAATAATATCCAAGAAAATGCTTGTGCTGTGGATGCTTGCAGGTTTCGCAACTTTTTCTGTGCCAACCTTGGTGCTGGCACAGGCGGCATCCAAAAAAACTGCGCCTCCCCCTCCCGAGCTGGAAAAGCTGGATGAGGGGCCTGAGACGGGCGTTACTATCGTGAAGCCCGAGCCGCGCAATAAAATTATCGAAAAGCGCGAAAAAGGCAAGGTCAACGAAGTTGAGGTCAAATCCGGCAACAGCAGCTACACGCTGCGCGGCGATCCGGCGATAGGCAATACCGCCAAAGGCACCCCTAACGGCGACGCCAATCGGCCTGCGATGTGGACCGTCAAGGAATTCGGCGGACCCAAGGAGGTCAAGGAGGCGGAGCAGATACCGACTTTGCCGCCTGCACCGGGATCTTCCGCAGCCGCCTCCGCGGCCAGTGCGGCAGCGGCAAGCAAAAAATAAACTGTAAGGCGCGCGGAGCGGACCCTGGTGACAGGGCCCGCTGGCTGGATAACGGCCGATCAGCGCCCGATTACACTTCACCTCACCTGGCTTAAGACGTTTAAGGCGTTTCAAATAGACATGGCAGTATTTACATCGGTTAGCTTGGACGACCTGGGTCCATGGATGACGCAATTTCCGCTGGGAAAAGCGCTGGCAATCAAGGGAATTGCCTCCGGCATCGAAAACAGTAATTTTTTCATCGGCACAGAAGCGGGCGAATACGTACTGACCATTTTCGAAAACCTGGGTTTCGAGCAATTGCCCTTTTACCTGAAACTGATGCGCCACCTGGCCGATCGCGGCGTACTGGTACCGGCCCCGGTCGCCAACGCCCAAGGCGAACTGGTCGTGGCCTTGCATGGCAAGCCGGCGGCCATCGTCAGCAAGCTGGCAGGCTCGTCGCAAATGTCGCCGCAGCCTTTGCATTGCGCAGAGGTTGGCGCAATGCTGGCGCGCATGCACCTGGCGGCGCGTGATTTTCCTCTCCACCAGCCCAATCTGCGCGCGCTGGATTGGTGGCAGGCTACCACGCCTGTCGTCTTGCCCTTCCTGTCCGAAGCCAACCAGCAGTTGCTGCGCGCGGAAATGCAGTATCAGGAAGAATTCGCCGCGGGCGCCGCTTATGCGGCATTTCCGCGTGG
>DATHMC010000209.1:0-11448 GCA_035487495.1 Undibacterium sp.
AATTGCAGATCAAGCCCACCTGCGCGGTATTGTGCGGATCAAGAAGCAATTTTACGGCGCTGACGGTCAACACCAAGACCGGCACCTGCCATTACGACGAATAAAGACATCGGACCGCATTATCCACGCGGCCAATAGACAAGAAGGAAAAGCATTATGCAATGGGAAGTGGTTATCGGTTTCGAGACGCATGCGCAACTCTCGACCAAGTCAAAAATTTTTAGCGGCTCTTCCACCCAGTTCGGCGCGGAGCCCAATACCCAGGCGAGCCCGGTGGATCTGGCGCTGCCCGGCGTGCTGCCAGTGATGAACAAGGGCGCGGTAGAAAAAGCGATACAGTTCGGCCTGGCCGTCGGCGCTACCATCGCGCCGGAATCCATTTTCGCCCGCAAAAATTATTTTTACCCTGATTTGCCCAAGGGCTATCAGATCAGCCAATACGAAATTCCAGTAGTGCAAGGCGGCTATGTTTCCTGCGTGGTGGAAAAAGACGGCAAATCCGAAGTCAAGCGCATACAACTGACGCGCGCCCATCTGGAAGAGGACGCCGGCAAATCCCTGCATGAAGACTACCATGGCATGACCGGCATAGACCTGAACCGCGCCGGCACGCCGCTGCTGGAAATTGTCACCGAACCGGTGATGCGCAGCGCCGCAGAGGCGGTGGCGTATGCCAAGTCGCTGCATTCGTTGGTGGTGTGGCTGGGCATCTGCGACGGCAACATGCAGGAAGGCTCATTCCGCTGCGACGCCAACGTGTCCGTACGCCCGGTGGGCCAGACCGAGTTCGGCACCCGCTGCGAGATCAAGAACCTGAACTCTTTCCGCTTCCTGGAGGAGGCCATCAATATTGAAGTGCGCCGCCAGATCGAGTTGATCGAAGACGGCGGCACGGTCGTGCAGGAAACTCGCCTGTACGACCCGGACCGCAAGGAAACGCGCTCCATGCGCAGCAAGGAAGACGCGCAGGACTACCGCTATTTCCCCGACCCCGATCTGCCGCCGCTGACCATCAGCCAGGAATGGATAGAGCAGGTGCGCGCCACCATGCCGGAGCTGCCGACCGCGATGCGCGAACGCTTCATCAGCCAATACGGCATCTCCGAATACGACGCCATGATCATGACCCAGTCCAAGGCGATGGCTGCGTATTTTGAATCTGTAGTAACCGCGGCCGGCGCGGCACAAGCCAAGCAAGCCGCCAACTGGCTGATGGGCGACGTCTCCTCGACGCTGAACCGCGAAGGCATCGACATCGCCGCCATCCCGGTCAGCGCTGCGCAATTGGCGTTGCTGCTGCAACGCATCGCCGACGGTACCATCTCCAACAAGATTGCCAAGGAAGTGTTCGCCGCCATGTGGCAGGCGCCGTCCGCCGACGCCGCGTTGGCGGACCAGGTGATTGAAGCCAAAGGCCTGAAGCAGATTTCCGACGTGGGCGCACTGGAAAAAATCATCGATGAAGTAATGGCCGCCAACCAGCAATCGGTAGACGAATACCGCGCCGGCAAGGAAAAGGCTTTCAATTCTTTGGTAGGCCAGGCAATGAAAGCCACCAAGGGCAAGGGCAATCCTGCGCAGGTGAATGAATTGTTGAAGAAGAAATTGGCGGGCTGAGGGTGATGTTTTAATTATCCTGAGATAATAGGATTGAACTTGAAGACGCTGCCGCCCGGTGAAAACTGGACGGCATCTTACTTGTTGGAAGTCCTATCGCTCCGCCGCTATATATGCAGGTGGCGGCGCAAGAAAACTTGCGGGCATCCTCCGAATTTTCCTGCGCTGAGGAGCCAAATAAAAACATGCGCGTTCCAGTTCAGGTTGCGGTAAAGAATACCTGTTTACTGGGAGGCGAAATTTGCGAGACGAAAAGAGTATTCATAATTAGATGCAACATTTACGATTTGAAGTCCGAGTTGTCGAATATTTAGCGGATGACATCTACCTTCCGTCATTCCAAACAAGACTCAGATATGCAACCCCTGATTATTAACTTGGCGCCCACCGGGATGGTGCCGACTCGTGCGCAGTCTCCATTGGTCCCTTTAAATCCATCCGAAATCGCCGAAGATACCGCTCGTTGCGCCGCGCTTGGCGTGTCGATGGTGCATTTGCATGCGCGGGCACAGGACGGCACGCCGACCGAAGATATAGCGGTATATAAAGAGATCATTGACGCCATACGCGAACAAACGCCGGAAATGATCATCGTTACCACGACCAGCGGACGTGTCGCGAGCGAAGTTGAACGTCGCGCGAGCACTCTCTATCTTGATCACAAGTTTAAGCCGGATATGGCAAGCCTCACTCTGGGATCGATGAACTTCTCAAGGGAGGCCAGCGTCAATGCTCCGCAGACAATCACCCGCCTGGCGCAGATCATGCAAGAGAGCGGCATCAAGCCCGAGTTGGAAATATTTGATCTGGGCATGGTCAATTTTGCCAAAATCCTGATCGACAAAGGATTGATAGAACCCCCGTATTATTTCAATATCCTGCTAGGCAATCCAGGGACGGCGCAGGCGACACTATTGCATTTGGCTGCAATTATTGGAGACCTTCCGCCACAATCGATTTGGTCCCTCGGCGGAATAGGCCGTTTTCAGACACAGGCAAACGCCTTGGGAGTGGTCATGGGACATGGCGTTCGGGTAGGCCTGGAAGATAATCTATGGCTGGACAACGAGCGCACGCAATTGGCGGACAATATGCAATTAGTCCGGCGCATCACCGCTCAGGCCGAGGCCCTGGGGCGCCCGATCGCCCAGGCACAACAAGTGCGCAATATGCTCGGACTGGATAAAAACTAATGAATCAACAGGGGAAGCGGCTGGTAATTTTTGGCATCAGCAATATCTTGTCAGACCTGTTTGACTGCGCTCTTGCTAACGGCATGCAGTTGGAGAAGGTGATCATCCACTTACCGGAGGACCAGAGTGAGCGCAGCATAGGCTTGGCCGAGCGCCTGCAGATGATAAGCCGGTATTGCACGCCGCCTACGGTACAAGAACTGGATGATTTCTCGCCGGCTGCCGATGAGGCATATCTTTTAGGGCCGACCACGCCGTCCCGTGAAAACCTGGCACTGGCACTCAAACAGCGTTTTGCGATGCACTTCGATACACTGGTGCATCCCACTGCTTATGTATCGCCGATGGCGAGCTTGGGCGAAGGGGTCTTTATCGGCGCCAATAGCGTAGTTGGACCAGGTGCCGTATTGGGCGAGCACGTATTCGTCAATCGCGGCGTGACCATAGGACATGATACGCAAATAGGCGCATTCTCACGTATTCAGCCCGGTGCGAACCTGGGCGGTTTGTCTCGTATCGGACGCGGAGTGACGGTGGCGATAGGCGCTACTTTGCTGGAGCGCCTGGTAATCGGAGATCAAGCCTTTATAGGTGCAGGCGCCGTTGCGACGACCGATGTTGCCGATGGCGCCCTGATGGTCGGCATTCCGGCGAAATTCAAGAAGTCACTGATATAGTCCGCTGATGGTATCGCTGTACGGCCAGTTTGCAGGCAGCGAGCAAGCTCGGCCCGGACAAATCCAGATCAAGCCCGGCGTCAAAACGTTGCTGCATCTGTTTGCCGATGTTGATACGCAGGCCCGGATTGCTGATCAAGATCTCCAGCCGGTCGAAGTATTCATCCATGCCGGCAATCGCCGCGCTGCCTACCTTGTCACCACCGTCCGTCTCTGCAAAGCTCAGTGCTGGCAGCCCCAAGGACATCGCTTCTGCAACAGAAAATCCGCCTCCCATCACAGGTGGGTTCACGTAGATGTCGCTCTTTCCAAGTATGTTCAAGGCTTGTGGCGTATACGGAATCAAACGCAGCCGATCTTGTATCATTTCCAAAGCCGGCGGCAACATCCCCTTTCCGCCTACGATTAACCAAACAAGCGCGGGATACTTATCCATGACCGCACACATGCGTTCCGCCCATATCCCGTTGATCGAGACGTCGAGATGGCTGCCAATGGAGACGAGCACGACGGCGTCCTGGCCTAAGCCCAGGCTATCCCATGAAAAAGAACCATTGATAACTTTGCGCCGCACGCGATACGGATGGTACCAGGCCTGACTCTCGGGAAATCTACCGCCCCAGGGTCGAGAAATTGTATTGGCCAAGCCCGCTTGCGCTGTTAGCCAGACATCGGTCGGGACCATAGGAGAAATCGAATTGCTACCTAGGCCAAGGATAGGATATGTTTTGTATAGAGGGCAAATCAATCCGGAGTGCAAACCGACAAAAACCACGAGATCAGGATCAAACTCTACAATGCTATGTAGCATGTCCAACCAGCGGCGCATCAATGAAAAGCGTTGGTCACTAGCATGAATTTTGGTCTCTGCGCCAACAGACTGGACCCACGCTGCCAGATTCATGCCATATGGTGTGTTGCCTGCGCCCGTTCCCATCAGATGGACGAAATCGGGTCCAACCGTCTCCTGGCAAGAAAACAGGTTTACCGTGATATCGTTTTGAATCAATGTCGCCGCCTGATCCAGCGCCATCTGGGTCGGAGGATGTTGCGGATTGCTTAGTTGAGGCGCGATGATTGCCACTTTTCTGATCTGCTGCATGGGCCTGGCTTGTGGAGGTGCGGCAAAGCGCGTCGTCAGATGATTACCGATCAGCAGGGAAAGATCGGGCAAATCCATGTCGCTTAAAGTTTGCGTAAAGGTCGGCCTGTTATCTGAGTAGAGTAGAGCCCGTTGCGAAGCGACATGAAAGAACGCGGCTAGCCTGTCTGGGTCTTGAGGAGTGATTGTTTTCAGGAAGCCGACGGCCTTTGCTAAAAACTTTGTATCGGCGGTGGCAGTATCCAGAAAAGTTGCTAAATAGAAGCCGGAAAGCCCTTGGTCAGGAACCAGACTCACCAGTGTTTGCAATACGCCATTGAGGACATCAGGCCGAGAAATAGCGCGCACCTGCACCATCAAATGAAGCCAGCAATGGCTTGCGGTCGGATTGGCAACAGTGCGGTCGACGGCATCGTTCAATAACAATAGATGCTCTTCGGTGTGGTCCTCGAACGTCGAATTGGCAGGCATCGATATTTAGTAATAATACAAAGGCAAAATTGTAACCATAACCTGCTATAAGCACTAACACTGATTCAACGCGATGGTGATTATCGCGAAACCGCGAGAGGAGCGCGCTGGTGTCTTTGTTCGTAGGGA
The DNA here is from genome assembly GCA_035487495.1 of Undibacterium sp. GTDB lineage: Bacteria > Pseudomonadota > Gammaproteobacteria > Burkholderiales > Burkholderiaceae_D > Undibacterium. Next base: position 5,190 of record DATHMC010000209.1, read on the forward strand.
TCTGAAATCATTCAGGCAAAAGCTGATGCCAGAAAGTGGGCTTTACATTTCTATTAGGCGACGCAGCAAAACTGGGCACAAAAGTAAAAAATAAATAAAAAGGCCTTCTGTGAATCGACGGCATCCAACGCATTCTGCGTTGCATCGTCGCCGTCACTCTTTATGTCGTTTTGAGTAAGTGTAATCGCCATGCACATCTAGCTCCACCAAAGCCTGGGTTTATTTTTGTCAGGATATTTAAAGCCGCATCAATTTGTGCGGACTACTGTTTCATTTCTGGCTACGTAGTGGGGCGCAAGTTCGTTCAGATGTTTCACCAGATGCTGATCTCCAAATAAAAGGTCGTAGGTCAGCAATTGCATCGTCCGCAGGTATTGCCCCTTTTTTGCGCCCAGACCGGTGGTCAGCTGGCCTGCCGCGTTTTCGGAGAATTCGTGGATATGGGCCGGCATTTCATGGGATGCCGCATCCACCATTTGCCAGTAGGGCGACATCGGAATTCCCGCTGCCCTCAGCATCTGGGGCCCCATATCGTTCATCTGGAAATGCCTGTCAGGCCAGCCGACCGAGGCCTGGTTGCTGACCAGGATGGCTTGCACGGTATGGATTTTCCTTTGCTCATCGGCCGTCAGCAAATCGTAGTGATCGCTGGAAACCATTTCAGCGTCCTCCATCATATGCAAAGGTACGCTCAAATGATCTCCAAAAAAAATCAATAAGGTCGGACGCTCTCGTTGACGCACTGCCGCAGCCAGCGCCGCAAAACTTTGATCCGCGTCATGCATGCCCTCGGCATAGTTATCCAGCATCACCTGCATCTCCGGCGTGGGGGCATTTAACGCCCGCAGTTTTCGATCTGTATAGCGCGAGGGGTCGGCATAACCGCCATGGTTTTCCATCGTGGCGGCAAAAATGAATTTCGGCTTTTTCGACCCCGAGTCCAGCTCCTTGAGTATCCTGTCCGCCATTGCGGAGTCCCGTATAAAGGGCCCTCTCAACGGTGCCTCGGCGAATTGAGAGCTGTCGATAAAACGATCGATGCCTAATAATGGATAGACTTGCTTGCGCTTCCAGAAGCTTCCTTCAAACGTGTGGATACCCATCGTTTCATATCCCAGGGTTTTCAGGTATTGCGGTAGCGCTGTCGGCAAAGGCTTAGTGATGTATTGCATGTAAGGGATGGCTCCGGACGGCAGCATCGCCATGCGCAAGCCGGTCAATATCTCAAACTCGACGTTTGCAGTCCCTCCCCCATAGGCTGGAGTGACGACGTTCGCCCCGTACTCCGCCTCCTCCGCAGTAAATGAAGGCGTAGGGTCCGTGTTAAAACGCAATGACGGGAAACGATTCAGGTTGAAGAAGCTCTCGCTGAGCACAATCACGATGTCGGGTAACTCGTCAGCCTTGGGCGCCGTCTGCTCCTGGAGCAAAGGATGCCGGTCGCCCAACAACTGTTGACTGGCGCCTTCGTAGTTTGCCGGAGCACTGATATCCATGATGTGCACATTCATCGCGAGCATCAGTGGCAACAGGTTGGCCTTGGCATTTTCAAGCGGCGCCCAAGTAATGTTGAGCAGGGGATCTTCAAGGTGCCTGGCGTCCTTGAGGTGCTTATTGGGGCCCACGATGATGATGACATAGCTGAGGATGGCCCAGCTCACTGCACACAGCACACCGGTGACAATAATCTGGGCGCGCGTCAGCGAGCGCAGCTTCGCGCAGCTCGCCAGCCAGGAAATCCCGGCCCCCGCTACGAGCGGCAGGGCTAGGATAGCCCCCAGGGACACGAGATAGCTATTGGCCAGCGGCAGCATCTGCCACAGTTGTCCGATGTCCCATGGAAAGAGCGGCTCGGAACGATACTTGACCTTTAAGGCATTCCCTAAAATCATTAGCAAATACACGGAAAGGAATACAAGCATCGTTGGCCTTGGGCGGCGCGACAGCAGCAATATCGGCGCCCAGAATGCGGACAACACCATCCAGTTAAGAAATAAAATATTACAATTTCGTATCAGAGTATGGCCTACAAAACCGCTAAACGGCGCACCTGCGATCGCCTCCCAGCCGGAATCCGCACCGATGTAGTTGCCCAGATATTGTCCCAGTATGAGAACCAGCAGCGGGAATCCCAGAGGAAGCAGGCAAGCGTCCAGCATACGCATCAGACGGCCTTTAGAGGCAACCAGGCCCGTGGCAGACAGAGCGAAAGTTGGATTAGCCATATTATTTCTTGTAGATTGTAGTTGATTTTTTACCAATTTTTTATTGGCATGCTCTACTATCTCAATTTACTGCCCAGAGAATGTATCGCCGTGTAACATTAACTAACAATGTTACCACAAGGAAACATTTTTCTTCGCCTCAAAGTGAAACCACGGTAGATGGTTGGACTGCGCTGGCGGGCACAGCGCCAGATGCCGGCTGGACTGCCCTTATGTAGCGCTTAGCGGGCTGTATCGGGCCGAAGCCCGTTCTTGGAGAACATGGCGCTCGGGGTAGTGCGCGATTTGCTCAGGAGTTTGGAACAGCGGGAAATAAATTTCCGATGACCTATGCAACGACGGCGATGCGGCGCAGGACCTGCTTCCCGAGCCGCATTGTCGGCAGCTCAACGGCCCTGTGCACCAGGTAGGCAACGCCAAAGATCAACGCCACGGAGAGCGCAAGCGCCCATACATAGGCGATATTGTGGTCCATCAGGAAACGGATGGATGCGTATCCGAGCAAGGGATGCACGGCGTACAAGGGGTAGCTGATGGCGGCCACAAAATCGAGCCCCCTCAGCGGCACGAATAAACCGCGATAGGCATACGCGATACCGAATATCGCCAAAGCGTAAAAATAGTTCAGGGTCACAATAGGAAACTGCTCGGCCAGCACCGATCTGGGCCAGACCGCAGTCCATAATCCCATCATCAAGACCGCAGACCACGCAAGCTGGTGCCCGCTAATTTTTAGCTGATAATGATAGGAAAATAAAGTGCCGATAAACAGGTAGGGCATGAAAATGAAATCATACGGTAAATAATCCACCGCCAACAATACGCACACCGTGAGTACCAATAAAGGCAAGATCCTCCCCTTGCGTATCCACACAGCCAGCACGCAAACCAGCAAGTAAAATTTGAGCTCAATGGCCAATGACCAATTGACCATATCGATGCTGTTCAAGCCTATGCCTTTCAATAACAGGGCATTTTCCCATACGTTATTTGCGGTCCACGTAAACGGCAGGTTCCAGTAGCGCGACGAGCAATACACCGCGACCAGGCCTATCAGCAGGCACAAAATGTAAGTCGGATAAATACGCAAGGCGCGGGCTGCCAGAAACCGGCCCCTGGCAGCATTGTTGATCGACATAGGAACAACAAAACCGCTAATCAGGAAAAACAGGGCCACGCCAAACGGCCCCAAATTGAAATGGCTGTATGAAATGAAGGGGAAAATCCTGGATTGCGGCCCCAGTATCTCCGGCGCAAAGATATGGCCGGACACCACATCGCGCGCAGCCCAGAACACGCCGATCAAATGGACCGTGATGACGCAAAGGCATGCCACTGCGCGCAACTGGTTGGCAAAGACGGCTTTATTCTGGGGCGATGGGGGCATTGTTGGATGTGCGAAGGTTTTCGGCTTTGCCTTTTCAGCGAGAGCGCTATAGGAATCTTTGTGCGAGAGCCTCTTCCAATGATAACTGCCGGCCCGGTTTAGCAGGAATAAATCCCCGCTAAACCGTATGCATTGTCACAGTGATCCGTGAAGCAGTGCTATCGTCAGGAGCTCAATTTCCGGCTACAAAATAAGCAGAAACTGTACGCAAGTCGTCACCGTTCAGGACACCGGCGGCATTACGTAAGCGCAAATAGCTGATGATATAGGTATATCTCGCTTGGGCAAGGTCTCTCTTCGCCGTCGCTAGCTGCTGGTGCGCATTGAGCAAATCAAGATTAATACGCACGCCACCTTTGATGCTTTGCTTGGTCGCTTCCACCAACAAATCTGCCGATTTCACCGATTTGACCAAGGCATCAATTTTGGTTGCACTGCTTAAGACGGAACTATATTGTTTACGCAACTCGACATAAACTTTTTGTGTCGTTGCATCCAAATCTGCTTTGGCTTTTTCACGCCCGGCTACCGCCTGACTTGTCGCTGCAGAAACGTAGCCGCCAGAGTAAATCGGTATGACCAACTGTATTCCCACACTCTTGGTAGAGGAATCCTGGTTCAAAGTCGTGAGTGTGTTTGATTTGCTTTTGTCGTAAACAGCTTGAAAATCCAGGCGTGGCGTATGGCCCGCCCTGTTTTTCTTGACCTCTTGTTCCGCTGCCTCGACTGCATATTGACCGGCGAGTATTTCCGAGTTGTTTGAATCGGCGATTTTCTTCCACTCATCAAAAGACGTGGAAGCCGAAAGCAAGACTTTGAAATTATCGGTGAGGCCATCTAGCTGGGTAATCTCCTGGCCGACAATGGCTGCAAGGGTATTGCGGGCTGTGACCAGGTTATCTTGCGATTCTATGACTTGGGCCTCTGCCAGATCCAATTTGGCCTGAGTCTCCAGCATATCGGTCTTGGTCGCCTCGCCCTTTTCAAACATGCGGTCATTGACGCGCCGCTGTTCAGCAAACGCGTCACGCTGAGCCGTCAAAAGCGCCAGTTGATCTTCGCCGTATTGCGCATCAGCGTATGCAGAAACAAGCCTTACAATCAAATCCTGACGCTTACCGGAAAAGATAGCGCCGCTGTAGTTAGACTGTGCAATACCCTGTTTGTATCGTGCAAAAGCGTCCAGACTGAACAAAACCTGCCTTACCTGGAGACTCCCATCGGTGCTCGTATACTCTGGATAGCTAGTGCCTAGCTTTCCAAAAAAATCCGGAGCAGTCAGGATTGACCTATTTTTCCCTGCAGACCAATTAATTTGTGCCGATGGCAGCAAACTGGAGCGGCCCAGAATTTTGTTTTGCTGGCCCGCCTCGTTCTCGAAAATAGCGCCGCGATAAGTCGGATCGTTTTGCAGAGCCGCGTCATAGGCCTGCATCAAACCTAAAGCTGATGCCTGGTGCGTTTGCAGAAGAAAGGCAATGCTTACGCCTGCCGCCATGAGGCGACGTAAAACCATATTTGGCATGATCATTCCTCGGTCATCGAGGTTTTGGCACGATCAAAGACTGGCTTCAGCAAATAACTCATCATTGTGCGCTCACCAGTTTTGACAAAGACCTCCGCAGGCATACCTGGGCGAATTTGCAGATGCGAAATCATCTTCATCCCTTCGGGAGCGACCTGAGCCCTCAATTTATAGTAAGGTTGTCCGGTATGCTCATCCACCAACCTATCTGCGGAGACCTGTGTGATCACGCCTGGAATATGGGGAGTCTGGTTTTGATTAAATGCAGAAAACATCAATTCCGCTTTCAAGCCAACATGCACCTTGTCAATCAAATTAACGGGAACTTGTCCTTCAACAATTAACGCATCATCGCTAGGCACGACTTCCATCATCTTAAAACCGGGGCTAACAACGGCGCCCTTGGTGAATACGGCCAATGACACTATGGTTCCATCAACCGGCGCCTTGACCACGGCATTATTCAAGTCATAATCCAGTGCTTGGAGCCGGTTACTGAGAGCATCCCCCTCTTTCTGAGCATCCGACAACTGACTGCGCACTTCCTTCTGGTAGTCTTGCTGCCTCTGGGATTTGCGCAAAATCAATTCGGCTATCTGGCTACGGCAACGACCTATATTACCCAGATCTTCGGAAATTCCGGAATTGACCTGGGAATACGTGCGCTCTACATCCAGCAGGCGATTACGTGCAACATAGCCATCTTTGGCCAAATCGCGCATGCCGTCCAACTGCTCTTTCAGGAATACCAATTGCTGTTTCTTGCCAACCATGGACTCTTCCAGCCCTTTTAATTGTTGCTTAAGGCCGGCAATATTTTCATCAAGCGCGCCCAATTCATTTTGCAGGGACGACTGACGGGCGGTAAATAACTGTTTTTGCAGTGCGATGTTACTGATCAATCGTGCGTCGCTTTTCTCGTCCTCAAGCTCCTTGGGGAAGGCGATAGAATGTGCGCCGTCACGCTCGGCAATTAGCCGTGCTTCCACTGCGCGAGAGGTAAAGAGTTGGACGCGGTTAATTTCGGCCGCAGATTTGGCCGTGACGGCATTCATCTTCACCAAAGCTTGGCCGGCTTTGACGACATCGCCTTCCTTGACCAGTATCTCATCGACAGTACCG
>DATHMC010000210.1:0-32280 GCA_035487495.1 Undibacterium sp.
CTGCAAATCGGGCATGATGGGGCCAGTCCAGCTGACCGCAAAAACGATGCCGCTGCTCGCCACATACTCTCGCACCACCGTGCCCGACGATAAGGTGCTTTCGTTGATACTATAGTTGCTCCCGGCCTTGCTGGCGGCCAAAACGCGCACCTGCCGGCCGCTATCCTTCGTGCCAAAATCGGTAGGGGCGCCGCCCAGAGCCGCGCAAGCCGTCGTGCAATACGCAGACAACAGAAACAATGGAACAATAATACGCATAACAACTCCTTGATAAGCTTAGCTATAAGCTACGCACCAGCATCGGTGGCCGCTGCGGGCCCGCAAAACCGGCATTCAACACAACGCATGACAACAATCCAAAGGCTCTTGTCATTGCCGTCTGTAACCGATGGTAACGCCCCGGCGTACAAACAGGCAGCAAGTCCGGCGCAAACATTTTATCAAGATAACAGGATATCTTGGCGATACGATTGCTATCTTTTAATGCTTTCATTTAATAAAAAATTGAACCAGTTGCAAACAAACCTGTCCATAGACTTTACTTGTATTTACACAAAGCCTTCCCGCACAATGAATTTCCCATGCAGCACAAACCTATGTACGCAGGGCGCAATTGTTTGTTATGATCACGGCAAGTATATATTCGGCCCCTGATCCAAGCATGTTGACGGCACCACCATCCACCAAGCCCAGGCTGGCAAGCGCTCCACAGATGTGGCAGTCGCTGCACGCCCAGGCCGGCCGTGGCTGGCGCGCCTGGATCGCCGTCATTACCGCGCTTACTTTTGTACTGCTGGTCACTACCGCCGCAACGCATCATCATGCGACGTCGCTGGAAGACCAGGGTTGCTCATTATGTGCCGCAGTTGTCCATAAGCTGACCGGCTCCGAACCTGCGCTGAAGCTGGCGCAGACTGTCGTCTTCCTGGCCTACTGCCTGCCGCCCCTGGAAACGGTCAGCGTTGCCTACCTGACCCCACTGCTTTTTCCGCCCAGCCGCGGCCCTCCTGCACTCTCCTGATCCGCTTGCACTAGACAAAGCGACAAAACATGATGCCGCCCGCGGCCTGAAGACACGGGCAAGCACGGTGCCTGCTCGCTACGTCGGACCTCAGAGTTCCGCTTTCGCCCGGACTGCGTGATTTGCATCTGCAATCGCGATATGTACCTGGCGTCCCGCCCGCAAGCCGGATTGATTCCCTGGCAGTAAAAAAACGACTATAAGAAAGCGCTGTCCTGCCTATATGCAGGGGCTTCGCTATTGATTCTATTCAAAGCTTTAAAGGTTTATTATGCAAGGTCCGCAACGCATCCCTCAATTACGCAAGCTGCCATTGATCCTGGCAGGCCTGTTTGTTACCTCCTTCACCTCCCTCGCCCACTCCGCCACCTTGCAAGGCGAAGTCCGCAATACGCAGGGCCAGCCGCTGGCCAATACCCAGATCAGGTTATTGTCCTCTGCCGGCACGGAGATAGCGACAACGCAAACCGATGGCAAGGGCCAGGCAGTTTTCGCCAACGTTGCAGGCGGCCATTACATCGTCGAGGCGAAAAGCAGCGACAACATCACCAGCCGCAAGGAAATAGACATTGCAGCGGCGAATGCCAAGGTGTCGCTGGTCGTGGATGCGGTTGCCACCGTCCAGGTAACCGCCGCCCACCTGAAAAGCGCGCGGGTCGAGCTGTCGCCTAAAATCGGCACCACCATATATTCCATCGACAAGCACATGGTCGATATGCTGGGCCAGGGTGACAGCACTCCTTTCAATGAGGTCCTGCTGCGCCTGCCCGGTGTGGCGCAAGACTCCAAAGCCTCGGGCGGCCTGCACGTGCGCGACGATCACGGCAATGTCCAGTATCGCATCAACGGTGTGCAACTGCCGGAAAGCATCACCGGTTTTGGCCAATCCATCGATACCCGCCAGATCGACGAAACCGATTTTATTACCGGCGCGCTGCCGGCCCAGTTCGGCCTGCGCACCGCCGGCATCGTCGACATCCAGACCAAGGAAGGCCATACCACTCCGGGCGGCCGCATAGGGATACTGGCCGGCAGCAATAATTACTACAATCCCAGCGCCGAATTTTTCGGCACCAAGGGCGCATTCAATTACTACCTGTCCGGCAGCTACCTGTCCAATTCGCAGGGAATAGAGAACCCTACGGCGGCGCGCAGCGCGCTCCATGACAAGACCGAGCAAGCCAAGACTTTCGGCAACCTGTCCTATTTTGTCGATGACAATACCCGCCTGGGCATGATGTTCGGCACTTACAACGGCAAGTTCCAGATCCCGAACAATCCGGGACAGGTTCCTTCGTTTTCGCTGGCCGGCGTCAGCGATGCGCAGGCCGGCACCAGCAGCCTGCCTTCATCGCAATTGAACGAAAACCAGCGCGAGGTGAATCGCTTCCTGGTGCTGTCCTTCCAGAAAACATTGGGCGACCTGAACTACCAGCTGTCGGCTTTCCATCAATATTCCGAACTGCATTTCACCCCCGATACGGCGGGCGACCTGGTGTATAACGGGGTGGCATCCGACACCCTGCGCTCCAACTCGGCCAGCGGTCTACAGGCGGATGTCAGCTACAAGCTGAATCCCTCGCATACGCTGCGCTCCGGCTTCACCTATACCCGCCAGCTCACGCATAGCGACAACACGGTCGCGGTATTCCCTACCGACGACACCGGCGCGCAAACGTCGACCAGTCCGTTCAATATCAGCGACAATTCGGGCAAGACCGGCAATATTTACAGCCTGTACGCCCAGGATGAATGGCACATCTCGGCGCCGCTGACACTGAACTACGGCGTGCGGTTCGACCATGTATCCGCGTTTGTCAATGAACAGCAATGGAGTCCGCGCCTGAACCTCGCGTATAAACTGAGCGACGACACCGCGCTGCATGCCGGCTATTCGCGCTACTTCACGCCGCCGCCGCAAGAGCTGGCTTCACAGGAAAGCATCAACCTGTATGCCAATACCACGAATGCGCCTGCCGTCCCGACGTCCGACAACGTCAAGTCGGAGCGCACGCACTATTTTGACGTCGGCATCAGCCACAAGGTCAACGACAGGCTGACGCTGACGGCGGACGCGTATTACAAGAATATCCGCAACATGCTGGACGAAGGACAGTTCGGCCAGGCGCTGATCCTGTCCCCGTTCAACTATGAAAAAGGCTACGCAAAGGGACTGGAATTATCCGCGGTCTATAACGACAAGCGCTGGGGCGCCTTCCTGAATGTCGCGCTGCAAAAGGCGCAGGCGAAAAACATCATCTCCGGCCAATCACTGTTTGGTCCGGACGAACTGGCCTACATCGCCAATCACTACATCTATGTGGATCACAACCAGACCTACTCGGTGTCCGGCGGCGCGCACTACCATTTCGGCAATTCACAGGTCAGCGCGGATTTCCTGTACGGCAGCGGCTTGCGCAAGACCCCGGAAGGTGGCGCGCCGAATTCGGCCGCGCTGGATGCGTATACAACCGTCAATGCCGCATTCACCCACAACTGGAAAAAGACCGCGGTGGGCGACATCGAGGGGCGCATCTCGCTGATCAACCTGTTTGACAAGTCCTATCTGTTACGCGACGGCTCCGGCGTAGGCGTGGGCGCTCCGCAATACGGCGCGCGTCGCACCCTGTATGTGGGCATGTCCACCAGTTTCTAACTGCCCCGCATCCAGCACTTGACGTCATTCCGGCTCCGGCCGGAATGACGGGCTAGCCACTAGCCCTTGCCAGTCGCATGATCCTCCGCGCATAGGCAAACACGAATCACTTCCCCATATGACTGTGGCTTACGATAGAGTCGTGAAGGAAAAATCCGCACGACTGCCACAGCTGTTACTGCCCACGAAGCCAAGCGGCCATTTATCTTTGTGATGTGATTTTTGCTACAATGCTAATTTTGCAACAGCGCAGCAAGTTTGCGCTGCATTCGAAACCGCTGTTAGAGGGCCTTTGCAATCGCCATGTATGAAATTACTCTTGCCGCCGCCGACCTCGACGGCATAGCCGCCCTCCTGCAGTCCAACTCGCCTTCGCAGGGCGGCACATTGACCGGGGAGTTCTCCCGCGACGTGGTCGCACGCATGGCCGCGAGCGGCGCGCCGGTCGTGGTGGCACATCGCGACGGACAAGTGGTCGGCGTGCTGTTCAGTTCGGCCAGGGACAACCCGGGCTCGCCGCCGCCGGTGCAGGCGATGCTGGCAGCCTGGCCGGGCCGGGCCGACGCCTATGTGTACGGACCAGTGTGCATCGCCGAAAGTGAACGCGGCCGCGGCCTGTTGTCCCAGTTGTATGCGGCGCTACGCGCACACTACCCAGGCAGTGAAGCGGTGTTGTTCATCCGCAGCGACAACGCCGCCTCGCTGAGTGCGCACCAGCGGCTAGGCATGCGCAAGGTCGCGGACTTCACGCTGGATAGCATTGGCTACATCGTTTTAAGTGATTGTGCACCATGAGAATGCCTGCGGTTGTCCGCTGTGCGTGAGACCAATTCGTCAGGTTTCTAAATGAATGTGCAGGGCATTGAATTGATTTAACCCGGTGCAATAATTTAGAATTGGCCGCGAGCAATAATGATGTATATTTAAAAGCAACTCTTTTGTGCGCGAAACCCCACCTGAAAGGATTCTTGTATGCATTATGCGCTTCGTAGCTGTTTGCTCCTGCTGGCCCTGGCAGGCGGTGAGGTCGCCGCAACGACTCGTTCGCTTGGCATCTTGTCGCCCCTAAACGGTGGGTCGATTGCCTCCGATATGAACGCCGCGGGCCAGGTCGCCGCTATGATTGAGGATAAGAAAGGCATCTGGCATGCCGCGTTTTTCGAAAAAGGAAAGCTGATCAAACTTGAGACGCTGGGCGGAACGGAAAGCGAAGCAAAGCGCATCAACGACAAAGGCGAGTTGATTGGTTCGTCCAACAAAAAAGACGGCACCTGGACCGCCTTCCTCTACAGCCGTGCTAACGGCATGCAAGAACTGGGCACGCTGGGCGGCGCCGGCAGCCATGGCGCGGCGCTGAACAACGCAGGCTCCGCCGTGGGCTTTGCCGACACCGCCAATGGAGACTGGCATGCCTTCCTGCACCAGCCCGGCGAACCACTCAAAGACCTGGGCACCTTGGGCGGAAAAATCAGCTACGCCAGCGGCATCAATAATATGGGACAGGTGGTCGGCACAGCGACGACTCCGGACGATTCCCGCCATGCTTTCCTCTACGATGCTGCGGGCGGCATGGTAGACCTTGGCACCCTTGGCGGCCGCTACAGTTCCGCGACAGCCATCAATGACAAGGGCGTAGTCGTCGGCACATCGGAAATGAAAGACCGCAGCTGGCATGCATTTGTCTACGACGGCACAGGCATGAAAGACCTGGGCTTAATCATAGGCCCTGGCGACAGCTTCGCGACAGGCATCAACAATGCCGGCCATGTCGTCGGGAGCGTTGAGATTGGCGACAGGCACCTGTCCTTCGTCTGGCGGGATAACAAAATGCTGCTACACCCCAGCGGCAAAGGCTTGTACCTGACCAATGGCATCAACAACGCGGAGCAAGTGATAGGCGCAACCTATGATCGCGGCTTGAATGCCGCCACCATGCAGTCAAACGCCGCGCCCTTTGTCGACCTTGGCGGCACCAAAATTGTCGGCTTTAATCTGATTATGCTGCTACTGGCTGGCACGGCGGTGATCTTTCGCAAGCGTTTCAGGGGGCTATTATTCCGAACCTATAACTTCTAGGTAGCGCTGGGTATCCTCGATCTAGGAATCGTTGTTGCATCTATTGCGGAAGATAGGTGTACTCAAAACGATGGAAGGAAAGCTTCCTTTGTGCAATATAACGCCAAAAAAATCGTGTGCTTTGAGATGGAAACGGGTGCGTGCGGATAGTGACACGCATTGTTTTTATATGGGGGAGTCTTGACCTCGCTAGCAGATATGCCGGCTCATGTGTTTTTTCCATTTCAGGCTTCCCTTTTTTTGAAACACCCTTTATGCCTGATGCTGTTCAGTTAAAGCAAAAAATAGACGGTTCTTGTCGTTCGATGAAAGACACTGGGTTCCCGCCTGCGCGGGAACGACAGAATTTGGTTCTTAAGTGAACGACATGACACCCTTTATGTCGCATGTCATCCTGCGTCAAGCCAGGCAGTAACTTTTAGGTCCCTGCCAGTGGCGGCCCGCTGGTGAGAGCTCCGACAAAGGCATCGGTGCCGCGTTTCAGCGCTTCTGCGACGGCATTGATATCGCATGCGGGACGGCCTAATACCCAGATCTCCAACAGTGCAAGCTGGGCATCCGCGATCTGCCTGGCAAGCACTTCCATAGGAAGTAGCGCTTGGCTGACCGGCATCCGCGCCAGCCGCAGCACTATGAGACCGGCCAGCGTTTGGCCTAGCAAGGGTCTGATCGGCCAGCCAAGCAGGACCCGGCCGACACGCTGATTTTCACGAAAATGTCTTAGCAGTGCGAGCACTGGTTCGGTAACGAGCCCAGGTTCGACGAGATCGGCCAGGATCGAAAACGGCCCCCTGATGCTCGCCAGCAAAAGGTCATGCTTAGTCCGATAGTGTTCATAAAATGTCGAGCGGCCGACGTTCGCGCGATCCGCGACATCACCGATTTTAAGCGTGTCATAACCTTGCTCAAGCAACAGACTCAGAAAAGCGGCATGCAGCGCGGAGCGCGTTTTCTGCCTGCGACGGTCTAGGACGTGGGCGTTCATATGATTTCTCTGTTGGACAATGCAGTGGTTTTGTCCGCTAGCGGATGAAACGGATTAAGCCTCTGCCAAATGTAGCTGCGTAACTGATATTAATGGGGCTCCATTAAAAAAGTAAAGGAATCCCATGAGCTTGCCCGAAAATTCACCGTTCTCCCTACATCGTCGCCGGGCCGCAATGGCAATCGCCGCCACAACCGGACTGGCGCTTGTGGCCTTGTCTCATCATCCTGTCGCTAGCCATACTGCCTCGGCTCAAGAAACCTTGGCCCAGATGGTCGCCCTTCAGGGCACGGATGGGATTGTTCACGGCATGCTCATCGTTATGCTGGCCATATTGGCTGCCGGTTTCGCCGTGTTCGGGGCGCTGCTGGGTGCCCGCCGCCCGGCTGTGATGTTTGCCATAACCGCGTATGGGCTTGGCTGCTGCGCAATGGTTGCGGCCATGTTGCTCGATGGCTTCGTTACGCCACAAATGGCGCGGCAATTTATCTCTGCACCGGAGGCCGACATTGAGGTCGTGCGCGTCGTCATGCGCTCTCTCGGAACCGTCATCCAAGTGCTGACTAAGGCCGGGCTGCTGTCGATATGCGCGGCGTTGCTGGCATGGTCGTATGCGTTGTGCTCGGGCGTGAAGGTCTCGCGCTGGTCGTTCTGGTGTGCCGCGGCAGGCATCGCCGCCGGGTTGCTGCCGGCGATGCTCATCCTATTTGCCGACATTCGGCTGGCTCCGGCCAGTCTCACGGCCATTTTCGCCATCCACGCTGTCTGGAACCTTGCGGCGACCATCGTCTTGTATGACCTGAGGCCGGATAGCCAAAACTGACCGAACACTCATCATGACGGCAGCTTGCTTGCCCTACACTGAGCCATCATTCTGTGGGGATACGCGGACACGAGTGTCCGCGTGGTAGCCGCTATAGTCGGCTGATTGCGGCCGCTCATTTGCCGCAAACGACCGACAAGATCTGAGGTGTACTGTCAATGATGGACACTCCTGTCTCAAGCAGCCAGGCCCTGTTTGCTGAAGTTATCAACGAACTGTGCCGGCGATAAGTAGCCAAGGCGAGAATGACGCCGTTGGCGGTTATAGAAGATTTCGATGTATTCCCTAATCGCCGATTCCGCATCGGCCCGTGTGGCATAGCGCTGGTGATGAATCATCTCGTTCTTCAGGCTACCCCAAAAGCTTTCCATGGGGGCATTGTCGTAGCAGTTTCCTTTGCGCGACATCGACGCCAGCATGCCAAACTGCTTAATCAGCTTCCGATAGTCGTCGGCACAGTACTGGGTGCCACGGTCCGAGTGCAGTATCAGTCCTGGGGTAGGCCGTTTGTTGCGCACAGCACGCCACAGGGCCTGTGCGGTCAGCTCCTGCGTCATGCGCGCCCCCATTGCATAGCCCACCATTTCGCACGTGAAGACGTCTTTGATGCCGGCCAAGTAAAGCCACCCCTCATCTGTGGTGATATAAGTGATGTCACTGATAAGTGATGTCACTGACCCAGGCCTGGTCCGGCCGCGTCGGGGCAAAGGTCTGCTCCAGCAAGTTCGGCGCCACCGGAAAGCCGTGCTTCGAATTCGTGGTTGCCTTGAACCGGCGCTTTTGCTTACAGCGCAGGCCCAATTCACGCCTTAGCCGCACGACCCGGTCACGCCCCGTGTCAAAGCCCTGGGCGACCAGCTCGGGCCATAGCCGCAGGGGGCCATAGGTCTCCCGAGTCTGCACATGAGCTGCTTGGATGGCGACCTTCAAACGTTCGTCGTCCTGGGCGCGTTGCGACGGTGGACGCTCCAGCGCGGCATAAAAGCCGCTGCGCGAGACATCAAATACCCGGCACAGCAAGCCCAGCGGGTAGTCGAGTCGCACCGACTTCATGAACGCGTACCGGGCAGCGACTCCCTCGCAAAGTACGCGGTGGCCTTTTTTAATACGTCCTTTTCCATCCGTTCAACGGCCAGTTCCTTGCGTAGCCTGGCAACTTCGGCTTCCAACTCCGCGACGCTGCGACTGCCCGGCGCGGCGCTTGCATCGGTACTGCGCTTGGCTGCACCGACCCAAGTTCCCAAGGTCCCTTTGGGAATAGCAAGCCGCTGCGCCGCTTCTTCCAGCGTCAGACCCTGTGCCAGGACCAACTTGACGGCCTCGGCACGGAACTCCCGTGTATATGTCTTCAATTTCATGAAATAATTCTCCCGTTCGTAAGTTTAACAAATGGGAGTGTCCGAAAAAGTCAGGTTACCTCAATCCGACCAGGAAGGACATTGAGGTCTGTCTTTGCGAAGACGACTTGATGACAAGCTTTACAGCTTGCCTCACTATTCAAGTCCGCGCGATCAGGTGCCAAACTACCCCTTATTCAGATAGTTTTTTTCCAAGAATTCGGACCTGAAATTTTGTGGCGGAGTGGGAATGTCCGGCCGACCCTCTGGCGTAAAGTCCATGAGATTCCAATACGGCCACACCGTGTCGACATGATTCCCCGACAATTCAGTTCCCCAGAAATGAAAAATCTTTCCATCCTGCCTCTTAAATACATGCATCACCGGCCACTGCATATCGTCAGAGCCTCCCTGGCATTTGTAATCGGCTTGATAGGCAGAGTCCGATCCGGAAACCAGCGCAATCTGCGACCACCCACGTTGCTTGGCCCACGCATTGATTCGATCGGCCGGGGCCTTGGCAATTGCGACAAACGCGGCGTCTTGAGCGACCTGATACCAGGTGCGATCAAACCCATCGACCAACGACGTACAGGAAGGACAAGGATTGTCCCAGTTAGGACCGTACATAAATGAGTAAAGCAGCAGGGTGTTTTTGTCCGCAAAGAGCTCGGAGAATTTCACACTCTTCCCTACTTTCCCATCGTTGGCCCATTGGAAGACATAATCCTCTTTCAGCTGCCCGCCGGGAGGGAGATTGCGGCGTCTTTCTGCCACAGATTTTACTTTATCGACAAGCTCTTGTTCGTCTTTAAGCAATGAGTCGCGCGCATCGCGATACTCCCTGCTTTCGTTTGGATACCGTAGTTCACTCATGGCAGTCTCCTCTTTGAAACTAGTGGGCTGTAACAGTTAAATAGGGAGTGAAGGGCGCGTGATTCGCCGCATACGGCAAGGCCAAAGCGCAGCGATAGCGGGCTATCGCGAGCATTTGTAACCTAGACATGCGCAGCGAGCACGTGACAGGCACTCTCGATTTAATTGTTACAGTCCGCTGAGTATTCAAGTGTACTCCAGATGGCTGCTCAAGGCCGGGTCCGGCATATTGGCCGGCGAAGCCTGGTCGGCTGCTCCCGCTGCTTTGCAGCCGCTCACCAGCTCGGGCCGAGTAACAGCAACGGGGCGACAGCGCGCATTAGGTGTAGGCACCAACGCCCTCGACCAGATCAAGTCCGGCCTGTTTCAGCTTGCGATATTGAACCAGCTCAAGCCTCCAGCCACTCCCACAGCATATTCCAGTCGTTCGGCTGGAATGTGCCCTCGCACCTAAGCAGGATGTGCCTTTTCTTGTCCAGCACAAAATGCGTGGGCTGCTTCGCGCTGATGTGCACTGAAACCGTATTGGTGATAATATGACGAAGCCTACCTTTTGGTAGGCAAAATTCAGGCAGAAAAAAATGAAAACCGCATCGTATTCCACTTCCAGCAACACGCGCGAGCAGATCATCCAGGTTGCGCAGCAGCTTATCCAGACGCGCTCTTACCTGGGTTTCAGTTTTCAGGATATCGCCGACGAGATAGGCATACGCAAGGCCAGCCTTTACCATCACTTCCCTTCCAAGGAAGCCTTGGGGGAAGAAGTGATCCGCGAGGCCACGGCGCAGTTCAGGGAATGGGTTGACGGCATGGGCATCAGTCCGGAAAAGAAGTTGAAGGCATATTTCCTGATGTACCGGAACGCGCTGCATGCCGGCCGGGGCGTCTGTCCTGCGGGTGCGCTGGCGCCGGGCTGGGATTGCATCAACGATGATCTGCGCGACGCCGTGCGCGAGTTGCGCAATACGCAGGTTGCGTGGCTGACCGCCGTGCTGGAGGCATCGAACCTGAAGGGCGCGCGGCCGGCCGCCAAGCTCGCCTCGTACATCTTTACGGTATGCCAGGGCGCGCTGATCTCTGCGCGCATGACGGAAGACGTCGCGGATTTTGATGAGGTAATAGCGCAACTGAATGACATCTTGCATAGCAAATAAACGACGGGGCGCGCAAGGAAATGGCACTTTCTCTCGCGCTAATTTTTTACGCCATAAACCTACCTATTGGTAGGTAGTTAACTGTATAAAAAATACAGAGCATATCGATTTTTACCGCCGCCTATCGGCATTTTTTTAGAAAAGGACCACACCATGAAAGCCGTTATCTCCGCCTACGCCCGCTCCCCTTTTCATTTCGCCAGAAAAGGCGCGCTGGCCGATGTCCGCCCCGACGCGTTGGCCGCACAAGTCGTCAAAGGCTTGCTGGAGCGCACCGGCCTGGACCCAGCCTTGCTGGAAGACGTCATCCTGGGCTGCGCCTATCCGGAAGCATCGCAAGGCAATAACCTGGCGCGTATCGTCGGCCTGCTGGCGGGCCTGCCGCATGAAGTGGGCGGCATGACCGTGAATCGCTTCTGCGGCTCGTCGATGCAGGCCATCCATATCGCCGCTGCACAAATAGAGGCCGGCATCGGCGACGCCTATTTGTGCATAGGCGTGGAATCGATGACGATGGTGCCGCAGGGCGGCTTCAACTTCTCTCCCAGCCCTGAACTGCTTGAAGACAGTGATGCCTATATTTCCATGGGCGAAACCGCAGAAAATGTCGCGCAACGCTACGGCGTCAGCCGCGCCGACCAGGAAGTATTGGCGGTGCAATCGCATCAGAAGGCCGCCGCAGCCCGCGAGCAGGGCCGCCTGAAGGAGGAAATCATTCCGATCCGCACCGCTGCCGGCGAAGTCGTCTCCGCCGATGGCTGCATACGCCCCGGGACGTCGCTGGAAGCGCTGGCAGGCTTGCGCCCCGCGTTCAGGCAAGACGGTGTGGTGACCGCCGGCACCTCTTCGCCGCTGACCGACGGCGCTGCGGCCGTGCTGGTCACCACCGACGAATTTGCCTTGCGCCACAAGCTGCAGCGCCTGGCGCGCATCACATCTTATGCGACGGTAGGCGTGGACCCGGCCATAATGGGCATAGGCCCGATTCCGGCCACGCGCAAGGCGCTGGCACGCGCGGGCCTGACGGTCGCCGACCTGGGCGTGGTGGAAATCAATGAAGCCTTCTCTTCGCAGGCGCTGGCCTGCATCCGCGAACTAGGCCTGGACCCGGCCACCGTCAACCTGGACGGCGGCGGCCTGGCGATCGGCCACCCATTGGGAGCGACCGGCGCCCGCATCACCGGCAAGGCCGCGGCACTGCTGGTACGCGAAAAAGCGCGCTATGCGCTGGCAACCCAATGCATAGGCGGCGGCCAGGGCATCGCCACCATACTTGAAGCAATCTGATTATTTGCCAACGGAGCACCAGCATGAACGATCCCAAAGTAGAAGCCCTGTTCCAGGGCTTCATCCATCCGCGGCAAAGAGAGACCAGCGCCGCCGAGCAGCACCTGCTGGACCAGGCCGAGCCGCACAAGATCATGCACGAGGGCGGACACTTGTCGGCCTGGCTATGGGGCACGGATAAACCGGCAGCACGGCGCGTACTGCTGGTGCACGGCTGGGAAAGCCGGGCCAGCCACTGGGGCGCATTTATTCCCGCGTTGCTTGCTGCGGATTTCCAGGTATGCGCATTTGATGCGCCGGCGCATGGCGAATCGTCCGGCGTGCAATCCGACGTGATAGGCTTTGGCCGCGCCACAGCCGCAGTAGCCCGGCATTTCGGGCCGCTGCACGCGGTGATCGGCCATTCCGCCGGCTCCCCCGCTGCGCTATATGCCTTTTCCAGAGGCGTGCGCGTGAATGCCAGCGTGCATATCAGCGGCCCTTCATCGCTGGTGCGCATGCTGAATGCCCTGGAGCACAGTGCCTTGCCGGCAGAGTTAAGGCAGCAATTCCGCGCTCGCTTTGAAGCGTATCTGGGGCAAGCGGCAACCGCGATGGACCTGGAGCAGTTGCAGCCAGGGCTACGCCACCCGGCATTGATCTGGCACGATAGCGAAGATGCCGAAGTGCCGTACAGCGAAGCAATCGCCTTGCAGCAGGCGTGGCCGCAAGCGACGCTGGAAACGGTACAGGGTTTGGGGCATCGCCGGATATTGAAAGACCCGCAGCTGATAGAGCGGACTGTCAATTTCCTCGGTGCACAGGGGTCCGATTCGCGAGCCTCCTTGGTTACCCTGCATCCGCAGGTCGCCATTTAACAAGCGCGAGTAAAGCAGCAAGACCACTTGCTGCCGCGCGTCCTGCGCACTACGTAACGGCCCCATAACTTTTTTACATACCAGCCTTGCAAAAAATCAGTCGCCCGCGAACATGTTTTATGAAAAGATTCACCTGCGCCATAGATACACAAGATGTCCTGAACCAGCGTCTTGTGCATTGACAGTGCTTGCACGGCCGGGAGCAATCCCGGCAACCCCGGACCAAGTCATCCAAGGACAGGGCTCAGTGCAATGGCAGTAACGGGAATGGCGCGGATGTGTACCTGCTTCAGCGACGTTCCCACGCAGCAAAGTAGTATTTGTATTTCCCAAGGTGTAACACCTCATCTCTCCCCCACGATGGATGAGCCTTTGCAGGGCGCAATCGCGCCCTGTTTTTTCGTCATTTCTCATTAAAATAATACTCAGCTCGTTGGGCTTGCATTGCCGCACCGTGCAATCAGGGCAGGCCCGGCAAAAGACCTGAACACGGAGCGAGACCCATGGCTGGAGCAGGCAACAACACGCGGCTGATGTCGCTGGACGCTTTTCGCGGCTTTACGATTGCCAGCATGCTGCTGGTCAACAATCCCGGCGACTGGAGCCACGTCTATCCGCAACTCGATCACGCGGAATGGGCGGGTTGGACCTTCACCGACTGGATTTTCCCGTTCTTCCTGTTCATCGGCGGCATCTCGATGAGCCTGTCGCTGGGCCAGCGGGCCGCTGCTGGCGCCGACAAGCCTGCCCTGCTGCGGCAGCTCGCCAGGCGCGCGGCGCTGATCTTCCTGATCGGCTTTGCGCTGAACATGATTCCGCATTTTGATTTTTCCATCGTCCGCCTGCCCGGTGTATTGCAGCGCATTGCACTATGCACGCTACTAGCGGCCCCCATCGTGCTGTATTTCAACTGGCGGCAGCAATGCTGCTGGATACTGGCCCTGCTGGGCGCATATTCAGTCGTGATGCTGAAGGTGCCGGTGCCCGACCTGAATGGGGTCTGGAGCGCAGGTGCGCTGGAGCCGGGCCGGGATGTCGGCGCCTATGTAGACAGGCTGCTGCTGAACGGGCACCTGTGGCGCAAGGTAAAGACCTGGGACCCGGAAGGCCTGGTCAGCACAATACCCGCTGTATGCAGCCTGCTGTTCGGCGTGCTGACCGGGCACCTGCTGGCCAGCCGCGCCACCCGGCTCCAGAAAACCGCATGGATGGTGCTGGCCGGCCTCGCCTGCCTGATACTTGGCTCCCTGCTTGATACGCTATTGATGCCCATCATCAAGAGCTTGTGGACGACCTCTTACTGCGTATTCATGACGGGCTGGGGGCTGCTGCTATTTTCCGGATTCTATTATTTGCTGGACGGGAGCAGCTCCGAACGCCTGCGCCGATTCGCGCAAGGCCTGTGTAAACCTTTTGTCATCTACGGCATGAATGCCCTGTTCCTGTTTGCGCTGTCGGGGCTCATTGCCAGGATGCTCGGCATTATAAAAATTGCGCAGCCTGGCGCTACGCTGTTATCCTTGCAAGCCGTTTTATACGCGCCGCTCAAAAACCTGCAGGTCTCGCCGGTGAATGCATCGCTGATCTTCGCGCTGCTGTTCAATCTGCTCATGTTTGGCATCGCCTGGCTAATGTGGCGCAAACGCTGGTTTGTAAAAGTATGAATGACAAATTGCTAAAAAGACTCGTTCCCCCAAAAACCGGCGCCCCGCTTTGGCTGGTGTTGATCCCTGTGGTGCTGGCACTGCTCGGCGGTTGTGCCGCCGACAAATTGTCCAAACCGGCGCCAGCCGCACCGGCGGTAGCGACGCAAGGCGCCACCGCTCCGGTCGTGGAACTGCACACGCCGCCGCCGGCCCCGCGCGAATTTCGCGCCGCCTGGGTGGCCAGTGTCGGCAATATAGACTGGCCCAGCCGCAAGGACCTGAGCGTGGCGCAGCAACAGGCCGAAATCATCGCGATACTGGATACAGCCAAGTCGATGCGGCTCAATGCCATCGTATTGCAGGTGCGCCCAGCCGCCGACGCGCTCTACCCTTCCGCGCTGGAACCCTGGTCCGAATACCTGACCGGCGAACAGGGCAAGCCGCCCAAGCCTTACTACGACCCGCTGAAAATGTGGATAGACGAGGCCCATCTGCGCGGCCTGGAACTGCACGCCTGGTTCAACCCCTATCGCGCCAGGACCCTGGCAACGGCAAAACCGCCGGCGGCAGCCAGCCATGTCAGCAAGCAGCACCCCGCCATCGTCAAACAATACGGCGACATGCTGTGGATGGACCCCGGCGAAGCACTGGCCGCCAGGCAAACCCTGGCCGTGATTGCCGACGTCGTGCATCGCTACGATGTGGACGGCATTCACATCGACGATTATTTCTACCCCTACCCGGTCAACGATGCCAAAGGAAATGAGCAGGACTTCCCTGACGAAGCCTCGTGGCAGCGTTACCAGAAAGAAGGCGGCAAACTCGCCCGCGCCGACTGGCGCAGGCAGAACGTCGACAGGCTGATAGAACAGATCCACGCCGCCATCCACAGCGAAAAAAGCTGGGTCAAGTTCGGCATCAGCCCGTTTGGCATAGGCCGCCCGGACCGGCTGCCGGCCGGCATCGCCGGTTTCAGCCAGTACGACAAGCTGTATGCCGACGTCGAACTGTGGCTGCAAAACGGCTGGCTCGACTATCTGGCGCCGCAATTGTACTGGCCGATCGGCCAGGCGCCGCAGGCATACAAAACCTTGCTGGACTACTGGATAGCACAAAACACGCAAGGCCGGCATATATGGGCCGGACTGTACACCGGCCGCATCAACGACAGCGCGCAATCCTGGCAACCGCAGGAGATCCTGAACCAGATCGCCGCCACGCGGGAAAAACCGGGCGCCGGCGGCAACCTGCATTTCAGCATGGCGGCGCTGATGCAAAACAGGAAGGGCATCCGCGCAATGCTGCAGCAAGGCCCCTACCAGGGAGCTGCGCTGATACCGGCCACGCCGTGGCTGGGCAATACGCCGCCGGCCGCGCCTGTGCTGGTCGTCGACAAGGAAGCCAGCCTGCCCGCGCTCAAACTCAGCGCCAACGCCGCCGCCGGAACCGTCTCGCTGGCCATCTGGAAACGCTACGAAAAACAATGGCAGTTTTCGGTGCAGCCGGCAAGCATTCCCGCGATCAGCGTCGCCGACGATCCCGTTTATGGTGCATTACAAGAGATACAGGTCTCGGCGGTGGACAGGCTGGGAAATGAAAGCGCGCGCGCATCGCGTCAGTTTCATTAAAATCGTGCGCTTTGCTTCCGCAAACAGCGGCGATGCAAGTGTGGTTTTTCAGCACTCAAAACCGGTTTTTCGGGTGGCGGCCGCAGGCAAAAAGAACCCCGGATCAGCTATGAACAACAGCTGCCAGCAATGCCCGGCGAGGGATGGCAGATAGCCCTATATCTTTTAGTTATTGATTGGGGCATTTTTTTCATTTGTCACATCCCGACCACAGCCCCTAGTCTGCATTTCGGTGTAAACGATTTGCAACAAATAAGCAGCCTAAAAGCACCTGTAGTCAATTATTAATAAAAAAAGGCCGAAGCAAACCCTCGCCCCGAAACGCACCAATATCGGGCCGGGCTTGCAAGTACCGTCAGACTGAAGCAGTAATTCAATGGAGAGTCAACCGTGAAATTAAAGAAAATTGCCCAATGTATTGCCCTGATAGGCGTGTCCAGCGCCGTCTTCGCTCAGGAACAACAAGCGGAACCACAAAGAGTTGAGATCACAGGCAGCAGCATCAAGCGTATCGCCAAGGAAGGCGCATTGCCGGTCCAGGTTATTAGCAAGAGCGACATCGAGCGCCAGGGCATCACCAGCGCCGAGCAATTGATGCGAATCATTTCCGCCAACGGTACCGGCGTGAACAATATGACGTCCGGGAATAACGTGTTCGGTGCAGATGCCGATCGCCTGGTGGGCGGCGCTTCTTTTGCATCGCTGCGCGGCCTTGGCCCTTCCAGCACCCTGGTCTTGCTAAACGGCCGCCGCGTTTCTGCACACGGCACCAGCGGCAAATCGGTCGATCTGAATGCCATCCCGATGGCCGCGGTGGAGCGCATTGAAATCCTGAAGGACGGCGCTTCCGCGATCTACGGTACCGATGCGATCGGCGGCGTGATCAACTTCATCCTGAAGAGCAACTACACCGGTGCTGAAATTTCTGCCGACACCAATATCACCCAGCAAGGCGGCGGCAACACCCGCCGCGCCTCGCTGCTGGTCGGCAAAGGGACGCTGGATAAAGAAGGCTACAACGTGATGGCCAGCCTGACGCTGGACAAGGCCGACATCCTGCGCTCCAGGGACCGTGATTTTGCGCGCGGCTACCAGCCGGCACGCGGCCTGTCTCCCGACACCACAGGTACGCCTTATGCGAACCAGCTGGCTGGCGCAGGCACCGCGCTGGGCACGGGCTTCAAACTGCCGGGCGATCCAAATTCTTACCTGCAAGCCGGCCTGCTAAGCCTGCAGGGCAAGTGCGACACGATCCCGGGCATGTCCCAGTACGACGCGCCGCTGTGGCAAAACTCGACCTCGATTCTGCGCTCCACCCATTCTTGCGCCTACGACTACGGCGCAGACTACGTGATACAGCAACCTGTCGAGCATGCCAACCTGGTTTCGCGCGGCACGCTGCAAATCAATGCGGATACCAAGGTCTTTGCCGAGCTGACCGCTTCCCGCGCCAAATCCAGGGCGGAATTCACGCCCCTGCAGATTTCAACCAGCGTCGCCAACAAAAATCTCTATCCGGTAGGCGGCCCTTACTACCAGGATCTGTCCGCGTACATCCCTAGCTTCGACAAGACCAAGCCTATCTCCTACAAGTGGCGCGCCAACGACCTGGGCAACCGCACCCAGGAAACCACGTCGGATAACGCCAGGCTGCTGTTGGGCGTGGAAGGCGTCGTCCTGGACAAGTGGGACTACAAACTCGGCCTGTCAACCGCCCGCTCCAAAGCCAATACTTCGCTGGTGGATGGCTACGCCTATACCGACAAGCTGTATGCTGCGCTGGCGACCGGCGTCATCAATCCATGGCTGGCCCCGGGCCAAACCCAAACGCCGGCAGCGGTGGCGTTGCTGAACTCGACCAAGGCCTATGTGAACCTGCAAGGCGGCGAAACCAAGCTGACGCAAATGGACGGCAACATCTCCGGAGAACTGCTGCAAATGCCGGCGGGCCCATTAGGCATTGCTGCCGGCTTCGACTTGCGCCGCGAATCGTATAATTTCAGCCAGGGGATAGATGCAACAACTATCCTGCTGGCGCCGGGCAACGCCAATCTCCCGAGTGTCAGCCGCGATATCAAAGCGGTGTATACCGAGATGATCATTCCGGTGACCAAGAACCTGGAACTGCAAGCTGCTGTGCGCCACGACGACTACAGCGTGATCGGCGGCACGACCAATCCTAAACTGGCGTTCCGCTACCAGCCGCACGAAGGACTGGTGTTCCGCGGTTCTGTCAATACCGGCTTTTTGGCGCCTAGCTTCCAGCAATTGTACTCCGGCCAGTTGACGCAGGAATTGCCGAACGGCGCGGATGACCCTATCAACTGCCCGCTGCATCCAGGCGATCCAAACTATTGTTCGGTCAAGATGAGCTACAAAACGGGCGGCAATGCGGCGCTGAAGCCTGAGACATCGAAACAAGGCAGTATCGGTTTCGTCGCTTCGCCGATGAAGGGCCTCACGGGTTCTATCGACATCTGGGAGATCAAGTCCAAAGACCGCATCCTGAACCGCACTGTGACCCAGGTCCTGGCCAATTACCAGTCGCTGCTGCAAAATATCGTGCGTAACCCGGATGGAACCATTAACTACATCCAGGCCGGCTGGATCAATGCGGCAGGCAGCCAGACTAGCGGTGCGGACGTCAGCCTGCACTACGATACCCCTGCGCTGAGCAGCGGCAAATGGAGTTTCGCGATTGACGGCACTTATACCAACAGCTTCAAGTACCATGAGTTTGAAAACCAGCCATACCAGGAACTGGTCGGCAATTTCGGCACCAGCGACCTGTACCTGCGCTGGAAGCACAATGCTTCCATCACCTGGTCGCAAGGCGCCTGGAGCATCATGGGTACGCAGCTGTACGCATCCGGCTACAAGGACCAATTGCCTAAAGGCGTGATACCTCCAGGTTTCAACCCGAACGTCAGCTCCTACATCACGTATGGCCTGTCGGCGACTTACACGGGCTTTAAAAACCTGACGATCACCGGCGGCATCCAGAACCTGTTCAACACCGATCCTCCGTTCACCGCCCACAACGTGGATGACGTGGTCGGCGCAGGCTGGGATCCGCGGGTAGCCGACCCTCGCAGCCGCGCCTTCACGCTGAACATGAACTATAAGTTCAAGTAACGCTGTTAATCTTCAGCTCGCATCCCCTGCTAGCCTTCGCGGCTGCAGGGGATTTTTTTGTCGCACAGGATGCCCGCAGGAGTCCCTGGCAGCATTATTTCCAGACCGGCGGGCACGTCGCGACGCTCACCGGATCGTCCATGCCGGCCCAACATACCGCCGCGTTCCTAGAACCTGTTCACGATCTGTAGCGAGCGGGCATCAGCGAGGTGAAGAGCAGCGCAAAAAGCGGAATGTACTTAAGTACATGAGCATTTTGAGCAGCGCATGAACCTCGATCACGTCCGCTCGCTACAGATCGTGAACAGGTTCTTATCGCTTAACTTATCCGGTCCATGTCTTCTGGCAAGCCGTAGGCATCGGAATAAGTCAGGTGGTCGTCAAACAGGCTGACCCGCGACAGGCTGCCGCCTTCGCGGAACACCAACTGCAGCCCATGCTCATGGTCCCAGTCGCAATCGGCCACGACCTGCACATAGACTTTGCGATCGCCCTGCTGGCGGCGGCACACGCGCACTTCTTCCGCCTGCACGTGCTGCCAGACATCGCTGTCATTATCGATCGTGCAAGCCGGCTTTTGCGGCGCCATCGCCGCAACGGCGGCAGCATAGGCTTCCAGGATGTGCGGCGCGGCCAACGTTTGTTCAACCTTGCCCTTGGCCAGGAAATTGGCGACCGCGGTGGCAAACTCTTGCGGCTGCGCGTCGCCCTCCATGCCTTCGAGCACAAACTCCAGTTCGGCTCCGCCCAGGTAAGGCACGGCTACCGGTGCGCTGATCAGCCAGTCGTCCAGCTCCGCGTCTTTCGACAATCTTCCCAGTTGTGCTATCTGCATGGGCTATTCCTCATGGTTTTCAATGGCGAGAGTATAGCGGATGCAGGCTGCGCCTTCCCGCATTAGCGAAAGCCGCGCACCGGCAGGCCGGCGCTGCGCTGTATCCAGTTCTTTGCCGAATAGACAGTACGCCCGTCCGTTGCATGCAGCGTATACGCGTGGCGCGACAGCTGTGAACGGTTAGGCGCGCTATAGTGCGGCAGCAAGCCGTGGAAACACACCAGGCTGCCGGCTTTGGCCTCGACCGGTATCGCCGTGCTGTCGTCCGGCCACGGCATGGCATCCAGTTTTTCCAGCCGGACTGCGTCGCCTTCACGCAGGAAACGCTCGCGCAAGGGGCCGCGATGCCCGCCCGGCTCTACCCACAGGCAGCCGTTTTCCAGGGTCGCATCCTCCAGCGCAAACCAGAAGGTGGTAACGCTGATCGGCGTGCTGTCGAAATAGGTGGCATCCTGGTGCCAGCGCACTTCTCCGCCTATGCCTGGTTGCTTGAAGATATACATCGATTGCCACACCTGCGGCTCCACCAGCCCCAGGCCCTCCGCCACGGCCGCCAGTCTGGCGTCGCGCGAAAAAGCCATGAAGACCGGGTCCAGATCATGCAGGGCATGCCCGATCTTGTTAATGGACAGCGATTTATCCTGGCGCAAGCGGCCGTCCGAGCCAAACGCCTCTTCCTCAAAAAAGCAGCGTATCTTGTCGGCGGAGCCGAGGAAATAGTCGTCGGTGCTCTTTTCCTGTTCTTGCGTGGTGAAGATGGACACGCTTTCCGACGGATCAAATTCATCGACAATCAGCGCCGCGCGTTCGCGCAAGGCCGCGACCTCCTGTGAAGTTTTAAAGCCGGGCAATACAAGATAGCCATCCCTGGCGTATTGCTCCTTTTGTGCCGCTGTCAACATATCAAACACTCCGTAATGAGTTGCCGTCATGGCTTGCCTCTCCCGGATACAACAAGGGCGCGGACAAGCATGTGTACGGTAGTTGGCACATTGTATCCATTTCATGGGCTGCCCAGCAGTGGGCCAGTTACGCGCCGCGCGGATATTTGTCGGCATTGCAAGGCACCGGCCTTGCATTCACCGTGCCATTGACATCACATCCAATAAATTGGATAATAAATCCACCATGAAAGAAATTTTCGAAAAACCGCCGTCAGACATCAATCTGCGGATAGCCAACCGGGTCAGCGCATTGCGTGCCGAACGCGAGATGTCGCTCGAAACGCTGGCGACCCGCTGCAATGTCAGCCGCTCCATGATTTCCCTGATAGAGCGCGGCGAGAGCAGCCCGACCGCCGTGGTGCTGGAAAAACTGGCCAAAGGCCTGGGCGTCACACTGGCGTCCTTGTTTGAGGACCCACGCAACGATGCCAGCCCGCTGGTAAAGCGCGACGACCAGCTGCAATGGACCGATCCGCAATCCGGCTATCTGCGGCGCAATATCTCCCCGCCGCATTTTCGCTCGCCTATCCAGATCGTCGAAGTCGTCTTCCCGCCGGGCGCGACCGTGGCCTACGAGGCCGGCATCCGCGAGACCGGCATCCACCAGCAGGTATGGGTGCTGGAAGGATGCATGGAGCTCACGGTGAACCAGCAGCGCTATTGCCTGCAACAGGGGGACTGCCTCGCCATGCGGGAAGACCAGGCGATTGTTTATCAAAACACGACCGACCTGCCCGCCCATTACGTCGTTGTGATCAACAGCGATTTTTAGCCGCCTATAAGGATAAGGAGATAATTGTGGAATATTCAACGCCCATACAGCAATTGCATGCCCTCGACGCTGCCGATCAAGAAGCGCTGACCGATGTGCTGATTGACTGCGTGGCCGGCGGCGCGTCCGTCAGTTTCATGCACCCTTTACCGCCTGCCAAGGCGGATGCATTCTGGCAAGGCGTGGCTGACAGTGCTGCTAAGGGTGACCGCGCGTTGCTCGTCGCCAGGAACAGGGATGGCCGCATCGTGGGCACCGTCCAGGTAGTGCTCGGCCAGACCGACAATCAACCGCATCGCGCCGACATTTCCAAGCTGCTGGTACACCGCAGCGCGCGCAAGCAGGGCCTTGGAGAGGCGTTGATGAAAGCAGCCGAGCAGTGCGCGCGCAGCGCAGGCAAGACCATGCTGGTGCTCGATACCGCAACCGGCGGCGGCGCCGAAGGTTTGTATGAGCGGCTGGGCTGGAGCCTGTGCGGCCGCATCCCCGACTATGCACTGTGGCCGGACGGCGGCCTGTGCGCCACCACTATTTTTTATAAACCACTGCTGCCTTAAGCGAGCTACCATGCCTATTGCCTTCGAATCGCCGAACCAGGCAGAAGTTCTCTCCCTCATTGCCGAGCTCGATGCGTATCAAAACTCGCTCTATCCGCCGGAAAGTGTATATGCGCTGGACCTGAGCTCAGTTGCGGAAGGGCACATCCTGCTTGCGGTTGCGCGGGATGACGCAGCGCACGCAATAGGCTGCGGCGCCGTGGTACTCCATCCTGCCTTCGGCGAGTTAAAGCGCATGTATGTCCGTCCGCAGAACCGCGGCCAGGGCGTTGCAAAGCAAATTCTGGCCGTGCTGGAGTGTGAAGCCGCAAAATCCGGCTGCCGCCTGCTGAAACTGGAAACCGGCCCGCGCCAGGCGGAAGCGCTGGGGCTGTATGCGCTTTGCGGTTACGAGCGACGCGGCCCGTTCGGCCAGTACAGCGATGACCCGCTCAGCGTGTTCATGCAAAAACACATCGCAGGCTGAGTATTTTTTGGGTAAAACTCAGGCAATGGCATCGCCGTCTTGCGGCAAGGCTTCGGTGTCGTGAAACAGCGAGTAGTCGATGTGCTGGTTCTGCTGGTCGTCGGCCGAGAATATATTGGCATACCGATGGTTCCAACGAATTGAATCATGCGCGTAGAAGTTGCGGGCCCGCAAAGTCTGGCTGGTGGTTTCATCCACGCCTTCAACGCTCAAGATCAGGCTGATATTGTCCTTGACGAAGGTCTCGGCGCTCAGGCCAAACAAGGGACTCGCCTCATCAACCACGTGGATCACGGTCCATCCTAGCGCGAAGATAGGATGCTGGTCGCGCTCCAGCTTGAGGTCGTACAGCTTGCGAAATTTCCCCGTTTCCGGCGATTGCTCGTCGCGCAGCAGGCGCAGCTTGGCGGATGCCTCGCTGATGATGTTCAGTCTTGCATTGGCCATGCGTATCAGCAGGACCTCGCGCCCGTCCCTGACATGGGTCACCGGATGGCGGGCAAATACGATATGCGACCTGGGCCGGGAGAACCTTGCAAACATCACGCCGGTGATCAGCGCAAGGCTGGTCATGCCCATGAAGATTTCTACGGTGGACACAATATGCCCATACACCGTTTGCGGATGCATGTCTCCATAACCGACGGTTGCCACCGTCTCCACACTGAAAAAGAAAGCGCCCAGAAACCCTTTTGGCGACTGGTTGCCGATAGGATTGTCGCCCAGCATGTAGATGCCGGCAAAAGCCAGGTTGATCGTTATGAAGACTATCGCAATCGCCCCAAAAAACGCCGGCCAGCTTGACGTCATTGCGTAGTAATAGATATCTTGCCAAAACTGCGTCTGCAGGCCATGGGTGACGACATTCCTGTCGCCCATGTTGATGGTTCTAGGCCTTTCGCGACCCGATCGATTTGCCATTGCGTTTAAATGGATGGAAAAAAATACATTGTGAGCGCCAATCATTGCGGATACAAGCAAATCCGGAAACCAAACCGCCATGGCCGATGAAATAACGGTTTTGACGGCACGGGGCGAATTGGCGATCGCAATACGATCAGGCGATCTTGAGGGTCCCCGCCAACAGCGCATCCATTCTCTCCACATGCCGGCTAGGGAACGCGTGGGCCGGCAGCGGATGCGGCCGCCCTACCCCATAACCCTGCACAAAATCCACGCCTATCTCTTTCAGGCAGGCGATGATGGCGTCGTTTTCGACGAATTCGGCAATGGTCTGCTTGCCCATCACATGGGCGATCTGATTGATGGATTCCACCATCGCGCGATCGGTGGGATTGCCGACGATTTCCTTGATGAAGCTGCCGTCTATCTTCACATAATCTACCGGCAGGTGCTTGAGATAATTGAAGGAAGACATGCCCACGCCAAAATCATCCAGCGCGAAACGGCAGCCGAGGTTGCGCAGGCGGCCGATCAGCGCCACTGCCTTTTGCAGGTTGGCGATGGCTGCCGTCTCGGTAATTTCAAAACAGATCAGGCTAAACGGGATGCCGGATACCTGCTGCTGTTCAATGATGTATTCCAGCAGGCGATCATCGCCGATTGAAGCACCCGACAAATTGATGGCCCAGGTGTCGATCTTCGCATGCTTGTCTTTGCAGAGCACCGCCAGCGCGCCAAAGCTCTTGCGGATGACCCAGCGGTCTATCTGCGGCATCAGGTCAAAACGTTCCGCCGCTGGAATAAACGACATCGGCGGAATGATCTTGCCGGTCTCATCCAGCATGCGCAGCAATATTTCCACATGCTCTGCATCCGCCGGCGCATCGGCATGCAGCGACATGATTTTTTGCGCGTGCAGGCAGAACCTGTCCTGATCCAGCGCCGCCTTGATGCCCGACACCCATTCCATTTCATTATGCCTGACAGAGAGGTCTTCATCGTCATCGCTGAACAGGTGGATACGGTTGCGGCCCTTTTCCTTGGCCATATAGCAGGCGGCATCGGCCGCTTTCATTACCTCTTTCAGCGATACCATGCCGGGATTCAACACTACAAGGCCCACGCTGACGCCGATGGCAAAAGTGCGGTTGCCCCAGATGAAGCGTATATCCGCCACGCATTGGCGCAACACGTCCGCCAGCCTGCAGGCATCCGCCTTGCTGCAATGCGCGAGGACAATGCCGAACTCATCCCCGCCAAGGCGCCCTACCATGTCGCCGTCACGCAGCCTTTGCTTCAGCATATGGCTGACCTGCCGTATCAGTTCATCGCCGGCGGCATGCCCGCAGGTATCGTTGATAATCTTGAACCGGTCCAGATCCAGGTACATGACCGCATGCTCTTCATGTTCTACGTCTATCGGCTCTTTGGCCAGCAGTTCGCTGAGCCTGCGCTCAAACTCGCGCCGGTTCAGGATGCCGGTCAGCTCGTCATGAGTTGCCTGATAAGACAATTGGGCGGCATGCCTGCGCACTTCGCTGACGTCGTGTAGCACAATCACGATGCCCGTCACATTGCCGTCGGCGCTGTGGATAGGGGCAATCGACCTGTCTATAGGGATATTACTGCCGTCCACCCCCAGCAAATACAGGTCATTGGTAATCTTGCTGCCGGTTTCCGGCCATAACACCTGTTCCAGGAAATCCGGCACGTGCTCATGGTTTTTTTCATCAAAAATCTTGCACACGGTGTCAAAGGGCTGCATCAGCATATCCTGGCGCGAAAGGCCCAGCATGCGCTCGGCGATCCTGTTGCAATAGCTGACCCTGCCCAGGTTATCGGTCGTGATGACTGCGTCCGCGATCGACGCCAGCGTGACCTCGGCCTGCTCTTTCTCCGCAAAGGCTTTGGCTTCCGCCAGCTTGCGGTCGGTCACGTCAAACAGGGAGCCGACCATGCGTATCGCAACCCCCTCGGCATTGCGCACGGCCTGCGCGCGGGATTTGCACCACAAATATTCCCCGGTGATGGTCTTCAGGCGGAACTCGACATCGTACATCGTGTTTGCCACCAGATGCCGTCTCAAGGCCTCCAGCGCCATTTCCTTGTCGTCGGGATGGACCAGCGCTACAAAGGCCGTCGGCGAGGACGACATTTCCGCCGTCGAATACCCCAGTTGCTCGCTAATCCAGGGCGAATAATAGACCTGCTCGTTGACGATGTCCCAATCCCACAGGCCGGCGTTGCTCCCTTCAAAACCCAGGCTCAATCTTTCTTCACTTTGCTTCAATTGCGTCTGGAGCCGGTTGCTGCGGGCAAAAGAGCGCCGTAAATACCAGGTACTGCCAAACAGCAACAGCAGGGCTGAAGCAAACAGGGCTATCAGCAGCATGCTTCTTATCTGGCGCGAAGCCTCGCTCAAGGAGCGGGCGAAGCCGTCCTCAACCGGGGCCAGCAAACTATCGATGGCCTGCAATTCAGAGACGGCAGACACTGCCGCCAGGCTGCCGCGCTGACCCGACTGCTCCAGCACATGCAAGCGCAGCCCTATCTCACGCAACTGCAAGATGTAGCGGTCGCCCTTCTCCCAGTAATTGATCGCATTGCGAAACAGGTAGACATTTTTAAAATTGCGATACATCCAGACCATGCTGGAGATATCATCCTCGGCGATACCTCCCGCGAGAAAACCTTCCCTGACAACCGCGTGGTCCGGCTCCGGCTTGTCCATCTCCAGCCGGGCGCGCCTGTCCCCAAGCGGCAGATCGGTTTTTTTCAGGAATCGCTGGTAGTCCGCTTCCGCCCCGGTCACCGCGAAGCGCTGTAGGGAAAACACGGCATCTTTCTGGGCTTTCGACCAATAGCTTTCGCCGCCGACGTAGGCACGCAAAACCGACATGACGGTTACGCTGATTGCGGCAAAAATGGTAAGGAGGAGGATGACGACGGCTAGCGGCAATAACACCGCTGTCGTGCGCCGCGCGACGGAGCTTTCTTTGATTAGACGAAACAGTAAATGCATTGCCGCTCCTGATCCGCTGTCGCCATGGTTTGGCGCCGCCTCAACAGCGCGGCACCGCCAGTCACATTCGCTGAGAATACATTACCTTTTTACCATCATCAACGATTAATTCAGAAAATGCAACATCCTTCGCCGCTTGCCGCAAGCCAGGCCATCCCTGCAACAACGATGGGAGCCGGCCCAAACGCGCTTCGCGCAAGCCAAGTCTACTGTCAATCTTAATCCCAATATTATTGCCATTGCGAAATTTTTTTCGAAGCAATTTTGCTTGTATCGCGTTGCAACAGGCGTCTTCCGGCGTCGGCATAATAATAATGCCGCCTTCAGGCCCCGGCTCGGCCGGATTTGCCGCGCCCGCACATGTGCGAGAATGACACGGATTGGCGTTTTTCCTTCACCAGATAGTACTAGCTTTTCATCAGGATTCTTTTGCAAAAAAAATTCTGCGCATCGGGAGTAAGATGGCGGCTGCAAGCCTGAACATTTTTTATTGTCATGAAGAATTAGCGCTAAAAAGGAGACCAAAGGAAATTGAAGGAATTGCTTTGCGCATAAGCATATGCAAAATCATTCCTTCCCGCCGGTATGCTCGTATGGATAGCATGTGCGCCTCTTGAACGACTGAAAGCAAGGCCCACGCATGCATACCCTGTGTGTTGTATCCCTTGTAAATGGACACTGACATGACGAATCAAACTAATCCCGCAGTACTTGCGTTGATTGGCAACACGCCTCTGGTCCGGGTTACCCGCCTGGATACCGGGCTATGTGAACTGTACTTGAAGCTGGAATCGCAAAACCCCGGCGGCTCCATCAAGGACAGGATAGGACTATCGATGATAGAAGCGGCGGAACGCGACGGCCGCCTGCAACCCGGCGGCACAATCGTGGAAGCCACCGCCGGAAACACCGGCCTGGGCCTGGCGCTGGTCGGGCGCGCCAAAGGCTACCGCGTGGTGCTGGTGGTGCCGGACAAGATGTCTA
This sequence comes from Undibacterium sp., assembly GCA_035487495.1. Lineage (GTDB taxonomy): Bacteria > Pseudomonadota > Gammaproteobacteria > Burkholderiales > Burkholderiaceae_D > Undibacterium. The sequence continues at coordinate 27,965 of DATHMC010000210.1, forward strand.
CCGAAAAGATTTTGCACCTGAAGGCGATGGGAGCGGAAATCCACCTGACGCGCTCCGACGTCGGCAAGGGCCACCCCGAGTACTATCAGGATTATGCGGCAAGGCTGACGAAGGAAATCCCCGGTTCGTTTTTTGCTGACCAGTTCAACAATCCCGCCAATCCGCTCGCGCACGAACTGACCACCGCGCCGGAAATCTGGGAGCAGACCGGGCACGACCTGGACGCCATCGTCTGCGGCGTGGGCTCGGCCGGCACCCTGACCGGGTTGACCCGCTATTTCCGGGACAAACAACCCAAGCTGGAATTCGTACTGGCCGATCCTAAAGGCTCGATCCTGGCGGAGTATATAGAGACCGGCCATGTGTCGAGCACCAGCGGCTCGTGGGCGGTGGAAGGCATAGGCGAAGACTTCGTCCCCGCCATCGCCGACATGAGCGGCGTCAAGCATGCCTACACGATAGACGACACCGAAAGCTTCGGCACTGCGCGCGAGCTGCTGCGCGCCGAAGGCATCCTGGCGGGCTCGTCCACCGGCACCCTGCTGGCGGCGGCTCTGCGCTATTGCCGCGAACAGACCTCGCCCAAGCGCGTGGTCACCTTTGTCTGCGACACCGGCACGCGCTACCTGTCCAAGCTGTATAACGATAACTGGATGATAGACCAGGGCCTGCTCAAGCGCGAAGCGTTCGGCGACCTGCGCGACATCATAGGTCGCCGCTTCGACGACGGCAATGTGATCAGCGTGGCTGCCACCGATACGCTGATGATCGCCTTCAACCGCATGCGCAGCGCCGACATATCGCAACTGCCGGTGATGCACGATGGACAGATTGTCGGCATCATCGACGAGTCCGACCTGCTGCTGAAAGTCGCCGGCGACGCCAAGCTATTCCATAGCCTGGTGCAGGACACCATGACGCGCCAGATAGAAACTCTGGCGCCGAACGCCGGCCTGGCCGAATTGAGAGCCATACTCAACCGCGGCCTGGTCGCCATCATCGCGGATCAGCCGCATTTTTACGGCCTGATCACCCGTTTCGACCTCCTCAACCATTTACGCAGGACTTTATCGTGAGCAAAAACCCCAAAGACAGCAGCAGGCAAGGCTTTGCCACCCGCGTGATCCACGCCGGCCAGTCGCCCGACCCATCGACCGGCGCGATCATGCCGCCCATCTATGCCACCTCCACCTTCGTGCAGGACAGCCCCGGCGTGCACAAGGGCCTGGATTACGGCCGCTCGCACAATCCCACCCGCTGGGCGCTGGAACGCTGCGTAGCCGACCTGGAAAGCGGTGCGCAGGCGTTCGCGTTTGCGTCCGGCCTGGCGGCGATCGCCACCGTGCTGGAACTGGCCGACAGCGGCGCCCACATCATCGCCGGCGACGACATGTACGGCGGCAGCTACCGCCTGTTCGAGCGCGTGCGCAAGCGCAGCGCCGGCCTGCATTTCAGCTACGTGGACATGACCGATCCCAAGAACCTGCTGGCCGCGATCCGCCCGGATACCAAAATGGTATGGGTGGAAACGCCGACCAACCCGATGCTGAAGCTGGCCGACTTGCGCGCCATCGCCGCAATCTGCCGCGAGCGCGGCATCATCGCGGTAGCCGACAACACCTTTGCAAGCCCGCGCGTGCAGCGCCCGCTGGAACTAGGCTTCGACATCGTTGTGCACTCGCTGACCAAGTACCTGAACGGCCACTCCGACATCATAGGCGGCATCGCGATTGTCGGCGGCGAGCCGCATCAGGCCGGCTGGCGCGAGCAGCTGGCCTTCCTGCAAAATTCGGTGGGCGCCATCGCCGGACCTTTCGACAGCTTCCTGGCGCTGCGCGGCGTGAAGACGCTGGATATCCGCATGGAACGCCATTGCAAGAGCGCACTGGAGCTGGCGACCTGGCTGCAACAGCAGCCGGAAATCGAGCGCGTGTACTACCCCGGCCTGCCCTCGCACCCGCAGCATGAACTGGCACGGCGCCAGATGGACGGCTTCGGCGGCATCATCTCGATAGAGCTGAAGACCGACCTGGCAGGCGCGCGGCGCTTCCTGGAGCGTTGCGACGTGTTTGCACTGGCGGAAAGCCTGGGCGGCGTGGAAAGCCTGATCGAACATCCGGCCATCATGACGCATGCGACCATTCCCGCGGAACAGCGTGCGACGCTGGGCATCACCGACGCGTTCATCCGTTTGTCGGTGGGGATAGAAGATGTGGAGGATTTGCGCGCGGACTTGCGCAGAGCGCTGGATGCGATCTGATATCCACCGTCGTTAACGTCAGAGGCAAACAGGGCTGGCGGCGGTATCGCCGCCAGCTCTCATTCGCTCACGATTCGATGTAAATTTTCGGAAATTGGATAGGACCCTACGATCCTGCCGAGAACGGCAACGATATCCGTGTTGCGGGCGGCAGAGATCAGCCATCGGCCATCGTGTTTGACAAATACCTGGATAAAGATTGCTAGCCCCGAGAGAGACCATCAGGATTCCCCCCCCTCCCCTCGCTTCGATGGTGGTGCGTTTATACGGGCCACATCGACACTCCCCACTAAAAAAGCCGGCAAAATATTTCGCCGATCGTAGGAATGATTTTCCTGGACGGAAGCGAGGCAATCATGCCGGGCATTCCCATGTTCGAGATGCCCGTACGAGGTGTCGGAATATTTTACACAATGAAATATTCTCGCAATACAATATCCCATAAGCAATTGATTATTATGAATTTATTTCACATGGCACAATTTCTGCTAAACAACGCTCCAAAGATTATTTTGGCTTATTTATTACATACTGGAGTTGACCATGTTGAAAAAATTGATCGGTGTTTGCTGCATTCTCGCCGGTGCGCTGGCGATGGATGCGAATGCCTCCTTCTATAACCCTTTCGGCCCGCAGCAGAATGTTTCGCAGTCTGTCATTACCAACGGCGGCTGGACTCAATGTTATGCAGGCACCATGAACCTTTATATCGGCAACAGCGCGGAAAACGTGTTATCACAATGCCAGGGCACCTATCTGATGATGGCCGGCCGCGCCACCGGCAGCGACGTATTCCAGCTGCTGGCGGAAACCACCTTCGCAGACGCCACCTTTAATACCGAGACCGGCACGCAAAATACGCACAACTCCAATGGTTCCGACTGGTACTTTGCCTCCAATTGGTCGTGGGGTTTTACCGGCGCAGGAGAAGCAGTAAATCTCAATCAGTGCGACGTCAGCGGCGGCGCGGATAAAATGTGTCTGCACACGATAAACGGTGCCGGCGGCTACCGTATCGGCGATAATATGGGGCTGAACGACTCAACCAGCTTTGAAAAAGTGTTCTTCGTATCGAACGGCGCGGTCGATTTGCCGGAACCGGCGACTCTGGCCATGCTGGGCCTGGGCCTGGCCGGCATCTGCGCGGCACGTCGCAAGGCGATCAAGTAACCGAATAAATCATCTCGCGCACTATGGGGTAAATCTGCTGGTTCCAGCGCCGGCCGCTGAATACCCCGTAGTGGCCGACTCCGGCCTGCATATGGTGCGACTTCAGGAATGGCGGGATGCTGCTGCACAGGTCGTGCGCTGCCATGGTCTGGCCTAGCGAGCAGATGTCATCATTCTCGCCTTCCACCGTCAGCAGCGCGGTGCGTCTGAGCGCAGCGGGATTCACGGTGCGGCCGCGCCATTTCAGCGTGCCTTGCGCTAAAGCATATTCCTGAAACACATATTTGACCGTCTCAAGATAGAATGCGGCGTCCATGTCCAGCACGGCAAAATATTCGTCATAAAAGGCGCGCGTGCTGTCGGCTCTTTCTACTTCGCCGGCGACCAAATCATTGTACATGCCATTGAACGCTCCCATATGGCGCTCCAGGTTCATGCTCATGAACGCGGACAACTGCAGAAAGCCCGGATAAACGCGGCGTAGCGCGCCCTTATGGCGTAACGGCACGGTACTGATCAAATTGTTCTCGAACCAGTCGATAGGCTTGCTGACCGCTAGCTGATTCACTTTGGTCGGATTAATGCGGCAGTCGATTGGCCCGGCCATCAATGTCAAGCTGCGCGGCTGGGCTGCATCGCGGTCTTCGGCCATCATCGCGGCGGCCGCTAGCGCGGGTACGCAGGGCTGACAGATCGCAACCAGATGCGACCCTGGCCCCATGATCTTCAGGAAATCCATCACGTATTCAGTGTATTCATCGAGCCCGAAGAGGCCGGCGGACAGGGGCACATCGCGCGCATTGTGCCAGTCCGTGATATAGACATCATGGTCCGATAGCATCGTTCTTACCGTCTCGCGCAGCAGCGTGGCGAAGTGGCCGGACAT
>DATHMC010000211.1:0-3849 GCA_035487495.1 Undibacterium sp.
CCATCGAACGCGAAACGAAGTCACGCGGGGCCAGGTCCTTCAGGGTCGGCGCATAACGCTCCATGAAGCGCTCGCCGTTGCTGTTGATCAGGATACCGCCCTCGCCGCGCACACCTTCAGTAATCAGCACGCCGGCGCCAGCTACGCCGGTAGGATGGAATTGCCAGAACTCCATATCTTCCAGCGGCAAACCGGCACGCGCCGCCATGCCCATGCCGTCGCCGGTGTTGATAAATGCATTGGTGGAGGCAGCCCAGATACGGCCGGCGCCGCCGGTTGCGAATATCGTGGTCTTGGCTTCCAGCATCATCACTTCGCCGGTTTCCATTTCCAGTGCAACCACGCCGAGCACGTCGCCGTCCGCATCGCGAATCAGGTCTATCGCCATCCACTCGACGAAGAAGTGGGTACGGGCGCGCACATTGCGTTGATACAGCGTGTGCAGCAGCGCGTGACCGGTACGGTCAGCCGCAGCGCAGGCGCGCTGCACCGGCTTCTCGCCGAAATTGGCGGTGTGGCCGCCGAAGGGACGCTGATAAATTGTGCCGTCGGCATTGCGGTCAAAAGGCATGCCGAAATGTTCCAGCTCGTACACGACTTTAGGCGCTTCACGGCACATGAATTCGATCGCGTCCTGGTCGCCGAGATAATCGGAACCCTTGACGGTATCGAACATATGCCAGTACCAGTTGTCCTCGGACATATTGCCCAGCGAGGCGCCGATACCGCCCTGCGCAGCAACAGTGTGCGAGCGGGTAGGAAACACTTTGGACAGTACAGCGACGTTCAGACCAGCCTCAGCCAATTGCAGCGAAGCACGCATGCCTGAACCGCCTGCACCAACGATCACCGCATCAAAACGGCGGGAAGGGATTGTGGATTTAATTGCTGCCACGGTTACACTCTCCACAAAATCTGTGCCGCATATCCGACACAAGCGACCAGCCACAAGATAGTGGCTATTTGAAATACCAAACGCAAAGCGACCGAATGCGTCACATAATCCATCCAGATATCACGCATACCGACCCAGGCGTGATAAAACAGGCAGGCAAACACGGCGAACGTCGCCAGCTTGAACCACTGCTGGGCAAAAATGGCCGACCAGCCTTCGTAGGTAAAATTACTGCCGGTCAAAAACAGCACCAGCAGCAATACTGTATACAGGGCCATGACGATTGCGGTGACGCGCTGCGCCAGCCAGTCACGCAGGCCATAGTGAGCGCCGACGACGAGGCGATTAGGGCCGATGTTATTATTTGCCATTTAAAATACTCCAAACAATTTCAGCGCGACCAAAGCGGCCAAGCCCAGGCTGATGACCAGGACGCCGACTGCCGATTGACGCGCACTATCTTTGTCCAGGCCCACATGCACATCCATGAACAGGTGACGAATGCCCGCACAAAAATGATGCAGGTAAGCCCACGACAAAGCCAGGATCACCAACTTGACAAAGACACCCGAAGTAAATTCCTGGAAATAGGAAAAAGAAACTTCCGAGGTCAAGCTCCTGTCCAGCAAGAACAGGATAAACGGCAGCAGCACAAACATCAGCAAACCGCTTATGCGGTGCAAGATAGAGACAAAGCCGGCCAGCGGCAGCCTGTAGCTGGCAGCATCTGTCAGCCGCATCACACCAAATCGCGGCTTAGGTTTCACAACTTCAGACATAAATAATCTCCCCATTAACTAGTCTGTAAATGAACTTTGCAATTTTCGCCTATTTTGATGCATTGCACCAACAAAAAAAGCCCGAATTTCACAAAATACCGATATCTTAGTCCTAATTTCAACCATGCGAATTGCCTTTCACCAATTTGGGGCGGCAATAGCACCAAAGTCAGCTGAGCTCATTCTTGTAATGGTGATTACTGGTCAGGTATAGTCCCCTGCGCAACTCAACCGGCTTGTCGCCGTAGGTGAAGGAAACGCGCTCAACGTTCAGCAAAGGCGCGCCTTTGTCGACATGCAGCAATTCGGCAGCGACCTCGTCGGCACAGACTGCCCTGATCTCTTCCGAGGCACGAATCATGTGCGTGCCGAATTCGGTTTCAAACAGCCCGTACATGGGGCCCTTGTATTCATTCAGGCGCTCCGCGGTCAGCCCTTTGAAGATCGCGCCGGGCAACCACAAGTCATCCAGGATGGTGGGCACGCCGGAAAAAGACTGTACGCGGCGAATAAAAACGACCGAGTCGCCGGACTTAATGTCCAGCAATCGCGCCACCTCGGCCGGCGCGCGCAAACGCTTTACTTCAATGATCTTGTTTTCGGGATAGTGAGGAACACCCTCGTCCGGTACCAGCCGCAAAAAACGAAATTGAGAACGGGCTTCATGATGGGTCGCAACGAAGGTGCCCTTGCCCTGCCTGCGCACCACCAGGTTTTCGGCCGACAATTCGTCGATCGCCTTGCGCACTGTTCCCTGGCTGACCTTGAAACGTCCAGCCAATTCAATTTCACTGGGAATCAATTCGCCCGGCTTCCACTCCCCCGACTGCAGGCCCTGGGTAATCAGCGCCTTGATCTGCTGATACAAGGGACTGAACGTGGGCGAGGCCGACGAAGACACGGCAGGCGGCGCGCTCGCGCTCCCCGGGCTCACGCTGGTCGCATTATTATTCTGATTATTGGCAGATGGCGCGATAGAATTCATAGACTGCGATTTCACCACAAAATCCCCTGTTTAGTCCAGAACAAAAGCATCAAGTGATATGTCTTATATAAGACATAAGATATTCATTGACACTTAGGCTTGGGCAACCTAAACTGCCGTTAGAATTATCTGGCACCAGCTGGATAATGATTGAAGCTCAAGATTGAAACGCAGATTCACAAAGCACTATAGTTCTTACTCAAGCAATGTTAAAGCTAGAAAATCGGCTCACCCAAATTGACATCCCAGCTCGCCTGGGCTGTCAATTTTTTGTTTGCGCTCCTGAATTTGGCTGACTAGGGCGATTTTCAACGGTATCATTGTGTGTTTGCACGCCTGGATGTTGGATATCATAAGATATTGCCCAGGCGCGGATTTTCAGAGAACCTTGACCGGTTGCGCGATGCCTCTGGCCTGCCAGGCACATTGCAGCAGCTTGATCGGGGACCTCGTTAACATCGTTTTACCCTACTTTGGAGATGCATCATGGCGAAATCCCCTATGCGCGTAGCTGTTACAGGCGCTGCTGGCCAAATTGGTTATTCCCTTCTGTTCCGTATTGCCAATGGCGACATGCTGGGCAAGGACCAGCCGGTCATTCTGCAATTGCTGGAAATTCCTGACGAGAAGGCACAAAAGGCGCTGAAAGGCGTCATGATGGAAATCGACGATTGCGCATTCCCGTTGCTGGCCGGCATGACTGCCCACAGCGACCCTATGACTGCTTTCAAGGACATCGACGTCGCCTTGCTGGTAGGTGCGCGCCCACGCGGCCCCGGCATGGAACGCAAGGACTTGCTGGAAGCCAACGCACAGATCTTCACCGTTCAAGGCAAAGCACTGGATGCAGTAGCCTCCCGCAATGTCAAGGTATTAGTTGTCGGCAACCCAGCCAATACCAACGCCTACATCGCGATGAAATCGGCGCCAAGCCTGCCTGCAAAAAATTTCACGGCCATGCTGCGCCTGGACCACAATCGCGCGCTGTCCCAAGTTGCCGCAAAACTCGGCAAGCCGGTTGCCTCCATCGAAAAACTCTGCGTCTGGGGCAATCACTCTCCGACCATGTACGCCGACTACCGCTTTGCGACCGTCGGCGGCAAGAGTGTCAAGGACCTCATCAACGACCAGGTCTGGAACGCGGACGTGTTCCTGCCGACCGTCGGCAAGCGCGGCGCCGCCATCATCGA
>DATHMC010000212.1:0-19701 GCA_035487495.1 Undibacterium sp.
AGAAATGATGCGTCATCTTGGCAGGTTGATGTTGCCGCTATTGCCTTTGCTCACCCTGGCTGGATGCGGCGACAATGGCGTGGCTGAAGTTCGGCAATGGATGGAGGGCGTCAAGAAGGAAACCCGTGTCGTCATTCCCAAGATCAGCGAACCTAAGGTGTATGTACCGGTCGCCTATTCCGGAAAAGACGAGATCGACCCGTTCAATCCGAATAAATTGTTGATCGCCTTGGCAAAAATCAGGGCGGAATCCGATAACGGCTTGAAGCCCGACATGAATCGACGGCGCGAGGCTTTGGAGGCCTTTCCTCTGGATACTTTGAAAATGGTCGGAATTATTGAAAGACCAAATATGAAGAATGCTTTGATCCAGGTGGATAAATCCATCTACCAGGCCAAGATCGGCAACTATGTAGGCCAGAACTTCGGCATGATCACCAAGATTACCGACGCCGAAATAGATATCAAGGAAATCGTACAGGATGCCGCCGGGGACTGGACTGAAAGAATGACCAAGTTAGAGTTGCAGGAGGCGAAAAAATGAATGCGTTGATAAATACAAGTAAAAGGAGCGCTATGCGTTTTTCTTTCTATGCCGGCTTGATGTTTGCTGCTTTGTTGGGCCTGGCTACATCTGCATATGCGCAGTCCAATACGATTGAATCCATCACTGCCAATCAGCAGGGGATCAATGTCATCGTAAAGATCACGATGAAAAATCCGGTCAGCAAGCCGCCGCTGGGGTTTGCGATTACCAGCCCCGCCAGGATAGCGCTGGATTTTGCGGACACCAACAACGGCACAGGCAAGAATTCGGCCGATATCACCATGGGCGACGTGCGCAACGTGAATGTGGTTGAGGCGACGGGCCGTTCCCGCCTGGTGTTCAACCTGAACAAGCCTCTTAATTATGCGACGGCCATAGACGGCAATATTGTTATTGTGACGATTGATGGCTCAGGCGGCGTGGCGACCGCAGTCAATGCCGCCGGCCTGCCGGTGGCTGCCGCACCGGTCGTGCAGGCAAAGCAGAACTTGCGCGATATCGATTTCCGTAAAGGCGCCGGCGGCGAAGGACGTATCGTCGTTGATTTGCCGAACAGCCAGGTGGTGACCGACATACGTCAGCAAGGCCAGAAGATCATTGTGGATTTTATGAAGGTCGGCTTGCCGGAAGTATTGCGCCGCCGCCTGGACGTGACCGATTTCGGCACGCCGGTGCAGGTAGTGACAACAGCTCCTCAAGGCGGCGACGTCAGGATGACGATTGAGCCCAAGGGCTTGTGGGAGCATAGCGTATATCAGAGCGATTCCCAGTTGGTGATTGAAGTCAAGCCTATCAAGGAAGATCCGAACAAGCTGACCCAGGGCACGCAGGGATATCGCGGCGAGCGCCTGTCCCTGAATTTCCAGAATATCGAAGTGCGGGCGCTACTGCAGGTCATCGCCGATTTTAACGGTTTGAATATCATTACCAGCGATACCGTCAACGGCAGCCTGACTTTGCGGCTCAAGGATGTGCCCTGGGATCAGGCGCTGGACATCATCATGCAATCCAAGGGTCTGGATATGCGTAAAAACGGCTCGGTACTATGGATAGCGCCCAAAGACGAACTGCTGACGAAAGAAAAACTGGAGCTGGAGCAAAAGGCCCAGATTGCCGAGCTGGAGCCGTTGAGAACCGAAGCATTCCAGTTGAACTATCAAAAGGCCGAGGCATTCAAACAGGTGTTCGGCGTCGATGGCGCCAGCACCAATCGCATGTTGTCCAAGCGCGGCAGCGCGGTCATCGAGCCCCGCACCAATCAATTGTTTGTCACTGACATTCCGTCCAAACTGGAAGAGGTCAGGCGGCTGATCCAGAAAACGGATATCGCTTCCCGGCAAGTCCTGATTGAGGCACGCATCGTCGAAGCCGACGACACGTTCAGCAGGAACCTGGGGGCCAAGCTCGGGTTTGCCGATCTGCGAGGACTACAAGGCGGGGTTGCCGGTTATCAGCTATCGGGTAATCAGCGGGTTGCCGTCACCGGCAATTATCTCGGCGTCGGCGAACAGACCGGACAGGCGAAGGTGACCGACGGAAGCTATGTCCCGAATACGCAATTCGTCAGCCTGCCGGCAGCGGGGATTAACGGCCTGAATCCTGGCAGCCTTGCGGTGAGCTTGTTTTCATCCGCGGCCAACCGCTTCCTGAATCTGGAATTGTCGGCGCTGGAAGCCGACGGCAAGGGGAAGATCATTTCCAGCCCAAGAATTGTGACCGCCGACCAGTTGAAGGCTTCGATTGAGCAGGGCACGGAATTGCCTTACCAGGTTGCCACCAGCAGCGGCGCCACGTCAATCGCCTGGAGAAAAGCGACCTTGAGGCTGGAAGTGACGCCGCAGATTACGCCGGACGGCAATGTCATCCTGGAAGTGGATGTGCATAAGGACAGTGTCGGCGACCAGACGACGGCCGGCTTCGCCATCAACACCAAGCAAGTGAAGACCATGGTGTTGGTTGAGAATGGAGGAACGGTCGTTCTTGGCGGTATTTATCAACAAACGGAAGCCGATAACGTGACGAAAATCCCCTTCTTCGGAGATATCCCATTGCTCGGAAACCTGTTCAAGACGACCGGCCGCACCAACGACAAGACCGAGTTACTGGTATTTATTACGCCGAAAATCATCGCGGATCGCATGTCTGCGAAATAAGAAAATACGATTAAATCGACAAAAATATGAATTTGTTCAGCATGGAGCACCACGTGGTAAAAATATTTAAAGCCTTTCTGGCATCTTTGTTAATCGCTACGCTGGCCGCTTGCGGCGGCGGCGGCGGCTCGGCCGGCACACCTGTGCAGGGCGGCGGTACGGGTACTGGAGGAACCGGGGGCACGGGCTCCAGCGGCAGCGGCCAGATCAGCCTGGCCTTGTTTGACTCGACCGGTATCGCAACCAACGTGATGGCCAACATCGGGGGCTTGACAGCGAAGGCAATAGTTAAGGATGGAAACGGCGTCCCGGCAAGAAATGTGGTGGTAAAGTTTGCCCTGGACAGTGGCATCGCGACACTCTCGCCGACCAGCGGAACAGCCTTGACGGATAGCAATGGTGTGGCAAGCATTGTCCTGAAACCGGGAACCGGCACCGGTGCCGGAACCGTGACTGCCACCGCGACGGTCGGGACTGCTACCGTGAGTGCATCGGCGGCGTACGTGGTGAACGCAATCTCGACCGTGGTGGCGCCTAGCGCGATTAACTTTGTGTCCGCGGTTCCCGCTGATAAATCCATCGTGATCAAAGGCGCAGGCGGTAATGGCCGCACCGAGGTTGCGCTGCTCACTTTTACGGTTGTTGACAGCTCGAATGCCGGGATTCCCAATATCAAGGTGAATTTCTCGACTCAGAGCACGAATCCTGTGGCCTTGACTTCAACCTCCGCTATTACCGATGCATCGGGCAAAGTTACTGCCGCTGTGAATTCGGGCACCCTGCCGACTACGGCACGGGTTATCGCGACGGTGGACGGCACTGCGATCAGCACCCTGTCGGATACCTTGACGGTGACGACAGGAGTTCCGGTGCAAAGCGCGATGTCCATCAGCCTGAGCAAGTTTTGGATAGAGGGCATTAACTGGGATAATCAAACGATCAAGGTAACGGCATTGCTTGCCGATTCTTTCGGAGGCGCAGTAGCGGATGGCACCCAGGTAGTATTCACCACCGACGTCGGGGCCGTTATCGGGATCGGCGGGGCGCTATGCCTGACAAATGGCATCAATATTACAAACGATATCCCGTTTCCTGGATTTTGCGATGTCATCTGGCGCAGCCAGAATCCGCGCAAGAACGGGGTAGCGACCATAGTGGCAACTGCAACTAACAATACAGACAAGCTTTCTCAGAGTGCAACTTTCTATGTACTGGGTTCCTACGCCACGATCTATCAGGTAAGCTCCACCTCGGTTGAGGGCAATACTACGCGTCAGACATCAGGTGCCGCGATAGCGCTGGATTTCCAGGCGTCTTGCTCTCCTCAGCAACTTTATTTTGAAGTGGTTGATTCCAATGGTAATCCCATGCCGCCCGGTTCCAAAGTGGATGTCACGGCGGCGACAGGCAATTTAGGCGCACTCTCGGCATCGCCCTCAGCTGTTCCAATGTGGAATATCGCGGCGCTGGGGATAGGCACAGCGCCTCAACGTGGTACAGTTCACACCATTATGGTGACTCCGCCGGCAACCTGCAGCACTGGCGGGGCGACAGTGCATAACGACGCCTCGTTTAATTTAACGGTGACGAGTCCATTGGGCGGCGTTACCAGCACCCCGGTAGTGCTAACTTATAAAGCCCCTTGATCTGCATCCGGTTCAAGCAAGGGCAGTACAATTAGGAAGCAATGATTTTGCATGGGTAGCAACATTTTTTTAGTAGGTTTGATGGGCTCCGGCAAAACCACGGTTGGCCGGGCCCTGGCAAAGAAACTCAATAAGCGTTTCATTGATTCGGATCATGAAATAGAGGCCCGTACCGGAGTCTCTATACCGGTGATTTTCGAGATAGAGGGCGAGGCCAGTTTTCGGCAGCGGGAGGCGGATGTCATCCGCGACCTGACCGCGCAAGAGGATATTGTGCTGGCGACGGGGGGCGGGGCCATCCTGGATGAGCAGAGCCGGCAGTATCTGCATAGCCGTGGTACAGTCATTTATTTACGCGCCGGCATCAATAGCATTTTGCAGCGCACCCGGCATGACAAAAACCGGCCCTTGCTAAGGACTGCCGATCCGCGCAAGAAGCTGGAAGACCTGGCCATGCAGCGCGAGCCCTTCTATCAGGAAGTGGCGCATCTGATCATAGAGACCGGGCGGCCTAATGTGCAGCATCTGGTGCTATCCATCTTGACCCAACTGGAGCAGTTGCCGGGCGCCGGCAATGCCCGGATTTTCGAACATTCCATCATGCAGCAAGCATCGTTACATTCGCTACAAGTCGATCTCGGCGAGCGCAGCTATCCCATCGACATAGGATCATCCCTGCTGACCGATCCGCAACTTGTCAGCCGGCATATCCAGGGCGACAGGGTCGCCGTGGTCACCAATACCGTGGTCGCCCCGCTGTATCTGGAGCAGTTGCTGGACACTTTGCGCGCGGCGGGCAAGCAGGTGACGCCGATTATCCTGCCGGACGGCGAAGAACAAAAAAACTGGGCCAGCCTGATGCTGGTATTCGATGCCTTGTTGGCCGCCAAATGCGATCGCAAGACGACGCTGGTGGCGCTGGGCGGCGGGGTCATCGGCGATTTGACCGGCTATGCCGCGGCCTCCTATATGCGCGGCGTGCCGTTTATTCAGATACCGACGACCCTGTTGTCGCAGGTGGATTCTTCGGTAGGCGGCAAGACGGGCATCAATCATCCGCTGGGCAAGAACATGATAGGCGCGTTCTATCAGCCGCAGGCGGTGATCGCCGACACCGCCACCCTGAATACGCTGCCCGACCGCGAACTGTCTGCGGGCTTGGCCGAGGTGATCAAGCACGGCGCCATCATCGATGCCGCGTTCTTCGACTGGATAGAGGCCAATATAGAAAAATTGCGGGCCAAGGATCCGGCAGCGCTGGCTTATGCGATTTTGCGTTCATGCCAGATCAAGGCCGACGTGGTGCGCCAGGATGAGCGCGAAGGCGGCTTGCGCGCCATCCTGAATTTTGGCCACACCTTTGGTCATGCGATAGAGTCCGGCATGGGCTATGGCAAATGGCTGCATGGCGAAGCGGTCGGTTGCGGCATGGTGATGGCGGCCGATCTGTCATATCGCATGGGGCACATCGACTATGTCAGCAAGGTCAGGCTGCAAAGCCTGGTGGAGGCGGCCGGATTGCCGGTAATCGCGCCCGACCTGGGGGAACAGCGCTGGCTGGAATTGATGGAGGTCGACAAAAAGAATGAAGGCGGCCAGATCAAATTTATTTTGCTCAAGCCTTTGGGCGCACCCCTGATCACCACCGCCCCGCGCGAATCCTTGTTGGCGACCTTGCGCGCCTCGGTCTGACGAACATGCCCCAGGACGCCAACCTCGCCCCGTTAGCTCCTTATGCCGCGCAGCCTGCCAGTTCGCGCGGGCGGCGTTTTCCGCAGGAGGCGTCCCATTCCCGCACCGAGTATCAGCGCGACCGCGACCGCATCATCCATTCCACGGCGTTCCGCCGGCTGGAATACAAGACCCAGGTATTTGTGAACCACGAGGGCGACCTGTTCCGCACCCGCCTGACCCATAGTCTGGAAGTCGCGCAGATCGCCCGCTCGATCGCCCGCCAGCTCAGGCTGAACGAGGATCTGGTCGAGGCTATTTCACTGGCTCACGATCTTGGTCACACGCCATTCGGCCACGCCGGCCAGGATGCGCTGAATGACTGCATGAAAAATTTCGGCGGTTTCGAGCACAATCTGCAAAGCCTGCGCGTCGTCGACGAACTGGAAGAGCGCTATGGCGCGTTTGACGGCTTGAACCTGACTTTTGAAACGCGTGAAGGCATCTTGAAGCACTGCTCGCTATCCAATGCCAAAAAACTTGGCGACGTCGGCCAGCGCTTCATCGACAAGAAACAGCCGTCGCTGGAGGCTCAGCTGACCAACCTGGCTGACGAGATTGCCTATAACAACCATGACATTGACGACGGTCTGCGTTCCGGCCTGATGCAGGAGTCGCAGTTGATGGAGCTGGATTTCTTTGCGCGCTACCGGCGCGAAGTCGAGGCGGCCTATCCCGGTTTGACCGGCCGCCGCGCGATATCGGAAACCATACGCCGCATGGTCAATGCGCTGATCGTCGATGTGATACAGAATTCTGAAAAGCGCATCGCCGAGTTTGCGCCGCAAACGCTGGACGACGTACGCAATGCCCCGGGCATGATCAGCTTTTCAGACGACATGCGAGTCCAGGCCGGCCTGCTGAAACGCTTCCTGCATGAAAATCTGTACCGGCACTACCTGGTCAACCGCATGACCGCCAAGGCGAGGAAAACGATACGGGCTTTGTTCGATGCCATGCATGCCGAACCCATCTTGCTGCCGCCGGATTACCAGGTAAAGACGGCGGACCCGCAAGGGCAGTTGCAGGCACGCAAGATCGCCGACTATATCGCCGGCATGACCGACCGTTATGCGATGCGCGAGTACCGGCGGCTGTTTGCAGTGGACGAAGTCTAGGCTAGCCGCAGCCTTGCCGCAAAGCGAGTACGGGCAGGGCGTCATTCAGTACGGTACTGCCGCGTCGAACATGCTAAAGTAAAACCTGGGCCAACCCTTACCTCATGGAGACCGGCATGCCACTACCGAAACTGTTTAAACCCGTCCTTATCTCTTCAATGCTGGCGATTTCCACCGCGGCGTTAGCGCTATCACTGAGCGACCTGAGCAATCAGGATGCCAGTGCCGGCTTGAAGGCCGCGCTGGATAAGGGCTCGTCGACGGCGGTTGCCAAACTGGGGGTGGAAAACGGCTTCTTAAACAACGACAAGGTCAAGATCCAGCTGCCCTCTCTGCTGGAAAAGGCCAGGCCCCTGTTAAAAATGACCGGCCAGGGCCAGCAGCTGGATGAGCTGGTGGTGTCCATGAACCGTGCCGCCGAAGCTGCGGTGCCCATGGCCAAGCCCTTGTTGGTCAATGCGGTGAAATCGATGTCGGTGACCGATGCCAAAAATATCCTGACCGGCGGGGATACGTCGGTGACCGATTTTTTCAGGGAAAAAACATCTGTGCAACTGGGGGACCAATTCCTGCCGATCGTGAAGAAAGTCACCGACAGGGCGGGCCTGTCCGCCAAATACAACAGTGCGATGGGTCAGGCCTCAAGGTTCGGCGTCGTTTCCGGCAAGGAGGCGACAGTGGAAGGTTACGTGACGCAACGTGCGCTGGATGGCCTGTATCTGATGATAGCGGAAGAAGAAAAGGCGATACGCCAGGACCCTATCGGATCGGGCAGCAAGATCATAGGCAAGGTATTTGGCTTGCTGAAATAATTTTATTCACGGACGGCAAATTTCCCGGCATCAAGGGCTGTCTGGCTCGCGGCCAAGTTCGTGCACCAGATAGCCCTTTGCCCTCGACGTGGCGCATGGCAGCGCCCGTCAATCCGGAGGTGGCGCTTCCATTAAACTTCGAAGATCCTGCAACTTCGTATTCAGGTGAAAAAGATTTCAGTAATGCGTGAAAAGCTTTTAAGATAAAACAGAATGCCTTTCTTCAATATCGATTAAGCTCTACGGGCTTGGCTTTCGGTAGCGAGGTACGCGGAATTGATCGCCGTTGCAAATAAAATTTCAGGTGTTCTCGGTAGTATCACTTAAGTAGCTTATGTTGCGCTGCCGCATGGATTTTTAATTGCTGCCAGGATTTAACGCACATACAATTTGTAGCTATAAAAAACTAAAGCTGTATTCGTATCCACGATAATTCATACACAGGAGAGAGACATGTCGTACAAGATGAAAACCTTGATCGCAACCGCGGTGCTGGGCTGGTCTGTAGCAGGTGTCGCCGCCGAGCCGATCAAGATCGGCGTTTCTGGACCATTCACAGGCGGATCTGCGCCTATGGGCGTGTCCATGCGCGATGGCGTCAAACTTGCTGTGGCAGAGATCAATGCCAAAGGCGGTGTATTGGGACGTCAATTGCAAATGGTTGAACGCGATGATGAAGCAAAGAACGAACGCGGCGTGCAAGTCGCACAAGAGCTGATCAATAAAGAAAAAGTGGTCGCTACTTTGGGCTTCATCAATACCGGCGTTGCGCTGGCTTCCCAGCGCTTCTATCAGGAAGCAAAAATCCCGGTCATCAACAACGTGGCAACCGGCAGCGTTATTACCAAGCAGTTTATCGCTCCGGAGCACAAAGATAACTACATCTTCCGTACTTCCGCCAATGACACGATCCAGTCGGCAATGATCGTCGACGAGGCGATCACCAAGCATAAATTCACCAAGGTGGCGATTCTGGCCGACTCCACCAACTACGGCCAGCTGGGCCGCGAAGACCTGGAAAGGGCGCTGGCATCCAAGGGCATCAAGCCGGTGGCGGTGGAGAAATACAACATCAAGGACGTCGACATGACGGCGCAGTTGCTGAAGGCCAAGCAGGGCGGCGCGCAGGTGGTGCTGACTTACGGTATCGGCCCGGAATTGGCGCAGATTGCCAATGGCATGGAAAAGCTGAACTGGAAAGTGCCGATGATAGGCAGCTGGCCTCTGTCCATGGGTAACTTCCTGGACAACGCCGGTAAAAACGGCGACGGCACGCTGATGCCGCAAACCTTCATCCAGGACCCGAATACCCCTAAGCGCAAGTCTTTCATCGAAGGCTACCAAAAGGCCTATAAGATAGACCGCATGCCGTCCGCGGTTTCCGCGGCACAGGGCTATGATTCGGTGTACCTGCTGGCTGCAGCGATCAAGCAGGCCGGCACGACAGACGGCCCCAAAGTGCGCGAAGCGCTGGAAAACCTGCATGAAAAAGTGGAAGGTGTCGTGGCTACCTACAACAAGCCGTTCAGCCATGACGATCACGAGGCGATCAAGCCGGGCATGCCCGTCATCGGTGAAGTGAAAGACGCACGCGTCATCCTTGCCAAGTAATCCTAAAGCCAGCACACGATACTGAGACAGAACTCAGATCAAAATTGGGCCAGACCTTATCTGTAAGGGCTGGCCCTTTTCTTAAGAATTACGGCAGTTGTTGCCGTCTGTCAGGTGAATAAAATGGAAATCCTTTTACAACTTGTGTTTAGCGGCATCGCGCTGGGCATGATCTACGCGGTCATCGCTTTCGGTTACCAGCTGACATTTGCCACTTCCGGCACCTTGAATTTCGGCCAGGGCGAGGCTTTGATGCTGGGCGCTATGGTCGGGCTCAGCCTGGTCGGCACCGTACACGGCGGCCCCTATTTGAATTACTGGCTGATGATACCGGTGGTGCTGGTATTCGGCGCGCTGCAGGGCATGCTGGTGGAGTGGATAGGCGTGCGTCCGGCGATCAAGATCAAGTCCGAATTCGGCTGGATCATGTCGACGATTGCACTCGCGATCATCTTCAAGAATGTCGCGGAAAATATCTGGGGCAAGGACGACGTCCCTTTTCCTTCACCGCTCTCCGCCGCCCCGTTCCAGGTGTTTGGCGCCAATGTCCAGCCGATGCAGATCGTGGTGGTGATCGGCGCCCTGGCGATCATGGCGGCGGTGGAGATCTTCAACCGCAAATCCATTTACGGCAAAGCCGTGGTTGCCACTTCAAATGACCGTGATGCTGCCGGTCTGATGGGCATCAACACCCGGATGGTGATCACCTTTTCGTATGCGCTATCCTCCGCCGCTGCCGCTTTCGCGGGCGTGCTGGTGGCGCCTCTTGTACCGACCGGAGTGACCATAGGTTCCGCGCTGGGATTGAAGGCTTTTGCGGTAGCGATCATCGGCGGCCTGACTTCCGGGGTCGGCGCCATCGTCGGCGGCCTGATCCTCGGCATTGCCGAAAAAATGACCGGATTCTATCTGTCCACCGGTTACCAGGAAGTGCCTGGCCTGTTGCTGCTGCTGCTGGTGCTGGCATTCAAGCCTGCAGGCCTGTTCGGCAAAGCTGCGATCAAGAAAGTGTAGAACATGAACAAAAAAATACTTGCGCTATCAGTACTGGGTATCGCCGCATTGGCGGTATTCCCGATGCTGGTCCAGAACCCCTACTATATCCACTTGGCAGAAACGATCCTCATCTATGCCATCCTGTTGTTCGGCCTGGACATCGTGGTTGGCTATACCGGCCAGGTTTCGCTCGGCCACGCCGGCCTGTTCGGCATAGGCGCCTATACGACCGGCGTGCTGTACTTCAAATTGGGCCTGCCGTTCCTGGTGGCGATGCCGGCCAGTATCGTCGTCACCGCGCTCTTCGGTGCGATCCTGGCGCTGCCGGCCTTGCGCGTGACGGGCCCCTACCTGGCGATGGTGACGCTGGCCTTCGGCACCATCATCCAGATATTGATCAATGAAATGACCTTCCTGACGGAAGGCCCGATGGGCATCAAGATTGCCAAGCCTATCCTGTTCGGCCAAAAGCTGACCGAGGTCGGATATTTTTACCTGGTTGCAGTGCTGATGGTGCTGTCGCTGATTGTCGTGCATCGCATACTCAAATCGTATTTGGGCCGCGCGTTTGAGGCGCTGCGCGACAGCCCTATCGCTTCCGACTGCATGGGCGTTTCGGTATATCGCTACAAGGTGTACGCGTTCGTGATCAGCGCCGCGCTGGCGGGTTTATCCGGCAGCCTGTATGCGTATTCGGAAGAATATATTTCTCCCAATACCTATAACTTCGAACTGACCATCCTGTTCCTGCTGGCGGTCATCATGGGCGGCCGCAAGACCCGCAGCGGCTCCTTGCTCGGCGCCTTGATCGTGGTGATGCTGCCCAGCCTGCTGGCGGATATCGATTTGTTCCGCAAAATCGCCACCATCGCCGCCGTGGCCGGCATTGCCGGTTCGGCTTACCTGCTGGCCAGGAACAAGAAGACGCTGCGCGACGTGGCGGTGCCGGTGGCCGCCACATTGGGCATGGCCCTGTTTTCCTACAAGCTGGAAAATATTACCGACTGGCGCCTGACCATTTTCGGTTTCATGACGCTGTTTGTCGTGTATTACCTGCAGGACGGCATCATCGGCTTCTTCAACAGCTTTTTCAGTAAAGGAAAGCGCCAGCATGTCGCATCGGTCGCTGCCGGCAACGTGGAGGCGGTTGCCACTGCCGCCGATAGCGGCAAATCCGGCCCCTTACTGGCGGCTAAGGCCTTGCTGATGCAGTTCGGCGGCCTGAAGGCATTGAATATGGTTGATCTGCAGATTGCCAAAGGTTCGGTGCACGGTCTGATCGGCCCTAACGGCTCCGGCAAGAGCACGATGATGAACGTGCTGACCGGCATTTACAAACCGACCGCCGGTGTGGTTGAGTTTAACGGCGGCCAGATATCGGGCCATACCCCGTCCGCGATTGCCTTGGGCGGCGTGGCGCGCACCTTCCAGAACGTGCAGCTATTCGGCGAAATGACGGCCACAGAAAACGTGCTGGTCGGCCTGCATCATACCTTCCGCAGCAATGTGTTTGACGTGATGCTGGGAACGCCGCGTTATCGCCGCGAAGAGCGGGCGGCGCGCGAGCGTGCCGCGAGCATATTGCAGTTTGCCGGGTTGGCCGGCCTGGCGGATGAGGAAGCGCGCAACCTGCCCTACGGCAAGCAGCGCGTGCTGGAAATAGGCCGCGCGCTAGGCTTGAACCCGCAACTGCTGTTGCTGGATGAGCCGGCGGCGGGCCTGACGGCACCCGACATCAAAGAGCTGGTCGCGATTATCCGCAAGATACGCGAGCACGGCATCACCATCATCCTGATCGAACACCATATGGACGTGGTGATGTCGATTTCAGATACCGTGACGGTCTTGGATTTCGGCCAGAAGATCTCGGAAGGCAAGCCGGCCGAAATACAGGCTGATCCGAAAGTGATTGAAGCCTATCTCGGCGGCAGCGTCGGCGATGAGGCCGCGCACGAATCTGTTTCAGCTTAAGCGAGGGCTCACATGTTAAGCATTTCAAATCTACACGCAGCATACGGCAAGGTCGAAGTGCTGCACGGTATCTCGCTGGAGGTTCCCAAGGGCAAGGTGGTCACGCTGATCGGTTCCAACGGCGCCGGCAAGACCACCACGATGCGCGCCATCTCCGGCATGCTGAAGCCAAAAGCGGGCAAGGTCACGCTGGATGGAAAAGACGTGACCGGCCTGGACTCGCACAAGATCGCGCGTGCCGGGCTGGCCCATTCACCGGAAGGGCGGCGCGTATTTGCGACGATGAGCGTCACCGACAACCTGCTGTTGGGCGCCTTCCCGCGGTTTACCGGTTCTCGCCCGCGCGGCGATATCAAGATCGATCTGGAAAAAGCGCTGGAGCTGTTTCCGCGCCTGAAGGAACGCCAGCATCAGCTGGCCGGCACCTTGTCCGGCGGCGAGCAGCAGATGCTGGCAATGGCCAGGGCAGTCATGCTGAATCCGGAAGTGGTCTTGCTGGACGAGCCGTCGATGGGTCTGGCGCCCATCCTGGTGGACGAGGTATTTCGCATCATACAGCGGCTCAAAGAGCAGGGCACCACGATGCTGCTGGTGGAGCAATTCGCCGCCGCCGCATTGAATGTGGCGGATTACGGTTATGTGCTGGAAAACGGCCGGATATCGGTGCACGGCCCTGCGGTCAGCCTGAAAAACGATCCTGCGGTGAAAGCGGCTTATCTGGGCGGCGGCCAGCAGCATTGAGCGGCAAATAGATACTGCCGTTGATCATTAAAAAATGGGACCAGGGGTCCCATTTTTTTCGTGACATCAGGCGTCACCCCTAGCCGAGATGGCGCAACGGATGCGCGTGATCCGGCCAGGCGGAAACAAAGAATGGCGTGATCATGTCTGCCGTCACCTCTGCCAAGCTGGGCGGCGACCATTGCGGCGCATTGTCCTTGTCCACCACCAGTGCCCGCACGCCTTCCAGCACTTCCCCATGCTTGAAACAATAGCGCACCATATCGCGCTCCATGCGCAGGCAGGCTGCAACCGACATGCCGGCGCCGCGCCGCAATTGTTCCAGCGTGACGCATACCAATAATGGCGAGCGCTTGTGCATGACGGCCAGGGTTTGCTGTGCAAATGCGCTGCCGTCGTCCGACAGCGCAGCGATGATCGCGGCGACATTATTCGCCGAAAAACAACGATCGATCAGGCCGCGGTGCGTCGCCAGCGAGCTTTCCTCCAGTTTGATCTGCGCCGCAAACGGCGCGGCAAATTCACGGATGGCGGCGCGAATGTCGGTCTGCTGGGTGGACGTCAGCAACTGCATCAGCGCCGGTATTTCGGCGGTCGGGATGTAGACGTCGGCCAGTTCTGCATAGATTGCATCCGCCGCCTTGATGATCTCCCCGGTCAATCCCAGATAGGTGCCTAACTGGCCCGGCGCGCGCGACAGGAAATAACCGCCGCCCACATCGGGGAACAGGCCGATATTCACTTCCGGCATCGCCATCTTGGTGCGCTCGGTGACGATGCGCATGCGGCAGGACGGGCCGGCCTGCGCTATGCCCATGCCGCCACCCATTACCACGCCGTTGAGCAGGGAAATATAGGGCTTGGGATAGAAATGGATCAGGTGATTCAGCGCGTATTCTTCAGTGAAAAAATCCTCCAGCAGTGCGCTGTCGCCCTTGGGCGTGGCGGTGCCGACGTCATGGAAAAAGCGGATATCGCCGCCGGCGCAAAATGCCTTCTCGCTGGAACTGGAGATAAACACCGCTCGGACATTATCCGCTTCGCGCCATTGCAATAATATTTGGGTGATGTCCCGGATCATGTCCAGGGACAGGGAATTGAGGGCCTTGGGCCTATCCAGCGTGATGAAGCCTATCTGGTTCTGGACGAAGGTCTGGACGTATTCGCTCATGGAAAGATAATGTGGAATGAAAAACCTATTTTAACGCGTATGCACTATGCACCCGGGAAACAAATCGATGAGAAATTTTATTCAATGGAGCAACATGGGATTTTGGCTAAAAGGCGTGCCCGGTTTGTGTCCGGACAATGTGTGCGGCCATTAAAAAAGGATGCCGAACAGCATCCTTTATTACACTCCTAAGATCGGTCAGGCCGATCAGGCAGAAGCAGAGGCGGGATCAGGTATGTATTTGATCGCGTCGTTCTTGTGGCCTTGGATTTTATCTTTGTGCTTGATGACTTGCCTGTCCAGTTTATCGATCAGCGTGTCTATCGCTGCATACAGGTCTTGTGCGAGGCTTTCAACATGGATGTCTTTGCCGCTGATGTGCAGGTTGATGTCTGCCTTGTGACGCTTTTCTTTTTCCCGGAGCTTGTCGACAGTCAGGATGACTGCGATATCAATGACTTGATCGAAGTGTCGCCTTATCCTCTCTAGCTTGTTTTGCACGTGTTCCCGGATTGCTGGAGTAACTTCGAGGTGATGTCCACTGATTGTGAGATTCATACGGCGCTCCTATGGTAGATGTTACTTGCTACAAACAATAACGCTAGCCCTAAAGTATCGAGCTAAATTATATATAGCAATGCAAAACTCAATTACAAGAACTTGTTACAGAAAATTTAAAAAAACAGATGCACCAATGAAAGATGGTACGGTCGGGAATTTTAAGATTTCTACGGTCTTTACAAGGATTTTCGCAGGCTCACTGGAGGGATTTTCAGGGCTTCCCGGTATTTTGCGACGGTGCGTCGCGCAATGACCATGCCTTGTTCACCCAGCATGTCTGCGATCTTGCTGTCAGAGAGTGGGTTCTTCTGGTCTTCTGCTCCTATCAATTGCTTGATGAGTGCCCGTATTGCGGTGGATGATGCTTCACCCCCTGTCTCCGTCGCAACGTGGCTACCGAAAAAATATTTCAACTCAAACATACCATGAGGGGTAAGCATGTACTTTTGGGTTGTGACACGAGAAATAGTACTCTCGTGTAAACCAAGTGTATCAGCAATTTCGCGCAAAACAAGAGGTCTCATCGCAACTGCGCCATGCGTGAAAAAATTACGTTGTCTTTCAACTATCGCTTGTGCAACGCGCAAAATCGTATCGAAGCGTTGCCGCATATTCTTGATCAGCCAGCGCGCTTCCTGCAACTGGGAGCTCAGCGTGCCGTCGCCGCGATTTTGCTTCATGATATTGGCGTACATGCTATTCACGCGCAGGCGCGGCATGACGTCCTGATTCAATAACACCTGCCAGCCGTTCTTTGACTTTCTGACTATCACATCGGGTACGACATAGTCCGACGCGTCGGCGGTGAACTCCGCGCCGGGATGGGGCTTGCACTGCCTGATCACTACCTGTGCTTCACGCAAGTCTTCGTCATCGCAAATCAGGATTTTTTTCAGTTTGTTAAAGTCGCGCTGTGCAAACAACAGCAAATGTTTTTCCACGATCTCCAGGGCCAGCCTGCGCGTTACAAAGGCAATCTTGGGCAGGCGCTTGATTTGTATCGCAAGACATTCGGAAAGGTTGCGCGCGCCGACGCCGGCGGGCTCAAAACTCTGCAGCATGTTCAGCGCAAAACTCAACTCTTCCGGCTCTACGCATAGCTCCAGCGGCAATGTGCCGTGTATGTCTTCCAGCGACTCCGTCAGGTAGCCATTGCCGTCCAGCGCGTCGATGATCAGCTCTATCAGGGCCCGGTCCCGCACTTCCTTTACCGTGACCCGCATCTGTTCCAGCAAATGCTCCCTGAGCGAAACCTGCGCGCACTCCAGTTGCGGGCGCCCCTCGTCTTCTTCCGGTCCCTTGGAGCCTTGCGGTATATCGTCGAAGCTCCAGTCTTCTTCGTTGGCGCTGGTGGTATCCGAGGCATTGGGAGCGTCCGCACTGTCGCCAGTGTCGGGCGCAGCGGCGGCTTCGTCGTTTGCGGTGTTTGCCTGGCCGCCCTCATTGTCGGAGGCGCTGGCGGTCGCACTGATGGCGCCGTCCGCCAGCAACCTGACCGCATTGTCCAAAGGGTCGTCTACGCGCTCCAGCAAAGGGTTTTCCGTCAGCAGGTTTTCCAGTTCCTGATGCAGCTCCAGCGTGGACAATTGCAGCAAGCGTATCGATTGCTGCAATTGCGGCGTTAATGCCAGGTGTTGCGAGGTGCGGAGTTGTAGGCTTTGTTTCATAGAGATAGGCATCCGTTACATACGGAAATGCTCTCCCAGGTAAACTTTGCGCACGGATTCATTGGCGACGATTTCATCCGGCCTGCCGCTGGCCAATACCGCACCCTGGTTGATGATGTAGGCGTGGTCGCAAATACCCAGGGTCTCGCGCACGTTATGGTCGGTGATCAGCACGCCTATGCCGCGTTCCTTCAGGAAGCGCACAATGCGCTGGATCTCGATCACGGCAATCGGGTCCACCCCGGCAAACGGCTCATCCAGCAGCACAAAGCGCGGATTGGTCGCCAGCGCCCGGGCGATTTCCACCCGGCGGCGCTCGCCGCCTGACAAGGACAGCGCCTGGTTTTCGCGAATCTTTTCTATCTGCAGTTCGGCCAGCAGCGTATCCAGCCGCTCTTCAATCCTGGACTTTTCCAGGTACTTGCCGTCCTCGTCTCTCTGCAATTCCAGCACCGCGCGGATATTGTCTTCTACCGACAGTTTACGGAATACCGATGCTTCCTGCGGCAGGTACGACAGGCCCAGCAACGCGCGTTTGTGGATGGGCAGGTGCGAGATGTCGGTGCCGTCCACGTCTATCTTGCCGGCGTCGGACGGCACCAGGCCCACGATCATATAAAAGGATGTGGTCTTGCCGGCGCCATTCGGGCCCAGCAAACCGACTACTTCACCGCTTTTGACCTCCAGGGATACATCGCGCACCACTTGGCGCGCGCCATACTTCTTCTGCAGGCCACTGATAATCAGCGTACTCGTCATATTATTTTTTCTGTTCTTCTGACTTGGGTTGCTCTAACTTGGGTTGGATGGTCAACTTGATTCGTCCGCCTCCGGCGACGGTGGAGCCCGAAGCGTTATTGGTGCCGACAAAGACCTCGTTCCTGCTGTCATAAGAAAGGAATTCGCCTTCCTGCTCCTGCGTGACTTTTTTGTTTTCAAGGTATTTCACATGAGCTTTGGTAAAAAATTTGACCAGCTCAGTTTTTTCATCATATTCCATCCTGTTGGCCACGCCCTCTACCCACAGATCGGGGCCGCCATCGCGTTTTTGCCGGAAAAACACCTGACCGCCTGGACCACCGGTTAGCACGACGAACATAGTGCCGTCTGCAGCTTCGGTAGTAACGGCTTTTTCAGTCTTGATGGTCAAAGTGCCGCGTGTAACCGTCACGTCGCCGGTCAGGGCATTTATTTTTTTCTTATTATCTGTAACGCCAGACTCTGCTTCTATAATCGTTTTTTTGTAGCGATCTGCCTGCTCCGCTAATGCGGACGCTGTAGACAATAAAACGCATGTGGCCAGGATGAGTGACTTCGGCAACCGAGTAAGAAAATGTTGAGGCATATTTGTCATGGATTAAAGAGCGGCTATTTGTTGAGGAGTTGAGGCGAGGCAGGTACTCTGCTAAGAATCGCCCGCACCTTGTGCAGCAACTTCATTTCTTGCGTGTTGTTATCTGCTTCCATGCCGATCGCATGAATTTCTGCAGACGCGCTGGTCAGCGTCACCGGCTTGTCAGTTTTCATGATGTTGATATCGGGCAGCAGCAGCAAATATTCCGATTCCAGCTTCATACCTTTCGATGTTGGGCTATCCGGGCGCTCCACGCTGACGTTGCCAAACAGGTGAACCTCGTCGCTATCCTTCGCCGGGTGAGCAGGGGTGTTTTTTTGCTCTATCACCGCGCGATCTGCAATGACCGTGACCGGTGTTTTATCATCGTCAAAGCTGTTGATTCTCGGCTGCTCTATTTCGTAGTCGTCATCGCGCGGCCTATGCGTCATGCGCTTCCCCGTGATGTGATAATTCGACTTGCCGTCGTTGGAGAGCCGCACGAAATTGAAATTCTCCACATAGTAGTCCGGCGCCGTGCGCGGGGCAGAGCGGGAATTGCCCTCTTCATTATTCCTGCGCATGACTTCCAGCACCCAGAAACTGCCGAGCGCCACCACCGCGAGCAGGGCAACCATCAGCCACAAGCGGAAACGGTCGGCGGTGAGTATATATTTCATGTCACCTCACCCGTTTATAGCAAAAACGGCGCGAGCGCCTGCTCATATTTGCCCTGCGCCTTCAGGATGAAATCGCACACTTCGCGCGCCGCACCGCACCCGCCTGTTGCCTGGGTAATGTAGTGCACGCGCGCTTTTACTTCGGCATGCGCATTCGGCACGCTGGCGGCGAAGCCCACGCGGCTCAGCACCGGCAGATCGATCACGTCGTCGCCGATAAAACCACAGGCTTCTGCGGAAATATTCAATTCGGCCAGCAGTTCCAGGAAGGCGGATTTCTTGTCGTGTATGCCCTGACGCAGGTAAGGAATGTCCAGGTCGGCGGCGCGCTTGGCGACGATGGGGGATTGGCGCGCGCTGATGATCGCAGTCGCTATGCCAGCCTGCTGCAATAGCTTGATGCCCTGGCCATCCAGCACATTGAAGGTTTTCATCATTTCGCCTTCGGGCCCGAAGTGCAGGCTGCCGTCGGTCAGGATGCCGTCGACGTCGAAGATCATTAATTTAACTTGCGCAGCCCTGCTGAAATCGGCGGTGCTCATCAGATCACCTTGGCGCGGGTCAGGTCATGGATATGCAGTGCGCCGACCAGTTTGCCGGATTCGTCTGCGACCAGCAATTGATTGATCCTGTGGGTTTCCATCAACTCCACCGCTTCCACCGCCAGTTGCTCGGCGCGCACGGTGCGCGGATTTTTATGCATGACGTCGGCAATGCGGATTTGCGAAAAGTCCTGCACTTTCTCCATCAGGCGGCGTAAGTCGCCATCGGTAAACACGCCCAGCACGCGCTGGTCCTGGTCGACGACGGCGGTCATCGCCAGGCCCTTCTTGGTGATTTCCAGTAAAGCGGTGGTCAACCTGGTGTCCGGCGAGACTAGCGGCACGGCGTCGCCGGTGCGCATGACATCGCGCACATGGGTCAGCAGACGGCGGCCCAAAGCGCCGCCGGGATGGGAGCGGG
>DATHMC010000213.1:0-31025 GCA_035487495.1 Undibacterium sp.
GTATGCGAGCCAGCCTTTGCTATTAAAAGCGTGGGGCGAGCGCTGGCGCATGCAGGGAGCGAGCGCGGACGAGGTGCAGGCCAAGCTGGGCAAGATACTGCAAGGAGCAGACCCGCCGCATTCGGAAGCAGCTGTTGCAGCGCTGCTGGCGGAAGCTGGATTTGAGGCCCCGTTGCAGTTCTTTTCCAGTTTGTTCTGGGGTGCGTGGATTACCCATCGCAGCGCAACGGCGGTAAGCGGTTCCTGAGCGGGGTTATCCGCTCCGGCCGGATTTGCATGAGGTCGCCGGGTGGGATAACATTGGCCGGCAATAATCGCTTGCTTACGATTCCGCGCATATGCGCCCGCCATAACATTGCGCCTAAAATCTTACATGACTACCCTCTACTGTCTTACGAATGAAATATATCTGCAACTTCTAGGATGAGAACATGAAAAAACCGGACGCGAGCCAAGGCCAGTCGGCCTCTGAGCTCATCTCGAAAAGAATCGCCGAACTCGGGGACTGGCGCGGGGAAACCCTCAGCAGAATGCGCAAGCTCATCAAGGAAGCAGACCCGGACGTCGTCGAGGAATGGAAGTGGATGGGCACTCCGGTGTGGTCGCACGACGGCATCATCTGCACTGGTGAATCCTACAAGGATAAAGTAAAGCTTACCTTCGCCAAGGGCGCGTCCCTGAAGGATCCGGCCCGCCTCTTCAATTCGAGTCTCGACGGAAACGCACGCCGCGCGATCGACATCCACGAAGGAGAAGAAGTTGACGAGTCCGCCTTCAAGGCGCTCGCTCTCCAAGCGATCGCTCTCAACAGTTCAGGCAAGTCCAAACCTTCGAAGAAAGCCAAGTCCTAAGAACCTGTCCACTACTTGCAAAGCAGGATCGATGCATATAACATAACATAACATATGATCAGTTGCTAGTTGTAAGTGGATAGGAGCACCCTGAAATGACGCTGACCCTCTATGCCCACCCGTTCGCCTCATACTGCTGGAAGGCGACGATTGCGCTTTAAGAGAACGACACACCGTTCACGTTCCGCGTGGTCGACCTTGGCGATGCAGCCTCGGCGGCCGAGCTGGAACGGCTATGGCCGTTCAAGAAATTTCCTGTCCTGGTTGATGGAGAGAAGACGGTCATCGAATCCACGATCATCATCGAATATCTGGACCTGCATCATCCAGGTTCGGCACGGCTGGTCCCGGTTGATGCGGCGGCTGCGCTTGATGTGCGGTTCGCCGATCGCTTTTTCGACAACTATGTTCACACGCCGATGCAGGCGATCGTCGCCGACGCGCTGCGCGGAGAAAAACGCGACGCCGATGCGGTGGCTCGTGCTCGCGCGAACCTCGACACGGTGTATGCCTGGCTGGAGCACCGGATGGAGAATCGCGAGTGGGCAGCCGGTGACCGTTTCAGCCTTGCCGACTGTTCTGCGGCTCCTGCCTTGTTCTACGCGGACTGGGTTCACCCCATCGACGATGCTTTCCCCAACGTGCGCGCCTATCGTAATCGCCTGAATGCACGGCCGTCGGTCGCACGGACGATCGATGAAGCGCGTCCCTATCGCCATTTCTTTCCGCTGGGCGCTCCGGATCGCGACTAACATGGCCTACAGGAACCGTCGCACTGCCAAGCATCGCGACGGTTCCGCTTTACACTAACGTCAGTTCGCGTTCAAATAATCGACCGCCAGCGCCGACAATGCGCGCGCTCCCACCGGCAGCGCCGATTCGTCCACCTGGTACAGCGGCGAATGGTTGACCGGCGCCGTTCTCGGGTCTATGCCGGGGGCGGTAGAGCCGACGAAGAAGAACAGGCCGGGCGCTTTTTTCTGGTACTCGGAAAAATCTTCCGAGGCGCTGACCTTCGGCACCATCACCACTTTTCCATTGGCAGCCTTGCCCAGCGTCGGCAGCATTTTCTGGGTCAGCGTGTCGTTGTTCACCGTGGTGGAATAATGCACCGGGCTGACGCTCATGTCCGCCTTGGCGCCGCTGCTTTGCGCGATTGACGCCGCCGTTTGCTTCATGCGGCGCAGGATGTCGTCGCGCATGCCATCGTCAAAGGTGCGCACGGTGCCGGTCATCTCCACCGAATCGGGAACGATGTTTTCGCGGTTGCCGCCGTGGATGGTGCCTACCGTCACCACCGCCGGCTCCTTGGTCAGGTCGGTTTGGCGGCTGATGATGGTTTGCAAGCCCAGCACGATCTGCGCCGAGGACACAATCGGGTCTATGCCGCCCCAGGGAATGCCGCCGTGGGTCTGCTTGCCGGTGACCTTGATCGCATACGTATCGGCAGACGCCATCACCGGGCCGGCGCGGTAGCCGATCACGCCGGCCGGCAAGCCGGACGACAGGTGCAGGCCGAACACTGCATCCACCTTGGGGCTATCCATCACGCCGGCATCGATCATCGCCGCCGCGCCTATGTGGGCGCCCGGCTCGGCCTGTTCTTCCGACAAGCCCTCCTCCGCCGGCTGGAAAATCAGCTTGACGGTGCCCGGCAACTGATCCTTCATACCCGCCAGGATTTCTGCGACCGCCATCAGTATCGCCGTGTGGCCGTCATGGCCGCAGGCGTGGGCGACATCCACCTGTTTGCCCATGTGCATACCCTTGGCTTTGGATGCAAAAGGCAAGTCCACCATTTCCTTGACCGGCAAGGCATCCATGTCGGCCCGCAAGGCCACTACCTTGCCCGGCTTGCCGCCCCTGAGTATGCCGACCACGCCGGTGCCGCCGACGCCGGTTTTTACCTCATAGCCGAGCTTCTTCAGGTGCGCGGCCACCAGCGCGGCGGTGCGCGTTTCCTTGCCGGATAGTTCAGGGTGCTGGTGGATGTCGCGTCGCCAGCTGATCAGCTGCGGCTCTATCGCCGAGACGCGGCCGGCGATGTCCTGCATCGCTTTATCGTCGATAGCGTAAGCGCCCGTCGTTGCCCCCAGCGCCAATGTCGTTGCCACTGCAGACTGCAATAATTTCAAACGCATATGTTCTCCTGTTGATTTCTATTTATCTTTGGGTCGAGACCTCCCGCCAATGGGGATTGCCCGCTTGGCATAAGAAGTCGGCGTGCCGCCTGGGGGTTCCGGCAGATACGGCAAACAGTGTGCCATAAGTCGCGGGGATGTGTTGGGCTGTGGCTATTGCCGTGGATTTACGCAAAAAAAATCACTATGTAATTTTTATTCCGTTTTCACATTGATCTGTTGCGCACCCGCCAAGCTGCGCACAATCGCATCCCTCAAGGGGAACAGGTGCCGGTTGCCGTCGAACTCTGCCTTGGGACTATTCCCGGTATGGACAATGACAACGCGGGCGATAGGGTCGATGAAAATATTCTGGCCGTTGGTTCCCCAGAACATCGCGCGCCCTGCCGCCGCTTGCGGTATCCAGATGTGCAGACCGTAAAACGGCGGATTCGGCGGCTGCGGTTTATCCTTGCGCAGCTCGGTCATCTTCGCGATCCAGCTGGCGGGCACGATTTCCTTGCCGTTGATGCTGCCCTGCTTCATCACCAGATAGCCAAGCCGGGCGTAATCGCGCAGCGTCGCCACAAATTGTCCCTGGACGCCCTCTTCTCCCCGATAGTTCTTGATCCAGTAGGCCCTGGATTCTGCCCCCATGGGCACCCACACCTTATCCTGCAGATATGCTGTCAGGCTGGGGCCGACTTGCTGCGACATCAATGCCCCCAGTAACGCCGTCTGCGCGCCATTGTATTTAAAGGCCGTGCCGGCTTCGGCAGCCAGTTCCTTCTTCCGCCGCAGGTATTCGCGCACGTCCTGTCGCGGCGAAACGATGGGATTGGTGGCGCGGTTATCCGAATCCGCACCGGGATCAAAGGAATTGTTCAGCGCCACTCCGGACGACATCCGCAACACGTCCTCCACCGTGGCATCGGCAAAGGCGCTATCCTTGAAGTCCGGCATTACGGCGCCGATACGATCCGTCAAGGCCAGCTTGCCGTCATTGATTGCTATTCCCATCAGCAACGCAAATACCGTCTTGGACATAGATGCCGACAGCAAGCCGTCGCTGGCCTTGCGTCCCTGCAGGTAGCGCTCAAAAACGATCTGGTCATCCTTCAGCACCAAAAAACCGGTGGTGCAGAATTTGCCGAGAAAATCATCCAGCGTGTACGCGGCAGTGTCGCCAGCGACTTTATAGCTGACTGCGCCCAGCGGCTGGCCTGGTTTCAGTGGCAGTGGCGAGGTGGATGCGCTGGCTGTGTTGTGCGAATAGGTATCTTGCGGATTGAGGTAGCCGTTCACACAGCCGGATTGTGCATGTGCGAAAGGTTGAAAAAGCAGGTACGCAATCAAGGCAGGCGCAGCACGCAATTTGCATGTGGCCGCCCAAAAGTATTCATACATGTGAGCCTTGTCGTTTTTCAATTGGATATTAAAAAGAAAAGCCCACTGATTATCCGTGCTCGGCTGGAGATGGGACTGTAGAGCTTTAGGCCAGCATAGCCTACGTAAAAAACAATTATATGTCCATTAGAAATTTTATCTATATGACATCTATTGATGTTTTACACATGCCTTCTGTGAATTCCTTTGGATGACAGACAGCACGTCCTGCACTGCCCGATTGAGCACCGTTTCAAAGCTCGCCAGATATTCGCCGCGTAATCCCTCGCTACCCAGATTCTGCATGCGCAGCATCTGCAGCAGCGCAGTTTGCGCCAGTTCTGCCGGCGCCTTCAATTCCTCTTGGTACAGGGCCAGATCCAGGCGTCGTGCTTCCATCTGCTGCCAGGCCTGGCCGTCGTCCTGCTGCAGCGCGGCTTGCGTGCCTTTGGCTTCGGTCTGCGCGCGCAGGCCGGCAGTCTGCAGCATTGTCAGCCTTGCGGCCAGGTCGTGCTGTATTTGTTGTTTGACCAGCGCTTCATCGGCGCCGAAGCGGCAATCGAGGTCGGTGAACGAGGTCAGCTTGACGATCATCACAATCAGCTCTATCGCCAGGAACCACGCAAACCACCAGATGAATTGCGTGCGGCGGCTGGGGTCATGCTGCAACATGCTCCACACCGCCTCGAAATCTGCCGCGAAACCCGATCTGGCGGCGCGTTCTATCTTTGCCGCCTGCTCGGATTCCAGCGCTTTGCCCTTGACGTCGGCAGCTTCCACCTTGGCTCCGATCTGCCGGTTTTCCAGAGCGACGGCATTTCTTTCGGTGGCTTTTTCCTGTTTCCAGGCGGCGAGCCTGTCCGCCACCGACCTGTCCCTGGCGTGGCAGGACGATTTGCCCGCGCCTATCCTCGCGGCGAGCGCGGCGATGCCCGCGTTCAGCCTGCTGAGGGCGGCAGCGTCTGAAGAATCGACGATCCTCTTTTCTTCGCTGAGCTGCGCTATCCGCGCCTTGGCCCGCGCTTCCGTATCCCTGAACTGGCTCCAGCACAGGCGCGCCTGCTGCCGTAGCGCAGGCAGTTCCGGCGGCTCGGCCGACAACTCAGTTTCCGCTTTCTGCAACTTCTGTGCACCCGCCGCAACCAATATCTGCAGCGCCGGCAGGCCGACAGCCTGCTGCGCGCTCTGCAGATTGTCGATCAGGCGGGCACGCGCCATCTCACCGGCCCGGACGTCTATCTCGGCGCGGTTGCTCTCGACAAAAAACGGATAGACCATCGTCGTCACCGACAGCACCGCTACGATGCTGCGCCAGCCGAAACCGGACAACTTGGCAAACCAGCGAGCATCCGGCGCAATCGACATGATGATCTGCCGCTCCAGCAGCCATTGGAATCCGCCCCAGAGCACGCCGCCCGCTACCGCACCCATTGCGGTAATTGTGGGCATCGTTGCCAGCATATGCGCCATGCCGTAGCAGGAGAACAGCGCAAAGAAAATCACCAGCGCGCCTAAGCCATAGTATTTGTGGCGCCCGCGGCCATAGATGTAATGTCCATTCGGGTCTTTTTCTTCGATAGTATGGAGGTTGATGGCGGCGGATAGCGCGAGGATGCGTTTGATCAGTGCAGGCAGGTTTGCAGAGGTAAATGGTGATCTTGGCATGATGATTCCTTTGGGCGTACCGTAGGTAGGATGGCTAATAGCTGTAATTCATCAAGCACCTCACGACTTCCCGATTAGCGCTTGATAAAATTATTTATCTTCGTGGGTACAGGCCGGGAGTGGCCCGGCAGCCACTTACCTTTTTTTGCTTCGCCAAAAAAATGTAAGCGAAAAAAAGGCGACCGCAGACTTGCCCTCCGGGTGACGAGGCTTTGCCTCATCACATTTTGTGCATTACAAAAAATGCTACGTCCCGAGCGGATGGACGTCAAAAGCAACCCCAACACCCAAACCAAGCCAACCAATTTTGCGGAGTAAGTTCTTTTCCACATTTGAGAATCTGGTTGTCGTTGTTGTTGATGTTGTCTTTGATCTTCATCCGCTTGGAGCCTCGCCGATTGTGCGGTACAGAAAATGGATTAGAAATGGCCGCTGTCTGAGCGCAGCGAGTTTCGGCCATTTCCCATTTTTTGTACTGCACAATCGGGCACCCCGAAGGGGCGAGGCTTGCGGTCGCCTTTTTTTGGCTTACCTTTTTTTGGCGAAGCAAAAAAAGGTAAGTGGCTGCCGGGCCACTCCCGGCTTGTCTCCACAAAGCGCAACCCATTTACCCAGCGCCGGCCCTAAGAATAGGCAAAGCCAATTGCAATCAACTGCCCCGCCCCCTCACATATTCCTAAACAAAACCATAAACGGCTGGCTGACGCTGAGCGTCTCGGGCCGGGTCTTCAACTTGACAATCCCCTTGCCGGCATTGTCCCGCGCTATCGAAGCGATGGCTTTCATGTTGACGATGGTGGCGCGGTGTATCTGCTTGAAGATATTCGGGTCCAGTACATCCAGCAGGTCGCGTATCGGCTTGCGCAGGATGGCCTCGCCTTCGGCGGTCATCACTATCGTGTACTTGTTGTCCGACTGAAAATACGCGATATCGTCCACCATGATCAGCTTGGTTTCGGTGCCGGAACTGGCGGTGATCCATACCAGCGGGGCGGCGGCAGCGGACTTGGGCAAGCCGGCACTGAGCTGGCTTACCAGCGCTGCCAGCGCAGCGGCGTCGCGCTGGCCGGAAGCGGCACGCGTCTGCAGGCGTTGCACCGTCGCCGCCAGGCGCTCTTTTTCTATCGGCTTGAGCAGATAGTCGACCGCGCCTTTTTCAAAGGCGTCTATCGCATACTGGTTGTAGGCAGTGACAAACACGATTTGCGTGTGCGGGCTGGCCTCTGCCATCGCCGCAGCGACCTCCAGGCCGGACAGGCCCGGCATGCGGATGTCCAGAAACACCACGTCCGGCTGGTGTGTTGCGATCGCCTCCAGCGCCGCGCCGCCGTCGTCGCAGGCGGCGACCACCTCCAGTTGCGGCCACACTTCCGCCAGCAATTTCAGCAGGGAATCGCGCAGCAGCGCTTCATCCTCGGCGACGATACACTTAAGCATGTTCGCCTCCTTCCACGTGGGATACCGGAACCGTGATCGTCGCCGCCACGCCACTAGGAAAATTGGCGACGATGGCGAACGACGCCGCTGCCCCGTAGGCCAGGCGCAGGCGTTCGCGCACATTGCGCAGGCCGATGCCGGTGCCGCCGCCTTCGGCGCTGAAGCCGCGCCCATCGTCGGCGACCGTCACCGCTACCGCGTTCTCACCGGCGCGCGCCAGTATCCATACCGTGCCGCCGCCGGTCTTCGGCTCCAGCCCGTGCTTGATCGCATTCTCTACCAGGGTCTGCAGCATCATCGTCGGGAACGGCACGAACTTCAGCGCTTCCGGTATGTCAATCTGCAACTGCAGGCGCGATCCCATGCGTATCTTCAGGATATCCAGGTAGGCCCTGGCGCGCTCCAGCTCTTCGCCTATCGTCGATAAAGAATCTTCGGTGCGCGGCAGCGAATGGCGCAGGTAGGTAATCAGGTTGCCCAGCATCTCGTCGGCGCGGGCCGGGTCGGTACGGGTCAGCACCTGTGCGCTGGCCAGCGTGTTGTACAGGAAGTGCGGCTCCACCTGCGCATGCAGCAGGCTGAGCTTGGCCACCGTCAGTTCTTTTTCGGTGACGGTCTGCTTCACCGTAGCCTGTTCGCTGCGGCGGCGCTCCGCCACCCTGCGCGTGATGGCGCGGCCTATCGCCTCGGCGTTTTCCAGGTTGGTGCCGTCATCGACCAGGAACCAGTCGCTCCAGGCGGCACGCTCAGGCTCGCAGATCAGGTTGACGCTGCCGGCGCCGTCGCCCGGCGTCACCGTCGCCAGGATCTGGTTGCGCCGCGCGCCTAACCAGTTGAAAAAGCTCAGGCGCGCCGGGAACTGGTTATTGTAAGGGTCGACCCGCTTCACCTTGGCGCGCACCTGCAGGCTGTCGCGCGCGCTTTCCACCTCTTCCGAGCCGGGCAGCTCGCGTATCGCGGCATCCACCATATCGAAGGCCTCGCCGGCTTCGCACGGAATCTCTATCTGGCGGCGCTGGCGGTTGGCCAGGGTGCCGGCATTGACCTGGTCGGCAATCAGGCGCACCCGGCGCAAATGCGAAAAAGCGCTGCCGATGACGACGCAGGCAAGCAGCAGCGCGATGAGTAAAAAAGGCTCAGGCGGTGGCGACCGGTAGCGAAATATGACGTTCAAGGAAAAAATCAGGCATGCAAAATACACCAGCGCCCATGCGAACATGGTGCGGATAATAAACAGAAAGCTCGTCATCATGATGTGTTCCGGGAGAGTGGCATTGCGGCAAAGAATAACAGCCAGCATGGATATCGCCGCATGATATCCGACGAAACCGAAAAACGACAGACGAATTGCGGGAAATGGGGAGTAAAAATAGCCGGGATTGGCTAACGCCGTTCAGTTATGAACCAAATCCCCTCAATTTGTCGTTCCCGCGCAGGCGGGAACCTAGCGCCGTTCGACGGGAGTCACTGGGTTCCCGCCTACGCGGGAACGACATAAACCGCCTATTCTTTGCTTTAACTGAACAGCA
This sequence comes from Undibacterium sp., assembly GCA_035487495.1. GTDB lineage: Bacteria > Pseudomonadota > Gammaproteobacteria > Burkholderiales > Burkholderiaceae_D > Undibacterium. The sequence continues at coordinate 8,989 of DATHMC010000213.1, forward strand.
TTACTGGACTGGCTCTTTTGAGGGAAATACGAGAATTATTTTTGCAGCAACATCATCAGCGCCGTACCCACCAGCACCGCGCAGAACAGGATGCGCAGCTTTAAAGGCGAGAATTTATGCGCCAGCGCAACGCCCCACGAAACGCTGAAGATGCCGCCGAGCGCCAAAGGAAGGCCGGTGATCCAGCTGACATGGCCGGCGTGTGCATACGTGAACAAGGCCACCAGCGAGCCTGGAATCACCAGGGCCAGCGCCATGGCTTGCGCCTGCATCTGGGTAGCGCCGAAAAAAGTCACCAGCGCCGGCACCGCCACCAGGCCGCCGCCCACGGTGAACAGGCCGGACATCGCGCCGCTCAGCACGCCGACCACGGGGATAAACCTGCCGGATACGACAGTCCCGGCCGCTGGAGCGCTGCGCCGCGAACGCAGTTGCCACAGAAAGTAGGCCGCCAGCACGATCAGGAAGATCGCAAACGCAAATTGCAGGCTCGCGGCTGCAACCATGGACGCATAACGCGCCGAGATAAAGGAGGTAATGATGGTCGCCACCGCCAAGCCGCCGGTGGCGCTCATGTCGATTTTATTGCGCTGCCGGTAGCGGATGAAACCTATCAGCACATTCGGCGTGATCATGACCAGCGCCGTGCCTTGCGCCAGGTGCTGGTCCATGCCGTATACAAAGCTCAATACCGGAATGGCGATCAGGCCGCCGCCGATTCCCAGCAGGCCTCCCACGGCGCCCAGGCCTATGCCCAGGATCAGGTTAAAAAGAACGGTCAATACCAGGTGCTCTGTCATGCGGAGATCGTGCGTCGGATGTTGGATAAAGATGAAACGGCAGGCAGTGCTGCCGTCATTGACAGAATACAGCAAACCGGCGAAAAGGAATCCATCCCCGATCCCGGGACTTGGCAGGAAGTGAGCCATGGAAGACTCGCACTGCGCCGACTTTACCCTTCTTTACCCGAAAATGCTCTGTATTACAGAATTTTGCACACGTCCGGGCTTACATTCATTTTGAGAATGCCCATTTCACACCTTGCGGGCTCCCTTATGGTCCTTCTGGCCGTCATTTTTATGCCTGCCGGCGACCTCGTTCGCTTCGGCCTTTTGTTTTTGCTCGTTGGCTTCTTCTGCATGGGTGGGATAGGTTTGCTCAGGTTTGTGCTGCAGATCCTGGGCCTGCTGGTCTTTGGTTTGCTGGGTCATGAAAATCTCCTGAAAAAAGTGGTAACCAGAGACCACAATACGCCCGCACCATGCAAACACCGTGCGGCAACCCACGCAGCAATGCTTTCGCTGTGGGAGCGCCGGGCAGGCCCTTGCGAAGCGTCTTTCCCGCAAAATGCGAATAGCTACAGGTAATGCCTTACTTATGGTGTAGACTGCATTATGGGTTGGCACGTTCGCGCGCAACACATCTGAACGATACCTGAACGATATGCGGTTCAGTTTTTCAACTGAAGGAGAAATATCATGAGCAAGAGCCAGGACAGTAAAAAGGCCGTAAAGAAACAACCCGCCAAAACACCGAAAGAAAAGAAAGAAGACAAGAAACTGAAAAAAGCGGCTTTACCGAGGCAATAAGCCTCACATCAGCTGCTGGCAAGCATGTTTTCCAGCGTGGATAGTGCAGCCTTTACAAGCTGCCCCGAAACGGAATGCTTCCATCGGCCCAAAATGAGCGGCCGATATCACACCCCGAAAATAAAATCTTTGATTGCCCGGAGTCAAGGATTACTTCGCGTGGCGTAGGTCCAGCCTGAGCATCATCACCCCCTCTTCCGGCATCGCCTTCACTTCAAAGCCGAATCGTTTTACCAAATTGAGAACCCCGATATTTTGCGGCAGTGCTTCGCCGACGATTTCCGGCGTGCCGCGGTGACGGCAATAGTCCACCAGTTTCGCCATCAGGATGGAGCCCAGGCCGCAGGACTTGACATCGGAGCGCACGGTGACCGCAAACTCGGCTTTTTCGTTGCCGGGATCGGCCATCGCGCGCACCACCCCCAAGGTTTCATACTCGCCGTCCGCGCGCCTGCGGGTGGCGATGAATGCCATGTCGCGGTCGTAGTCGATCTGGGTAAAGCGGGCGAGCTGATCCGGTTGCAGTTCGCGCATCCTGATAAACATGCGCAAACGTACGTCTTCCGGATCGAGCGCATTGAAGAAGGCGACGTGCGCGCCGCCGTCCTCCGGCCGGATGGGGCGCAGCAGCAAAGGCCGGCCCTGCCAGGTGATCCATTGTTCCAGCTCCGCCGGGTAAGGCCGTATCGCCAGGCGATCGACACCGGCCGCGGTATCAGCCGCCGCAACACGTATGCGGGCGTCCAGCGCCAGCACACCGCCCGCATCGGCCAGCAGCGGATTAATGTCCAGCTCGGCAATCTCGGGGATGTCCGATACTAGTTGCGATATCTGTATCAGGGTGCGGCAGATCGCATCGACATCTGCCGCCGGCCTGTCGCGGTAGCCGGCCAGCAATTTTGCCACGCGGGTGCGCGAGATCATGTCGCGCGCCAACACCATATTCAGCGGCGGCAGGCCTATGGTGTTGTCGTCGATGACTTCGACTGCGATACCGCCCTGCCCGAACAGGATGACAGGACCGAACACGGCATCGGTCGTGACACCGACAATCAGCTCCTGTGCATCGGGCCGGCGCGCCATTGCCTGCACCGAAAAGCCGCGCAGGGTGGCTTCGGGCCGCAATTCGCGCAAACGCTCTCGTATCGCCTGGGTCGCCGCCTGTACCGCTTGCGCCGTTTCCAGGTCGAGCACCACGCCGCCCACCTCGGTCTTATGGGAAATTTCCGGAGACAGCACCTTGACTGCTACCGGGAACCCGATTTCCTGTGCATACTGCACTGCCTGTTCGGCGGTGTCGGCAATGCGCGTTTCAACCACCGGGATGCCATACGCTGCCAGCATGATTTTGGCTTCCGGTTCCGACAACATGCTCCTGCCGGCCGCCAAAGCCGCTGTGGCAACCGCCTGCGCTGCGGCGCGGTCCGGCACAAAATCGGCGGACAGGGATGGCGGCACCTGCATTAACAGATGCTGATTGCGGTGATATTGCACGATTTGCATGAAACCGCGTACGGCCTCTTCCGGCGTGTCATAGGCCGGGATTCCCGCTGCGGAAAATACCTGACGGGCCGGCGCCTTGGCATCGCTGCCCAGCCAGCAGGCGAGCACATTGCGCGACATGGATTGCGCCAGCGGCGCTATCGCATTGGCGATATCGATCGATGGGACTATCGCGGTCGGGGCCTGGATAAACAGGATCGCATCCGATTGGGGATTCTTCAGCAGGATCTCCAGCGCCTTGACATAGCGCTCTGCGGGCGCATCGCCGATGATGTCAACCGGATTGCCATGCGACCAGGTCGCGGGTAATACTGCATCCAGTTGCGCCGCCGTGTCGCTAGGGATCGCAGCCAACTTGCCGTCGCTGAAAATCAGCGCATCGGTCGCCATCACGCCCGGGCCGCCGCCGTTGGTCAGTATGGTCAGGCGCTCGCCGCTCATCGGCTTGGCATAGGCCAGCGTTTCCACCGCGCCAAACAGGTCTTCGGTCGCGAACACGCGCAACATGCCTGCGCGCCGGATCGCCGCATCGTAGACGGCGTCCGAACCGGCCAGCGCACCGGTATGCGACGCCGCGGCTTTCGAGCCCTCTGCTGCGCGCCCCGCCTTGACGACCAACACCGGCTTGCTGCGCGCCGCCGCCCGCGCCGCAGACATGAACTTGCGGGCGTGCTTGATGTCTTCGACATACATCAAAATGGCACGGGTATCGGCATCGCCGGCCAGGTAGTCCAGCACATCGGCAAAATCGATGTCCGCATTGTCGCCCAGGGAAATAAATTTGGAAAAACCTATGCCGCGCAACTTGGCCCATTCCAGCACACCGGTCACCAGGGCTCCCGATTGCGATACGAAGGCGATTTTTCCCGGCAATGCGCCGGTATGCGCGAAGCTGGCATTCAGCCCTATCCCGGGTACCAGCAGGCCGACGCAATTCGGCCCGAGTATGCGCAACAGGGTGGGTTTTGCTGCGTCCAGCATCAGTTGCCTGACGGATGCAGCGCCCCCGTCCAGGTGCAGATTCAAGCCTGCTGTCAGCACAATCGCCGCCCTGGTGCCGCGCGCACCCAATTCGGCAATCAGTGCGGGAATGCTGGCCGGCGGCGTGCAAATCACCGCCAGGTCCGGTGCGACAGGAAGATGCTGGACGCCGGCATACGTCTTTAAGCCATTGAGCGAGTCGTACTTTGGGTTGACCGGAAATATCGTTCCCTGGAATCCGGCTTCGACCAGGTTATTTAGGACGGTAGCTCCGATACTATGCAATTTATTGGACGCTCCAATCACAGCGACGGATTTCGGCGCAAACAGATACTCAAGGTTTCTAATCGTCATCGGTACCCCTCCGCAGCCTGGCGCATATCAGGTCAAATCGTTTTGCTTTCCGCATTCGCCGACAATATCACGGCGTGACGGCAACCTTCAACACGCCGTCACGCTGGTTTGCAAACAGGTCATAGGCCTGCTCAATCTGCGCCAGCTTGAAACGATGCGTGACCATGGGCTTCAGGTCGACCCGCCCTGAAGCCACCACGTTGAGCAAGCGGCGCATGCGTTCCTTGCCGCCTGGGCACAAGGTGGTGACGATCTTGTGGTCGCCCAGGCCGGCGGCAAAGGCGTCCAGCGGCATTGTCAGCTTGCCGGAATACACGCCCAGGCTGGACAGGGTGCCGCCCGGCTTCAATACGCGCAGGCAGCTTTCAAAGGTCTGCTGGGTACCCAGCGCTTCTATTGCGACATCGACGCCGCGCCCTTCGGTCAGGCGCATGATTTCAGCGACAGGGTCGGTTTTTGTATAGTCTATCGTGACATCGGCGCCCAATTGCCGGGACACTTCCAGCCGTGAACCGACGCCGTCCACCGCGATGATCAGGCTGGCGCCCTTCAGCTTGGCGCCGGCAGTGGCGCACAAACCTATCGGCCCCTGCGCAAAAATCACCACAATATCGCCGATCCGGATGCCTCCGCTCTCCGCGCCGCCAAAACCCGTGCTCATGATATCGGGACACATCAGCACCTGTTCATCGCTGAGGCCATCAGGAATTTCCTCCAGATTGACCATCGCATTCGGCACCAGCATATATTCCGCCTGGGAACCGTCTATCGTATTGCCGAAGCGCCAGCCGCCGGCTGCCTTGCCGCCGCATTGCGACGGATGCCCATCCAGGCAGGGATGGCATTGCCCGCAGGGAGTAATCGCACCGACAACGACCCTTTGCCCGACCACATAGCCGGTCACGCCGGGGCCCAGGTCGGCGATCACGCCAACCGGCTCGTGGCCGATAATGCGGCCCGGCTGCACCGGATATTCGCCCTTCAGGATATGGATATCGGTACCGCAGATAGTGGTCGTGGTGATCCTCATCAAGGCCTCGCCGGGCCCTGCTACCGGTATCGGCCGGTCTTCCAACGCAATCTTGCCGGGGCGGATAAACACTGCTGCTTTCATTGTGCGCATTTCTAAACCTCTCAACTATCCAATAGGAATGCATATCCGCAATAGTCGATGGCAAGATGTGCAAGGGGTGCAAGCCGTGTCAGTCACTCATGGCGAAAAAGTCTTCGCGGGGCAAGCTTGCAATTTGAACTTGGGCAGCGAAAGAATGAATGGATCAACTAAGCAATCGCTGACTTCATGATAGTCCAATATTTTTTTATTATTCGACTAATTGTCCCGGCAAGAATCAGATTCTCATCGATATGCGCCGTATGGAAATTGAGTGCGCTAGCGCACAGACCTGAGCAGGTATACCGCGCAATTTGGGACACACTTAACGACTTGGAGAAAAATTGATGAAAACCGATATGCAGGTGCAGGAAGATGTCATTGCAGAATTGAAGTGGGAGCCGTCGGTCAACTCAGCGCAGATCGGCGTTGAAGTAAAAGACGGCGTTGTGACGCTGGCAGGCCATGTCGACAGCTACGCAGAAAAACGGGACGCGGAGCGTGCAGCGCAACGGGTGTCGGGCGTCAAGGCTTTAGCGGTGGAAATGGATGTTACTCTTCCCGGAACCAGCCTGCGGCATGATATTGACATAGCGCGCTCCGCAGAAAACGTTCTGCAATGGACGACGTATCTGCCGCGCGATTGCGTCAAGGTCATCGTGGAAAACGGTTGGATCACGTTAACAGGTGAAGTGGGCTGGGAATACCAAAGAAAAGCCGCTGTCGATGCAGTCCGTTATCTGATGGGCGTGACTGGCGTCAGCGCAGACATCGTCGTCAAGCCCGAAGTGTCCGCCATTACCATCAAGGCAGATATCGAGGCTTCGTTAAAACGGCGGGCCAAAGCGGATGCTCAAGACATCCTGGTCGTCGTCGATGGCTCTGATGTGACGCTGAGCGGACTGGTCCATAGCTGGGCGGAGCGCGAGATGGCCAATCACTCTGCCTGGGGCACTCCCGGCGTGCGCAACGTGGTGGACAGATTAACCGTTTCTTACCAATAAGTACTCGGGGGTTGGCGCCCCCGGCGCCACTTGCTCTCGGAAACATCCAATACGGAAATATCGTAAAAAATTGCACTAACGCGTAGAAACAGACTCAGCATCGAATGCCGGCTCCTACGGAGGCGCGGTTAGCCAGCAATTTGGCAAATTCCCCTGCAGCCAATGGCCGGCTGAAAAAGTAACCCTGACCCTCTTCGCAATGCTGCGCCTGCAGAAAAGCCAATTGCACCTGGTTTTCCACACCCTCTGCAACCACCCTTAATTTCAAGCTATTCCCCATGCCGACGACCGCGCTGACGATAATGCCGTGGTCGGCAGCTGAAACGATATCGTCTACAAAGGACTTGTCGATCTTGAGCACATCGATAGGGAACTTCTTCAGATAGCTCAGGCTGGAATAGCCGGTGCCAAAATCGTCCACGGCCAGTTGCACGCCCATGGCTTTCAAGTCCTGCAGGATAGCGGCGCTGGATTCGACATCCCGCATCAGCACACTTTCGGTAATTTCCAGCTGCAGGTAAGTGGCATCCAGGCTGGTCTCGCGCAGGATGCTGCGCACACCGTCGAAAAAATTCTTTTGGCGAAATTCCAGTGCAGAGATGTTGACTGCGACCGAGATCGGCTCCAGCCCAGCGTCTATCCAGCGCCTGGCCTGTTCACAGGCTTCGCGCAAGACCCAGCGGCCTATAGGCACGATCAAGCCGCACTCTTCCGCAATCGGCATGAATCTCGCCGGCAATACGAGCCCCCACTCTGGATGCTCCCAGCGCAACAGGGCTTCCATGCCGGTGATCAAACCCGTGTCCAGATTGACCTTGGGCTGGTAGTACAGAGTGAATTGCCGCTTTTGCAATGCAATCCGCAGGCTTGCTTCGATTACTTGCCTTTCCACCGCGCGGATATTCATATCGCTGCAAAAGAACTGGTAAGTGTCGCGCCCTTTTTCCTTGGCGTGGTACATCGCCGTGTCGGCATTCTTGACCAGGGTTGCCGCGTCCTCGCCGTCATCCGGATAGATGCTGATGCCCACGCTGACGCTGATATGCAGGTCATGCCCGTCGACATGGTGCGGCAGTGCCAGCGCGGCCAGCATCTTTTTCGCGGAAAATGCCGCGTCTTCCGCATGCTCGATAAAGGGTAGCAGCAGCACGAATTCATCCCCGCCCTGGCGGCTGACGGTGTCGGAATGACGTACGCAAGCCGCCAGGCAACGCGCAACCGACTGCAGCAATTGATCGCCAACCGCGTGCCCCAGCGAATCGTTGATATTTTTAAACCGGTCCAGGTCCATGAACATCACCGCCAGCTTCCTGCCCTGACGATGCGCCAGCTCTATCGCCTGCCCGATCCGGTCTTGCAACAGCATGCGATTAGGCAAGTCGGTGAGAACATCGTGATGGGCCAGGTGGTGCAACTTGTCGTTGGCCGTCTCCACTTGTTCGGCCAGCTTGTGCGCTTCTATGGAGGCAATGACGAGATGGGTGTTGGCTTGCTGCAACCTGATCAGTTGATCGTCAGATGCAAGCTGCAGGCGATCCGAGGCTTGCACCTCGCGCTCGAGCGAAGCAATCGTCGCTTCGCGCAAACGGGCGGTATTTTCACGCAGATCAAGGGCAATTTCTCTCGCCGCAAGTAATTCCTCGCGAATGAGCAAGGCAGCTTCGGCGTCGATGGCGGCGGCTACCCCGTGCAGCGCATTTTTTTCTGCAACAGCCGGCGAGCCTGCCTGACTTGATGCATCCGAGCGGCCCGAGTTATCGGGATCGCAGGCAGATTTCTCCTCATTGCTGTTCATTCCCTCTCTCTGCCAACGGGCCGCTCTGACTACGGACTGGCCGTGATGCGGCCCGATATCCATCAAGCAGGTTCAGGCGAGGTTTGATACCTTGCCTGGTTCGCTTGATGAGAAAATCAGTTTTCAGCTTGACATGAACATGATGGCAGCTCAGTTCGGTAACGCACGCCTTGCTGCAATGAAACGGCTACGGCGCGCCGATCGGATCGCCGGACAAGATGCCCTGGTAATGTTTCAAGGGTTCGCCTATCAAAATGTTATCTTTTTCGATGTCAAAGAAGCGGATATCCTTGCTATGTGCGCTGGCACGCACTTTCACGACCGACATGACACGCCGGAATTGTCCGGCAATCTCCACATAGCGCTGCATCAGGATGGAATCCGCCAGAAAGGCGTTTCCATACGAGCTGAAGCGCAGCATGGTGTATTGGTCTTCCAGTTCTGCCGTCATCAACACGGTAATGCCCATGCCGGTCAGTACCGCAATCATCCGGTACAGCGCCTCGCGAAAGTCTTCACGGAATACCGAAGCCAGCGCCAGTTCGAAGCCGGACAAGGAATCGATGACGACCCGCTTGGCTTTCATGCGCGCAATCATCTCTATCATGTCATGCAGGATTTCGTCTATCGACAAATCCAGCGTGCGCGTATTGATCAAGCCGACGTCGCCGTTTTTGATCAGCTCGTTAAGCCGGTGGCTAAGCAACTGGTTGGGGCTTTTTTCAAATGCAGCAATCACGCCCGGCTCGCCCAGCCGCGCTCCTTCCGCCAGGAATTGCGTCGCCAACACGGTTTTCCCGGAGCCGGACGGCCCCACCACCAGTAATGAATATCCGACCGGCAAGCCGCCGCCCATCATTGCATCCAGCGCGGGAATGCCCATGGACATGCGCTGGTCGCCGGATATTTCTATATCTCCCGCCAAGTCCGGCTTCAACACCGCGCGCGGGAAAACCCGCACGCCATCATCGGTGATGCGAAACGTGTGTACGCCCGGGCTCTGTGCCTGGCCACGCATTTTAACGACCTGCACCTTGCGTATCATCGCATCGCGGTGCACCAGCTGCGACATCCAGATGATGCCGTCGGCCACGGTAAACACCGGGCTGGACTCCGCTTCCGGCGCCAGGTATTCGCCGATCAGGAAAGTCGTCGCCTGCCAGCCCGTCATCTGCATGCCCAGTTGCTGCACAAAATGTTGCAGGCCGGCCACGCCGCTATCCATGGCCTTGGACGACTGCGCGACCGAGCGGAAGGAATCGACAAACACCAGGCTGGGCGAAAAGCTTTGCACTTCGTCGGCGATGCGTTGCAAAACGCGGTCAAAATTACCTTCCAGCAAGTCAGCGGCAAGATTCACAAATTTAATCGAGTGATTGACCTTGTCCACGTCAAAATAAGTAAATTGCTGCTGATAGCGCAGCATCTTTAACGGCGACTCACCCAGCACGGTAAAGAACAAGGCCTTGCGATCGGGATTTGCCAGCGAAAACATGATCTGGTGCGCCAGCGTCGTCTTGCCGCTGCCCGGCGTGCCGGCCAGCAGATTGAATGAAAACTCCGGCAGGCCGCCGCCCAGCAGGTCGTCCAAACCAGGCACGCCCGTCGCCAGGCGGCGTATGGTTACTTTGTTACTCATTATGAATTTCCTTTGCAGCAGTATTCAAAGCGTCATCGCCCCAGGCCGAACGCAGAATGCGGGTCGTTAAGAGTTCGCCGATCAGCACGCTTAATATGTCGATGAAAGTGGCCAGCAAAGCAATGCTCGCTTCACCGGCCTCTTTGGCATCTCGTCCTGCCAGGCTGGCTCTCAAGCCTGCGAATCGGGATTCTGCCGGTTGCGTCGCATGCTCGGCAGTCATCCACGGAAAAGTCGCGCCGGTAAGATGAAGACTTCTAGAATAAAGCGACTGGAAGCCGCCCTCTCCAATGATTAAAATGAGCTCGGCGGCAAACCGCTCCCACAGGTGAATAGTTGTGTCCACGATGGCATCAGGCCGCTGCATCACGGCGTTTGTTATCATTCGGTGGCGCTGAGCGTCAATGGTTGACATAAATTATTGTATGTTCGCAGTACAACGGCAATAGTAGAGGGCATATTTATCAACCTGGATGGAGCCGCAGCAAGTAGGCGAGCCTGGCGGGATATAGCCGTACTTAGCAAGACCGCACATCATTGGGCAACGCTGGATGAAATGAGGTTCACCAGGATATCGACGGCAATTGGCTTTACCAGGTAATGATCGAAACCCGCTTCCAGGGCGCGGTTGCGGTTCTGATGATAATTATAGCCGGTGAGTGCTATGTAGCAAGGGACAGGCTTCGGCGACAGCAAGCGCAACTGCTTGATGACCTCATAACCATCCATGCCGGGCAAGCCGATATCGCAAACAATGACGTCATAGGCATTTTCTTTTGCCATCGCAATGCCGGATATCCCATCAAAAGCGGAGGTTGTGACGTGTCCTTCCAGCGTCAGGAAGTCGCTCAAGGTTTCATTGACGTCGGCATTGTCTTCGATCACCAATATCCGGCGCGAGCGGACCGGGATAACGCTAGGGACAGTGCGGGCATCGCCGGGCAGCGCTGCGCCGGAAACCGGCAGCATCACGATGAATTCACTACCGAAACCGGCGCCGGCGCTCCTGACCTTGACGGTGCCGCTGTGCATTTCCACGATGGTGCGCACCAGCGACAATCCTATGCCCAGCCCTCCCTGCGAACGATCCAGCGAATGCGGCCCTTGCCGGAACAGGTCGAAAATAAAAGGCTGGATATCGGCGGCAATGCCCACGCCGTTATCCTTGACCGATACCACAACGGCATTCGCCACCCTGTGCACTGAAAGCACAATCTTCCCGCCCTCAGGCATGAACTTGGTGGCATTAATCAACAAATTGGAAAACACCTGTGCCAGCCTGACAAGATCGCCGTCAATCGCAATGGGCTCTTCCAGCATTTTTATAACTAACCGCTGGTTGCGCTTATCAATGAAAGGCTGGCTGGTTTCTACCGCGCTTTCAATGATTTCTGCAAGCTTGATGGTGCTCTTTTGCAAGGTGATCTTGCCGCTGCTGACGCGCGAGGCATCCACCAGGTCGTCGACCAGATGGGTCAGGTGATTGGCCTGGCGGTAAATAATGGAATGCAACTTGGGTAATTGCGGATGCGCCGACGTAATCTTGCCCATCAATTCAGTCGCCATCATGATAGGCGCCAGCGGATTGCGCAGTTCATGCGCCAGCATGGCCAGGAATTCTTCCTGCCGGTGATTGACCGCCTCGGCCGTCGCCTGCATGTCTTGCGCACCGAAGGTCGCTATGATCAGATTGTGGTTGGCGTCGCGCAATTTCAGCACCAGGTCTTCAAGCGCATTCTTGCTTTTTGCCACTTCGCGCAACTCGCCCACCTGCGCCAGCAGATCGGCGATCCTGGTCTTGACCAGCTCGGTTTCCTGATCCGCCTGTGTCAGCAGATCAACAACCCTCTGCCGGAGCTGCTCCACCCCCTGGGATTGCAGAGCCAGCGCCTCGTCCCTGTTTTTAACAGACGGCAAATGCGGAGCCTTGGTTTTGTCGGTCATGATAAGAGTAGCGCGGCCTGTGAATTTGCTTGATTCTGTCAAAGCGCCAGACCGGAAGCTAACATTTTCTTCTATGTCAGACCACGATACTCTTATTCTTCTACAAACGATATCTATTTCAATATTTAGGTCGCACTGCGCGATTTAGTGCGCAGCCTCGACCCTCGGAAGGCAGACGGTAAACACCGTGCCGGAGCTCTCGCTGGACTCCGCCCCGATGGTTCCGCCATGCGCCTCGATAATTTCGCGCGCGATGAACAGGCCAAGCCCGATGCTGGTAGATGGCCTGTCCGCCTGATGTCCTTCCATGGACAGCTGGACCAGCGGATTGAATATCGTCTGCAGCGATTCCGGCGGAATGACAGGTCCGCGGTTCCCGATCCGCACAACGACTGCGCCAGTTTCGCCGTCGGCCAATATCGTGACAGGATGTTCCTTGGCCCTGTACTGGGCGGCATTGTTGAGCAAATTGGCAAATACCTGGTGTAACCGCTCGCTGTCAAAATAGCCGGCTAGTTCGCCCGAAGTCTCCAGTTCAAACTCGCAATCGGGATGCGCAGCACTGGCGTCGTTGATGACCGACAGACAGATTTCCTTCATATTCGCCAGGCTCAGTGTGATCGGCATTTCGCCACCCAACTGGGTACGCGCGTATTCCAGCAAGTCGTTCACCATGGTGGTCATGGTGGCGGCGCTGCGTTTAATCCGCGAACCAACCTTCGTCGTACGCTCATTGCCCACTTCAGGGCGGGACAGGTAGTCCCCGGCCATCGTTATCGTGGTGAGCGGGCTGCGCAAATCGTGGCCCAGGATTGCCAGGAAGGTATCCCGTGTGCGGGTGGCCTGGTTGGAATAGGTGACGGCGGATTCGGCCAGTGCCTGGTCTATGGTTTCGTTAAAGCGAATCATGTCATTGGTGGTTGCCTGGGTCACCCGCTCCACTGTGGGCAGCCACAGCCTCAGCACTGTCGCCCGCAATGCGCGGTATTCCGCCGCCAGTTGCACCAGCGTAAAGCCGCTGATCTGGCGCAATGTGCCGTGCGTGGACGCGGCGCTTTCGGTGCCTATGCGGGCAGGCGCCATGCCCTTGGACTTTTCGTATTGCTGGGTCGGGTTTTCGGCGGTCTCGATATCCAGCGCGATCGCCGCCAGGATTTGGCGCGCATGGTCGTCCAGCGCCAGGGCTGACGTACCGTTCGTCGCCGGCCGTAGCGTGCGGGCAAACGCCTCCCATTCAACGAGGATTTCTTCGATATGATCGTTGATAAAGTGAGATAGTTTCATTGTCCGTCTGTATCTGTGGAGCGGATAAGGCCGAGTCCTGAAATGTTGAAACGCAATTGATTCTATTTTAGCGCTTTCAGGATAATAAAAGAATTTCCCTGAGAATTTACCTGCTTTCCAGGAAATAAAGAAGCCGTTTGTGTCTCCTGCGTACGGCTGCCGATAGAAATTGACAAATAAACAGTCCACAGCGTATCTTTGTGCACCAAATTCAGCCCTATCAGGCTATTGTGCACGCCGGCCAACACCCATTGGCCTGTTAAAGAAAGTAGCCCCAGCTTTTATCAAACGTATTCAATATCCATAGGACGAGACAAATGCCGAACAACAAGCGCAGACATTTCCTGTCAAACGCCTCCAAACTGACCCTGGGCGCGCTGGCCGCCACGTTGGCCGGTAGCAAGGCCTTCGCGCAGACTGCAGAATTCAACCTGAAATTCGCCAGCAACCTGCCGATCACGCATCCGCTGAATGTGCGCGCGAAAGAAGCCGCCGATGCGATCCGCAAGGAGACCAATGGTCGCGTCAGCATACAGATTTTCCCCAGCAGCCAGTTGGGCACCGATACCGACATGCTGTCGCAAGTGCGCTCCGGCGCGATTGACTTTTTCACGCTGTCCGGCCTGATCCTGTCCACGCTGGTGCCGGTCGCCTCCATCAACGGCATCGGCTTTGCATTCAAGGATTACCAGCAGGTATGGCCGGCGATGGACGGCGAACTGGGCGCCTTCATCCGCGCCAACATCGAAAAGGCCAACCTGCACCCGTTCGAGAAAATCTGGGACAACGGCTTCCGCCAGATCACCAGTTCGTCCAAGCCTATCAACACCCCCGCCGACCTGAAGGGCTTCAAGATCCGCGTGCCGGTCAGCCCTTTGTGGACGTCGATGTTCAAGGCCTTTGACGCAGCGCCCGCCAGCATCAACTTCGGCGAAGTATATTCCGCGCTGCAGACCAAGATCGTCGACGGCGAAGAAAATCCGCTGGCGGTGATACAGACGGCGAAGCTGTATGAAGTGCAGAAATACTGCTCGCAGACCAACCACATGTGGGATGGCTTCTGGCTGCTGGCCAGCGGCAAGAACTGGGCCAGGCTGCCCAAGGATATCCAGGCCGTCATCACCAGGCATTTCAACAATGCCGCCCTCAATGAACGCGACGACGTGCGCCGCCTGAACAATACGCTGGAGGTGGAGCTGAAGACCAAGGGCCTGAACTTTAATGCGGTGAACCCGGATACCTTCCGCGTCGCGTTGAAAAAATCCGGTTTCTATGCCGAGTGGAAAAAGAAATACGGCCCCGAAGCATGGGCCTTGTTGGAAAAATACACCGGCAAACTGGAATAGCGGCAGCGACCCATGCAAGATAGTCATTCACTCGCCGGCGCCGCGGGGGTGCCCGGCGAAGTTGCCATATCCGCCCGCTACCCGATACTCCCAACTCTGGACAGGATGTTGGCGCTGGCCAGCGAGGTGCCCGCCGCCATCCTGGTCGCGCTGGAAATCCTTATCCTGCTGGCGGGCGTCACGTCCCGCTATGTATTCAATTCCCCGCTCACCTGGTCGGACGAGCTGGCCTCCATCCTGTTCCTGTGGCTGGCGATGCTGGGCGCCGTCATCGCATTGCGGCGCGGCGAGCACATGCGGCTGACCACGCTGGTCAACCGGCTGCAGCCCGCAGCGAGGGGCTGGGTGCAGTTGGCGGCGCAACTGGTGGTGGCCACCTTTGTGCTGGAGATCATCCTGCCGGCCTATGAGTATTTCCAGGATCAATGGATGATCTCGTCGCCGGCGCTGGAAATCCACGACGGCTTGCGGGTGGCCGCGATCGGCGTCGGCGCAGTGATGATGATGGCGATAGCGCTGATCCGCCTGCTGCAACAGGCCAGCGGCCGGCAACTGGCCGTCGCGCTGGCCTGCTTTGGCCTGCTGTGCGCCGCCTTATGGATGGCGCAGCCCTTGTTCTTCAGGCTCGGCAATATCAACCTGCTGATTTTCTTTGTCGGCGTGGTGGCGGTGTGCGTCGCCTGCGGCGTTCCCATTGCGTTTGCGTTTGGCGTGGCGACCTTGTCCTACCTGGCGCTCACCACGCAAACCCCGCTGACCATCGTCGTCAGCCGCATGGACGAAGGCATGTCGGCGCTGATCCTGCTGTCGGTGCCGCTGTTCGTGTTCCTCGGCCTGCTGATAGAGATGACCGGCTTGGCGCGGGCGATGGTGGATTTTCTGGCGTCGCTGCTGGGCCATGTGCGCGGCGGCCTGGCCTATGTGCTGCTCGGTGCGATGTACCTGGTGTCCGGCATCTCCGGCTCCAAGGCCGCCGACATGGCGGCGGTGGCCCCGGCGCTGCTGCCGGAGATGAAACGGCGCGGCGCCGAAGATGGCCGCCTGATCGCACTGCTGTCGTCGTCCGGCGCCATGTCGGAAACCATACCCCCCAGCCTAGTGCTGATTACCATAGGCTCGGTGACCGGCGTGTCGATTGCCGCCTTGTTCGCCGGCGGCCTGCTGCCGGCGCTGATCGGCGCGCTGGCGCTGGCCGTTGTGGTATTTTTCCATACCCGCAATGAAGATTTATCCAATGCCCGGCGCGCCTCCGTCAGCCAGATCTTGAAACTGTTCTTCATTGCCCTGCCGGCGCTGGCCCTGCCCTTTGTGATCCGCACCGTAGTGGCCGAGGGCATCGCCACCGCCACCGAAGTATCGACGGTGGGCATCGCCTATACCTTCGTGGTCGGCTTGCTGATCTACCGGCGCTTCGACTGGAGCCGCATCTATCCGATGCTGGTGGAAACCGCGTCCTTGTCGGGCGCCATCCTGTTCATTATCGGCTGCGCCACCGCGATGGCCTGGGGCCTGACCCAGTCCGGCTTTTCCCGCTTGCTGGCCGAGAGCATGTCGTCGGTGCCGGTCGGCAAGGCCGGCTTCATGGTCATCTCGGTGTTCGCGTTCGTGATACTGGGCAGCGTGCTGGAAGGGATACCGGCGATTGTGCTGTTCGGCCCGCTGCTATTCCCGGTGGCGCGCGCGGTCGGCATCCATGAGGTGCACTATGCAATGGTGGTGGTGTTCGCGATGGGCCTGGGCCTGTTTGCGCCGCCTTTCGGCGTCGGCTTCTATGCCGCCTGCGCCATCGGCAGAGTCAATCCTGACCATGCGATGAAATACGTGTGGCCCTATCTGGGCGCGCTGTTTGTCGCGCTGATATTGATTGCGGCGGTACCCTGGATTTCCACCGGATTTTTGTAATCCATTTTTCACTGCATATGCGGGCGACGGACGCTCAATCGAACGGTGGGCATCGGGCGCCCCCCCCCCCGGCCGGCAATCAATGTCGAGGCCATCGGCGGGCCTACAGCGTGGCCGCCAGCTCGGCCACTTCGATACGGTCGCGCCCGCCCTCCTTGGCCCGGTACAAGGCGGCATCGGCGCGAACCAAAACTGCGTCCAGGGTTTCCTCCGGGGTGGTCTGGCAAGAGATGCCTATGCTGACCGTAAAAGCAGGCAGGCCATCCGACGGCGCGCCGCGCAGGGACGACTGGATGCGCTCGGCAATCACATGCGCGATGTCCTTGTCGGTCTCCGGCAACAGGACGACAAATTCTTCGCCGCCAAAGCGCGCCATGTGATCGGTCGCGCGCAGTGCGTTGCGTATCGTATTTGCGGCATGCACCAGCACGCTGTCGCCGACCGCGTGGCCGAAGCTGTCGTTGATGGATTTGAAGTAATCCAGGTCGACGCTCAGGAAAGTCATTGGCTGCAGGTCGCGCTGCATGCGCGCCTTTTCCTGCGCATAAATTTCGGCGAAACCGCGACGATTGAGGGCGCTGGTGAGCGGGTCCAGGTTGGAGCGTTTCTCCAGCAGAATCTGCAGGCGCCTGGTGGCAACCGTCATGAACCCCACGGTCAACAGCAAGGACATGAAATTTGAAATCGCGACATACACCGCCAGGAACGGGCCGCCACTCTCCAGATCGACGCTGCCGCCGCCATCGTGAAGGGCGGCAACGCCCCTGGCAATGACGGCGCTTGCCTGTATCAGCATTAGCGAGCCAAAAAAATAGGTCGAAAAATGCCGCTCGCCATGGCGCACGATCAATCCCAATTGGACAAGATAAAAGATCGACACGAAAAATGAAAACACCGCTACGCGCGCGTCAAAATTCGGCTCCCCCAGCAGCCACCATCCTACGCAGGCCATCCCAATGCCCCATACCAGATGAAAAAGCAGCCAGCCCGGCGCGCGGCCGTAAAATTTTTGCGTGCCTATCATGGAGAAACCGATAGCCCAGAATAGCGCGGCGTTGGCGCACAGCAACACTACCGCATTGGGGAAAAAGCCGCGCAAGCCGAACAGGATAGCCGACAGCATCAAAGTCAGCGATCCCAAGGCCCAGTAACCCAGGCCTTTCACCTCGGATGGAAAACTGCGGTGGGCCGAAAACAAGACTATGCTCATCGCTCCGGCCATTAACATGGACATCAGGATGAGGGTTTTCAGATCAAGCGAATTCACGGGCAGGCATGGTCTTGTTTGAGGCTAAGAGGCGGATGGTTGGGCGGATTTTCACCGGAGGAATTTTAGACCAGAATCATCAGAAACTCCACTACGGAAATGAGCGCCTGCCAGGGACTTGACAGGCGAAGCAGGCCGGAAACAATGCGGCCCTAGCCCCACAAATGCCCCCGGAGGCCGGGTAGCCCGAACTTACCTGGAGTAGCTTGCAGGATCGAATACCGACGCATCCACGCGATCCAGTTGCTTGAACGAGGTCGGTTCCGTAATATGAATGGACGGATTTCCGTTGACATTCAACGGGGATTTTACCCGTGCGAACAGGGTCATAGGATTGCCGCCGTCCTCCAGCGCCACGTCATTTCTTTCATGTACGCAGAGGTCAAGCGTGTTGAGCGCTACCAGCACAGGATCCGATTTTGGCAAGCAGCGCAAATTGACATTATTGATCGTGCGCCTTTCCGAATAGCTGCTGTTGTCCTGCAGCGGAGCCTGCGGCGTCGGTATCCAGCCCTCATTATTTTCAACGGTCAGCTTGCCGAGCGCGTCGCGCAAGACGCGGACTTGCTTGCCGTTATGAGTGATCGTGACGTCGGTGGACTTGGGCAGAATTTTCACCTCGCAGCCGGTTTCCGGCTGCATATTTTCAGTATCCAGGCTGTACAGGGCTTCTGTTTTGCGCATGGTGGAATGGCCATCCGTAATCACGGTGTACCGCTGCACCGCTGCATTTTCCGGAAATGGCGGGAAAGGCTTTACCGGCACATTCAGGGCCTTGGCGGCCATTGCACATATTTTCTGGACGCCATCGCGCGCCAGCAACAGGTCGCTGTGCGCCGGCTCGGTACGCTCTTCCACTACCAGTTCATAAGCCTTGCCGCCGCTGGAACCATCGGCCACAGCCTGCAGGGTCGCCGGGCTTGCCGCCGCAGTAGCGCTGTCTTTTGAATTGCAAGCGGAAAGTGCTAAAACACCGAGAAACACTATCGAAAAATTGGCCGTAAAGCGCATCTGCACGTCTTTCTATATTTAAAATTAATTCCAACTGGAAATATTAGTAATTTACCATGAAACTGGTACACGGATGTGTTGGCAGGCATATCGCGACAAACCGCGACCACATGGCGCACCGCTTGCCCCCTCCTTCAACCCGCAGTCAGACCGATGCCCCCGGCCTTGGTTTTCCCATGCCGTCGCCGCGCATTTCTCCGGCCCTGGCCTCGCCACGTGGCTGACGCAGGAAGCTGAAAACGATCATGGCAGAAAGAACAGTCGCCGCAGCAAGGAAGCACAGCAGGGTCTGGAAGCCGCCGCTATACGCTTGTACCAGGGATGCATGGCTTACGGCAGGCAGGATGTCCATCGCCTGCCGCAGGTCTCCCATCGCAACGCGGCCGGCGGCCGTCGCCAATTGGGCCGGTTGCATTGCTGAGGGAATCGCCACAGCGATAGCCTTGGCCAGATTGGACTGGACTAGGGCAGCCAAAGCCGCGCCGACTATCGCCAGTGCGATGCCCTCGCCCGCTACCCGTGTCGTGCTGAAGATGCCGGCCGCCATGCCTGCGCGCTCCCTGGGCACAACGCTGACAGCCAGCGCATCCATCAAACCCCATGGCAAGCTGATGCCGAAGCCTATTGTCAGCATTGGCCACACCGTAGCCATAACAGGTGTTACGGACGGGAATTGCGCTAGCCAAAACAGGCCGCCTGCCGAGATCAGCAAGCCGGTGCCGGAAATCAGGCCGGCAGAAATCCAGCGGGTCAGCATCGCTGCAATAAACGGCACCACCAGCATAGGCGCAGAAAGCGCTATCATGATGCGGCCTGCATCGATCTCGCTGTGGCCTTCTATGCCGACCAGGCGGATAGGCAACTGCACCAGCAGCACGACATAGGCATACGCAGGTGCGGCAGCGAGGAACTGCACGCCGACGAAACGCGGATAGCGAAACAGCGACAAGTCCAGCATCGGTTTCCTGACGCGATTTTCTATCATCACAAAGGCTGCCAGCAACACCGCTGCGGCCAGCAGCAAGACAATCACCGACGGGCTGGCCCAGCCGCTCTCGGGCGCGCGCAACACGGCATAGGTAAAGACAGTCAGCGCGGCGGTAAAGCTGGCGCCGCCGGGCCAGTCCAGGCCTGCGGAGTTGGGCTCGCGCGATTCGCGCATGCAGCGCGCGCCGAAAATCAGCGCCACTATGCCGACCGCTGCCGTGCTCAGGAAGATCGCTCGCCAGCCCATCGCCTCAATCAGGAGACCGGACCACAAGGGTCCAAAAGCCAAGCCCAGCCCGAAGGTAGTGCCCAGCATGCTGAATGCGCGCGCACCGGAATGGCCGTCAAATTCTTGCGCCAGCGCGGCAACACCGCCGGAGAATGCGGCAGCCGCCGCGATGCCTTGGACCGCGCGCAGGATATCGAAACAAACGATATTCGGCGCAAGAGCCAGCGCGAATGAAGCGATAGCGAACAGCGCCACGCCGATCAAGAACAAGCGCTTGCGCCCATAAGTATCAGCCAGCGTGCCGGCCGCCATAAGGCTGCTGCCAAAGCTCAGCATGAAGGCGTTGGTCACCCAACTCAGTTGTATCGTGCTGCCACCCAGTTCGCGGCCTATCGCCGACAATGCGACTGCCGGGCCGGTAAAACTCAGCGGCATGACCAGCGCGGCCAGGCATACTGCGCAGAGTATCAGCAGCTTTTCGCTTGGGGTGTGGGTATTTTTTTGTTTCATCATGGGTCCTGAAAAAAACAAGCTCATTTGGGATAAGGTAGTGATGATAAAATGGCTTCAATCCTGAATAAACAAGCCGAATATCCTTATAATCAGGAATTTTTTTCCGCAATTGATGTAGAAACTGGATGCAGATGGATCGATTCAATGGCCTTGCCGTCTTTGTGCGCGCGGCGGAAACGCGCAGCTTTGTCGCGGCCGGACGCCTGCTAGGGATATCCGCTTCGGCGGTGGGCAAGAGCGTGGCGCGGCTGGAGGAAAAACTGGGCGTGCGCCTGTTCCAGCGCAGCACGCGGCATATCAGTCTGACGGCTGAGGGCACGCTTTTTTACGAGCGCTGCCAGCGTATCCTGGCCGATCTGGAAGACGCAGAGGGCGAACTAGCGCGCACGCTGGAAACGCCCCGCGGCAAACTGCGCGTCAGCATGCCGGTGATAGGCTACAGGATGCTGCTGCCGGTATTGCCTGAATTTATGCGGCGCTACCCGCAGGTGGAGCTGGAGCTTGACTTCAACGACAGGCTGGTGGATGTCATCGAGGAAGGGCTGGATGTGGTGGTGCGCAGCGGCCCGCTCACCGATTCGCGGCTAATGGCGCGCCAGCTTGGGCCATTTCGCATGGTCATCGCCGGCGCGCCGGCATATTTCAAAAAACACGGCATCCCCGGCAAACCGGCAGACCTCACACAACATGCCTGCCTGTGCTACCGCTTCCCTAGCACCGGCAAGTTGCAAGAATGGGTGCTGGATCCCGATCCGTCAAATCCCGAACTGCGCCTCTCCGCCGCGATGACCTGCAATAACATAGAAGCGCTGATCTGCGCTGCGGGGCAAGGACTGGGCCTTGCCTATTTGCCTGATTTTATCGTCGGCGATGCGCTGGCAAACGGAAGCCTACAAACCGTGCTGGACGCACACCTTAGCACGACGGACATATTTTCTGTGCTGTGGCCGTCCAGCCGGCAGCTGTCACCCAAGCTGAGGGTGTTCGTGGATTTTTTGTGCGAGCATCTTTTCAAAGCGGAACAGGCCGCCATACCTACCCGTCAGCCCGGCCGCAAACAAAAATAACGCTAGCAGGCGCCGGATAATATCCGCAATCCTTGCGGCGTCTGAATATGCGCAGCCGGGTAAGGAGCCTGCCCTGGCGCTAGCGCAGTCACGACCAGCGGGCCATCCATGTCCAGCGAACTCAGCAGCGCTGAAACCCGCTCCGGTTCGGGATGAAACAGCTCCAGCCTGGTCAGCGTAAGCCCCAGGTCCGGCATCCTGCTGGCGGGATGTGCCCCGGCTTCCCACTGTATCAGCGCCGGCGCAGTGCCACCCAAGCTCAGCGAGCCGTCTTCCGGCACTGTGATCTGCCAGTTCAGCGCGCCGCGACTCATCGGTTCTATCTTGCCGAGCGCCTCGGAACTGGCGGCATTGCCGGCGGCTATGTCGTCGCTACGCACTACCCACGTCGCCAGCCGTGGCGGCGACCCTGGCTGCAGCGCATCCAGCCCGAACCAGCGCGGCCTGCCGGGTGCGGGTGCGCCCGGGTCAACCGCAATGACTTCCAGGTAGACCGACTCCCCAAGACGCA